>JAEYYR010000003.1 GCA_023428375.1 bacterium | reverse complement strand
TGAGCATGAATTGTGCTTAAAGCATGGGCCATGGGTGAATTTAATAGATTAATTAAACCTTCAGTCTTTCTAACAATAGTATTGTATTTAAAATAGTCTGCCAGCACTCTGAAATTAACGAGATGTTGCATCAAAGTCATCTGATTAACATTTTCTAATTTCTCCAAATATGATCGTACACCTTCTAAGAATTGCCTATCGTGTATTTTATTGTCTGGGGATGTATTATACATTCGCCATAAGGTATCGAACAAATGCGTAATTTCGGATGACTGAATTGTATTAAAATTTTCTGAAATAAAAATAGTAATTATATCACTGTTTTCCGAGGTAAATTTCTCTTCAATTAATGATCCATTAATTGTTCGTAATAAGGGTATGTACTGAGGATTTAGTTCGAATACCTCATTAGGATGAACTATTAACACAGTAGACTGAAGCGACTGCTCGTTGCCCAATACCGTCAATGGACAGCAAATTAATACAGCAATAAAAATTTTAAAAATATTCATCATTTTTCTTTTGATCGAAAAATTATCTTCATGTCTTCAAGATAAGAAATAGCAAATCCAAAGTTATTTTTTTCAAGCATCGGCTTGAAAAAATTACTAAATGTTGCCGCAATCTTATTGTATGGATAATTACGCTCACCAATTTGGGCGAGTTTATATATATTGTCTGCAAATTCTTTTTTTAGCGCTTTAATTTTGTCTATTGGTTGCTGACCAATACTTTTATTTTGAAGAACCAATGACCATTGCTCGATATTACTCAAAATCTTAATTAATTGATTAAAGGATTGTTCTATGAAATTGTAATTCAAAACGTATGCCAATCGTCGATATTGCTGAATCAATTGTATTAGATTTGTTATTGTAAGATGCTGAGGATTAATATTAAAAAATTCGGTGTTAATAATTTTACGAATTATATCTATTGAAGTCAGATGAGGCGTATCATGCACCTCAGTTAATACTGCAATTTGTTTTTCCTGTGAACCTAATATATTCCGCCAAAGAGTTATATATGTTGCAAAATCATTATATTTGAAAAACAATGAATAAATTCTTAATTTTTTCAATTGTTCGTTAATTTCAGCAATAGTTTGTGCATGTACATTATCTAAATACATCCGCAAAGCAATTAATTTTTCTATATCACTTGGTTTTTTATTATAGCCATATATTGCACTGATGGCTGCTAAAAAGTTTTGAAGTTCTAAATAACTAAATGTTGTTGCATAACTTGGTAAGGTTATTGTTATGATGTCATTATCTGGCGTATCGTATGATAGAGAATTGGCAATTAATGTATTATCAATCGATTTTAAATACTCTAATACATCTTTATCAAGTACCATTTGCTCTTTATTTGCTAACACAATGCGCAGTGTCTTTTGTAATGAACGTGAATAATCAGCCATTTCTTCATCATCTTCATCTTCGGATAGGGCGTTAATATTAGAAAAAGATGCCGGCAACGCTATAGATTGAATCTGACTTAATACTAAAGGATCAAAATCTAAATCTTGCAATATAGAAAGACCTTTTTGGGGATCAAATGCCATATTAAATGCGGTCCTCGCATCATTGTTTATTAACTTAATACAAAATTCTACAAATCGCTGAAATTGATCAGGTCTTATTGGTAAGGCGATTGGAATATTACGCTGCTGGGCTGCTTTATTTAAAAGAGCATCTCTTATAACCCGTGAAGATATAAAATAGTGAAAAGCCTGCACATTATTGCCGGCAAAAAGCGTTTTTATATCAACCGGCACAATCTGGCCATTCATATTGAATGTTATTACTTCAGGTAATTCATCCAATGAAATATTTGCAGAGGAATAGCTGGATTCGGCTGCATTGATGCTTAAAAAAGATAGAACAATAAAAAAGAATGATGCAACATGCAAAAAACGTTGCTTTAATTGATTAAAAACGAGCATTGCTTATATTCCTTATATGTATTCTATTACTCATATTAATAGAAACCAGGAAGTCAAAACAATGATTTTTAGATGGTGGAGGCGATGGGAATCGAACCCATGTCCGCATAAAATCGCCTGATAAGCGCTACATGCTTAGTCCTTGATTTGTAAACATCATCCTCTCAAGGACGGAGAACTATGATGTCGCCTCGTGAGTGTACAGTCACGTTACGCACGAGAATCCTTGCGTGACAGTTCTATCTCTATGATACGAGATAATCAGGGTAGATAGACATACTAGATTATCAAGTGAGTTCGCCCTTAAGCGAAAGCTGCAACAGAATTATATTCTGCATTTATTGTTTGTCCAATTGTTTTACGAGCACTCAGACAACGCTCGGCATGCTCTTCTCAAGATCCTAAACACGTCGAAGCCAGTACGCCCCCGTATTTTTGAATAGAGAAATATTCAAAGAATTATTATTCATATTGTAATAATCGGCCTCGTTAATGTCAATCAATAATCATGTAAACATCAAAGAGTATTGCATGCCAACTTCAATATTGGATACTATAAAAAAAATAGGACCACAATGAAAAAAATTATTAATACACTCCTTTATAGTATCTGTTTCGTTTCTTTTACGCATTCAGCCGAAGAACAACCAGCAAAGAAACAAAAAACAACGCATGAAACTCTTCAATCAGATATGCTTACTTTTGAGGCCGTCGATGGATCGCTCAATACAGCGCCACTAAACATCGCCGAATTATCACCCTATATAGCAAATTTTGTTGATGAAAAACAAACCAGCATTTCTTTTGCAAAATTTGGCATTAATTCTACCACATTGGCATATTATCTGGATTGCCTTAAAAATATTAAGAACGGTATAGAATCCCAAAAGAAATTTAAAGATTTCCCAGCACCGTTTTTATTGCAACGTACTGATGGAGCAATTATTGCTAAAAACGCTTTACCTGCTGTTAGCAGAACCATCGCAGGAATATCTGAGGAAGATTTTATTAATTTAGTAAAATTAGCCCAATTTACTGAAGTTGATTTTTTGCTCAATGCATTATGTGCGATGTATATCTCCAAGCATTATGCTGCTAAAAACTTTAGTGATTTTTTGAGCGACAAAGACAAGCTTTTGCAAATCTTTGGGGAAGAGCCATTTAAATTATTAAAAAAGCACGCCTATATCAATAAAGTTTTACCTTGGCCAGACAATGTTGAGCCCTATGAGATGAGCATCGGCGATTATATTACACTCTATCCTCAAAATAAAAACAAAGTATTATTGCATCGTGGTTTTCGCTTACATATTATAGATAAATTAAATAATGCTGAAAATACAATAACCAAGCACATTACGTCTTTAGATGGTCTTGATTTGATTAATCTTGAACCTATTAAATCAATAAAAATTCAGTCCGATTTCCTGGTACCAATGCAATACGATCCATTTTTTCCTGAAAGCCCATTTGATGATGCAGGGAAAGTCGCGCGACTAGAGATATCAAATACAATACTCTATAATCTGCCTGAAAATTTCTTAGAAGGATTAACCTCCTTAGAAGAACTCACCTTGATCAATACTATGTTATCTGGATTATCACCAAATTTCTTTGAACCAGTTGCTACGACTATTCAGGATGTACAATTGATAAACAATAAAATTACAGCGCTAGATAAAAATATATTTTATAAACCCTCGCAATTTTTCCTATTTTTCATCTTTCTTGCAGATAATCCTATATGTGAGAAGCTTGATGAAAGCGAGTTTAATCTCAATCCTATGGATAATGACCCAAACCATCGATACATCGATTGCATCACAAAAACTCCATTAACTTAAATTATTTTTTAGTTGCATTTTACTTTTTGATTCATTATATCTATGAAATGAAAAATGAATCGAAGGAAGCCATAATGCATAAAATTCTTTTTCTGTTGTTGTCTGCAAGTGTAACGAATTACAGTATACAGGCAACGGACGCAGAAACATTTCGCGTTGTTGCCGAAGTTTTAAATGCAGAACAATTAAAAAAATATAATCTTTTACCTAGCAATACCAAGAACGGTGATCACGTTTATATTATTGCACCAAGAAATATTCATGAAATATTAATAGGATACAACTGGGTTGATATTCGATATTTTTATCATCCAGATGGCAAAACAGAAAGAATTTTTGACAATAAGATTGAATGCTGGAAATGAAAAAAATATTTTTTATTATTTCAACCTTCTTAATATGTACAGAAGTTCCCAAAACTATGCATTTTTATGCAAAAGTTTTAGATATTAAAACAATAAAAAAATGCTGCCCCCAATTAAAATTGCATTGCACATATTCTGAATATAATCCATCAAAAATACAAAAAATTCTTGATATATTGCAGGATAAGAATTCTATTAAGAATAATCAACATGCTTACTTTAAAACATCGCCCGCAACATATGACATATTGCAAAGTAATCATTGCATTCAAGTGAAAAAAATATATCCAAATAAATTATGAATCATAGGAACTAATATGCAAAAAATAGCTTTAGCACTTACCTTAATTTTGAACGGAGCAGACAGCGAAAGCGATAAAAAAATATTATTTTCTGCAAAAATCTTAGATATCCAAAAAATAAATGCTCATTATCCTCATGTAGAAACAACAAAAGTTGCTACTGTTGCGAGATTATATACACCATCTTTATGGGAAAGAATAAGCGACTATTTTAAAGATCCCAATCAATTATCAAACAATGATATAGCTTATTTTAAAGCGACTAAAGAAGAGCTAGAAAAAATGCGTAATGATAAATGCATCCTAGTACGCAGTATTTTTTAATTATTCAAATGATTCTGAAAAAATAATACCCTGGTTAACCATTTGAATGATATTGCGGTGAGTGGGCAATAAATCATCGGGCAATGCATTATAATCCGCCCAAATCATAGCATCATGTTTTTTTGGCTCTTTATTATAGGGCTCACCTTGCCATTTGGTAACCTTAAAAACGCCAATAATCATTATGTTTTCTGAGCGTTTATTGGTGGTATGAACATATTTCAAGTCGATTTTATCGATCGTTACACCCACTTCCTCAAATGTTTCTCGAATAATTGCGTCATTAAGCATTTCACATTCTTCAACCTTGCCGCCAACTAAGGAGGTACTTCCTGCACCAAAAGTTGCGTGCGCATTACGCTTAAGTAATAAAACTTTGTTATTTTTTTCTAGAATGATAAGCACATATGCGCGATAGCAGCTCATTAAATCTCCATAGTATCAATCTTTTTTTCCTGACTGACATCTGTTACTGGCTTTGAAGTTTTTTCTATATATGCAGGATAAAATTTATATGCATCTTCCTGCATTGTCTTCATAGCTTTAATAAGTAAATCAAGCTCAGCCATTTTATTAAGATCGTCAGTATTTAATTCTGATGTTAATGCATTAGCATATTTAGGCTGTGCAAGAATTTTGTCAAATATTTGCGGATCAATTCGTCGAGCAAAATCTACATCAAGTTGCGCAATATGCTTAAATTGATCACTAAATTGTCGAAAAACTCTCTCAGCAATAAATTCTTTAGTGTAACGATCAGGTTTTAATTGCTCCATGATTTTTTTATTCATTTCACGAAATACAGCAAGAACCTGTGATATTTCTTCAAAGCCTAGAAGTTTACTGAATGTTATTGCATCCCGCAATAAAATATTTCTTCTAATGAATGAAGGTTCATTATCACCGGATTGCAATTCAGATAAAAATGCACCTAAACCCATAACAAATGATTTATTTACCAATGATGAGTACGCCCAATCAAGAAGAATGCGCCATAGTGTATGGTTCTCAAATGCATAGGGTGAAACAGCGGTTTTTGATTCTATAAATATCTCGTTTTTTTTCTCGATAAGAGCTATATTTAATAACTTTTTAATACGGCTATTATTTTCAGCTAGAGAATAAATTGCATTAATATCTTGAGGAGCAGAGGTACTTATTTCTCGATTATTCTTTTGATCCTTAGATCTCATTACAGGAAGACTTAATGTGATTTTTTTTATAACCGAGCTTGGCACAATGGGATCAAAATTCACTTCTGCCGCAGTGACAAATGAATTAAGTAACAATAAAAGAGTTAACACGATTGATTTCATAGAAAGGCCCATCTTATTTAAATTATACATTTAGAAAATAAGTTAGCAGAAAATGAATCAATAAAACAATAATTGATTGCCTAAAACAACTCTGGACGTTTAGAATTTATATCTTCCACGCAATTCACGTGATGTTTCGCGTTTAATGTCTTTTTCACGTAATTCTTCTTTGCGTGCATGCGCTTTTTTATGCTTTGCAATTCCAAGCTCAAGTTTTACTTTAGATCTTTCATTAAAGTAAATCTTTAACGGAACTAAAGTGATGCCTTTGCGCGCAATGTCACCAATCAAGCGATTGAGTTCTTTTTTATGCAAGAGCAATTTTCGCGTTCGACGTGAAATGTCGACTTCTTTTGAATACGCGTGAGAATATGGCGCAATATAGGCATTTATGAGAAATAATTCGCCATCATGGATAGTCGCAAAGGAACCAACTAAGTTAATATGTCCAGCACGAAGGGATTTAACTTCTTCTCCGCTGAGAACCATACCAACTTCAAGGCGTTCTAATACTTCATAATCGTGGAATGCTTTTTTATTCGTGCTTATAATCTTCATGATGGGCTCGCGTTCGGCGAATACGTTTACAACAATAGCGTAAAATAGGATAACTTATAGACGCTACTATTAATGATACCACCAAACCGCCACATATGAAACACCAAAAGCACAAAGGCGCCGTTCCTAGGTAAGAAGACAGGTATCTTTGTAGCTTTTCATTGACCCATGTCATAAATCCAGGATTGTAGGCATGAAGATTGAAGCCAAGCCATTTTTCGACGATAAAATATCCTACATAATAATCTAAAACTATTATGGGAATCATCGTCCAAGGATTGTTCACCACATATACGGTTGTAAAAACAATAAATGAGCTAAGGCCCATGAGCGGAGCAATAATAAAAATAAGAGGCGTCTGCAAACCTAAAAATGGGGAAAATGCGATCCATAATCCAAGAGTCAGAGCTCGCGCCAACTTTTCAGGAGATTGCTCAACCGCTAAAATAGCTTGCCACTTTTGTTTGAAAAAATTCACAAATGCCATAAAACTCCATATAGCTAATTCTGCCTTATCTTAACGATTTACAAACCAGCAGCGCAAGATGCGCAAAGTAATTATTGGGCAAAAGAAAAAAATTTGTTACGATAAAATAAAAAATTATCGTTAGAAACCTATGAATATACTCTATTTTCTTCTTTTGCTTCTATCCGCAGTTGATTGGAGTTTTGCGAGCACGGTAATTCCTACAGCCAAACGCCAATTTACTTATCGTTTTAATATAAAAGCATCACCTGAAATTGAACATTTTGATGGATTGATGGCTTCTTATAAGGGACGTTGGCTTAAGCTTTCTTCAGGTTGGTGCTTATTCAATGATGATCAAGAAATTGTAACAATGAGCGTAGTTATACTCGACCAAGCACCCTGCTTTGACACTGTTGGTAACACGGTTACTAGTTTTTCCTTAAAAAATTCTACGAAAGCTCGCTGGTTCAGAATTACTCGTCGAACCTTGTTTGAAGGTGAAAAAATTAAATATTCCTGGGATATCGAAGAAGTTACCAGTAAAAAAACATCAAATAAAATCCCTAAAAACGCTTTTGTGATTTACATAAATCCTGATTTTGTAGAAGATTTGCATTGTGCACAATACGATAGCAAGGAACGAAATATCATAGCACTGCCCACGTTACGATTGAAAAATTCCGTAACACAGGAAGACTTTGATGATTCACTTGGCCTCTGCGCCCTAGAACTCGTTGATGTACGCCCATTGCATACCGCACCGGCTTATCAAGAAACGCGAGATGCGCAAACCATCACCCTACTTCCCATAGCATGATTTATGAAATACACCATTTTGGGCATAGAATCTTCTTGTGATGATACTGCAGCAGCAGTTTATTCCACGGAAAAAGGACTCATATCTCATGCCTTTTATACACAATCCCAACATGCACTGTACGGTGGTGTGGTGCCTGAAATAGCTTCACGGTCGCATCTTGAAAAATTACAAGGCGTTGTTCAAACAGCGCTTGAAAAAGCTCAGATACCTTTAGAGAACATAGATGTCATCGCGGTCACCAATCGACCAGGCTTACCTGGTTCATTGCTAACCGGGGTCTGTTTTGCAAAAGGATTGGCTTACGCTGCACAAAAAAAAATCATTGGTGTGAATCACTTAGAAGGTCATGCATTTTCCGCCTGCGTTGAAAATCAAGTGCCTTTTCCCCATCTTTGCTTAACTGCTTCGGGCGGACATACCTCATTGTACCTTGTTAAAGGGTATGGGGAGTATGAAGTTTTGGGAGTTACTCAAGACGATGCAGCCGGTGAAGCATTTGATAAGATTGCAAAGATGATGGGTTTGCCATATCCAGGTGGTCCAATTATAGAAAAATTGGCAGAAAAAGCTGAATTTAATGATTATTTTAAATATCCACGTTTAAAAAATCGTGGCTATGGCTTTAGCTTTTCCGGTTTAAAAACTGCCGTGCTGTATGATTTGGTTAATAAAAACGCCTATGACATGGAAACCAAAAAGTTTTTATTTCCTGACAATGAACAGCTCAAGCAAGATGTTGCAAGTTCGTTACTGGTGTGTATCAAAGATATTTTTATTGATCGATTAAAATATGCACTTGAACAACACCCTTCAATTAAAGCTATTACTTTTGTTGGCGGCGTTGCTGCAAACAAATACCTCAAACAACAGTTGCGTATGTTTGCTGAAAATAAAGGAATTCAATTTTTCACACCCTCATCACTTTTATGCACCGATAATGCGGGAATGATTGCATTTGTTGGTCATTATAAAGCCCAACAAGGATTATTTAACGATCTCACGCTTGATATTTGGTAAATTTACTTTTTAATTGCGGGCTCTATACTTCTTTTATAAAAAAGAGGCCGTAGCAATGATTTATCTGTTAACTGTTTTTCTATTATTTTTGCCTGTAATACACTCTGTGGAATTTCCACGAAATTTCAAAATGGTGGTGGAAAGCAAATTGCAATCTACTCGCCATAAGCACACACGTCCCAACGTCCAACATATATGGCGCGATACACAAAAAGAAAAAATATGCGCCTTGCATAGTAAATTGGCCCAAGACAAACTGACTTTTTGTCGATTAACTAACGTTTTTGAAGTGTTGCAAGGACATTTAAATTGGCATGTGAGCAATCTTCTGAAAGCCAAATGGCAAACATCACTGCATTATCACTATTATCAACTGGATCCATGGTTGAATAATCCTTATCGCACATTCTTGCGGGATAAGCTGCTTGATGAATTAAAAAAAGATTTTTTCAAGAGAATTCCTGCAACTCTTGCATTCACGCATGGCCGTCAAGAAAGAGATGAATTTTTCACCGCGCATGAAAAACATGAAAAATTATTGGCAATGGTTAAAAATAAATTCACCGATGGTTGTTATGTTCGAATCTCTCCAGCTTCATATATAGATTTTCAACCAAGCGCCTCGGTATATATTGAATCGTTCAAAGACTCCATTAGTGTAAAAGAAGCGTATACTGATACTTACCTTGAAGGTATTTCATTTACCATTAGCAAGGCTCTACAAATGCCGGGAATGTTTCAATTATTAGAAAAAATTAAGCAGAATAAGAACAATCTAGTATTATCACACATCAGTATACCGCGGAAGTATGCAAGCTGGAATATTAAAAGAACACCCTGCAATAACTCTTGGCAACAATGGGCTCATAAAGATGCACGGAATGAATATTTGGAAGATCCGTCGTTATGCATTGCTCAATATGGAGCAAACTATTATTTTCTAGATTTTAAACCCGAATTTGCGTTTACCGATAGTGGTCTTGAAGTACATAATTTTCTTGATAATGAAACAGAAAAATCAATTAACTATTGCTTAATAGAGTATAATATTCCTGTTTTACCTACAGAAGATTAAACCATGGCTTCATCAACAAAAATTACCCTAGATCAACAACAGCGACAGCAATTAGCACCTCTTAGATTCCATAAAGTTTTTTTTGCGCTGATACCGCCACATCACATTTTAAAAGAACTTCAGGCATTACAAGTATATTTTCAACAGGATTTCAAGGGCCGGTATATTGAATATGCAAACCTCCATTCTACGTTGGTGTATATTGGCACTGTTGAAGAAAGCATGATTTTATCATTAAAAAATGCGCTAGCTTCGATAACCATTACTCCGTTTGATGCGCAGATTATTTCAATATCAATGGCGCATAATACTCATGCAAAAATGTTGTGGGCCGATCTTGCAAAAGAACCTATTACAAGCATCATTGAATCGATCGAAAATGTAATTCTGAACCAAACTCATATTAAATATGAAAAAAAGTATGAAATAAAGCCGCACATTACATTAGCGCGGCTTTCCAAAGAAATGAATAATAAAATTATTGAATCGATGCCGCTCAATTTAAGCTGGCACGTTGATACTATCTATGCGCTTGAATCAGTGCAAAATGCATTCGGACAAGTATCATATAAAACGTTATTTACAATAAAATTATCTTAGTTATTTAATAACTTTTATAGATTCAAATACAGGGCCCATCGCTCCAGGAACTGGTCCAGTAGCTGTAAGCTTTAGCGTTTGCCCATTAATGAGCTTCATTTCAAAATTCTTATCTCTATTTTCTTCATCAATATAATAAGTAGAGCCAACTTTAGATTTGTTTCCAGTTACATATATTTGATTTACACCAAAAACATGTCCCTGGTCGTCCTTTAGTATAGGCCTTATTTTTTCAATCTTTCCAGGATTGATATTATAAGCCTGTCTCTGAATACTATAAGGAATAAAATCGCCTTTATTCGAATAAACGTCGAAAGTAACTATTACCTTCTCTTTAAGATCATTAAGAATTTTAAATTCGATAGCGCTCATTCGTATCGATAATACTAGTGAAAAAATTGCTAAAACGTATTTCATTAGTTTTTCCCTTTATTTAATTTTATAAATTATCGAACGTCAAATATAAGCGATTTACCAGTAGGCGCTGGTTTGATCCCAACAAATATATTCTTGTTAAGTTTATCCTGCGGAATTAAGTATTGTGCAGTATAATCTTTTGCGCTTGCTACAAACCCTGTAATAGGAAATGTTTTACCCATAAAGGTATTACCAACGGACGTTTTTTTAGATTGCCCCGAACCAACGACAACATTTTGTTGCTGCAAGGCTTGAGGAGCTCTTTTATCTAGCATAAACGCCACGGTTACTGATTCTTTTAAATTATTTTGCACAGTAAATTCAACAGCATTTACCAAAGTGAATGGTAATACCAACAAATAAAAAATCTTTTTCATATATTCCCCTATGTCTTTATTTTTATTTATTTTCAAAATATATTCTTAATTGTTTTTTTCCGCCTTTTCCTGGCACCGTATTAAGAATTATTTTCATATCTTTATTTTCATTCTCAGGAAATTGATAGGTAATAAAAGTCGTTGCGTCCTCAGCTAAACCTGCTTTAAACCCTGTAACATTGTTACTATCAAATTCTTGTTGCTTGCCCGCTGTTAATGTAAAACCCATATTACCTGGGGTCACAAAGCCATTAAGTGTAGATTTACTAGCATTTTTTAAAGTAAATTTGGCTGCTTGTGCTGATATGGTTAAAAAGCATAGCGTTAACATGTAAACATAGTTCTTCATTTAAATACTCCCTTATTTGTTTCATTTTAATGAATATGGGGGCAAAATAACAATATTTACTAGTATTTATTAAATACGAATACTGCCTGTAAATAAGTAAAAATAGCGTGCTTGCTTGTATTAACCAGGTGCATTGAGATACATTTAAAAATATCATAAACAAATAACTAAGAAATAAAGATCGTGTTATGAAAATCGAATATTATTTAATCTTATTATTCCCATTGTTAATCTATTCTGCCGATGAATCATTTAAGGCAATATCCTTGGCGCCAATTTCTTTTGAATGGGCGCATATTTCTTGCGATCTACGTCGCGAAATAAAAAAATATGAAAAAAATAGAGAAAATTTAAAATATTGTTCGTGCATTGACTTAAATACTCGTATTTCATTTGCAACAGAAATCATAAGAGAATTAATGATTAGACATCCCAGATCGCAAGAATTAAATTATGTTTCATTTGCAAGCGGTTATTTATTACAAGACTATATTATTATTCTTGGTCTAATAAAGTCAGGTTATCATAACATACGGATCAGCTTTATTGACCTTATGTATGAAAACAACAAAACACTAAAAACAATCGAAGAATTTAAATCACAATTACATAAAGATCTTCAAAAAAACAACATACTATCAGCAAACATCCCAGTTAATACATATATCAGTGTAAATCAATATTTTCAGAACAATAATAATAAACCTGATCTGATTGTGTTTGCTGATCCAGATATGAATGCATTCATGTCTTATGATTCAACTATTACACAAGGTGGTATTATTGATTTTTCTCATTTGAAATCAAAAGTTATCATACGGAATGATGAAGATCCTGTCTGGTATATTTCAGAAAAAGCTAACATTAAAGGAGTGATCGCATTGCAAAATTTGTGCACAATTAGCAAAACCAATAATGCAATGCAATCTTTGATAGAATATGCTCATACAAATTCGATATTCAATATTGCTACTAATCATCAATTTATTTCGTTTGATGAGTTTGCTAGAAGCACAAACTTTAATACATCAAATCCATTGATAGCTTTATTGCACAATAATTTTGCAACGGCATTAATAGAAAAAAAAGCTTCGGCGTATTTAATGACAAGACAAGATTACTTGCAGCATGATTACACACTGCAAGCATTGTCTTTTTCGGGATTTAAGCGATTGCCTTGCAATATAGATTAGGCAGCAGTGCTTGAAGAGCTTGAACCGTTTTTCTTGCTCATAGAATCAAGAAATTCTTCGTTAGTTTTAGTCTTCTTCATCTTATCGATCAATACTTCCATACCTTCAATGGTATTCATAGTCGATAAGAATTTACGCAATATGCGCACACGATTGAGTTCTGCTTCAGGCATCAACAATTCTTCACGACGTGTACCAGAAACCAATAAATCGAACGCAGGGAAGATACGTAAGTTTGCAAGCTTGCGGCTCATATGGATTTCCATATTACCGGTACCTTTAAACTCTTCAAAGATAACTTCATCCATACGTGAACCAGTTTCAACCAATGCACTACCAAGAATGGTTAATGAACCAGCTTCTTCGGTGTTACGTGCAGCACCAAAGAAACGCTTTGGACGTTGCAATGCGTTTGCATCGATACCACCGGTCAATATTTTACCAGATGATGGAGCAATGGTGTTGTATGCACGAGCCAAACGCGTAATAGAATCAAGAATGATCATTACATGCTGACCAGCTTCAACAAGACGTTTAGCTTTTTCCATGACAATTTCTGCTACCGCAACGTGGCGTTCTGCAGATTCATCAAAAGTAGAGCTAATAACCTCTGCATTCTTACCTTTAATGGTACGACGCATATCAGCTACCTCTTCAGGACGTTCGTCAATCAAAAGCATAATCAAATAAACTTCTGGATGATTTGCCACGATAGTTTGCGCTATTTCCTTCATCAATACCGTTTTACCGGTTTTTGGTGGAGCAACGATCAAGCCACGCTGACCTTTGCCAATAGGAGAAAATAGATCCATTATACGGGTAGAAACAAACGTTGGATCAGATTCAAGATTAAATTTTTTATCAGGATGAAGCGGAGAAAGGCGATCAAAGAAAGGACGGTCTGCTAACAACGCAGGATCTTGGAAGTTGACCTTATTTACTTTTAATAAAGCAAAATATTTTTCGCCGTCTTTTGGCTTACGAATAACGCCAGAAATTGTATCACCAGTACGCAAATTGAATCGACGAATTTGCGATGGAGAGACATAAATGTCGTCTACACCAGAAACATAATCAAAATGGGCTGAACGTAAAAAACCAAACCCATCAGGTAATTTTTCTAAAACACCTTCAACTTCTAATTCTTTTTCAGGATTTTGTTCAAGGTCGATAATGGCGCCAATGAGTTGTTCTTTACCCATCAAGCTCGCGCCACTTATACCAAGTTTGCGTGCATGTTGATACAGCTCATTTAAACCCATTTCTCGCAAAACTTGATCTCTCATGCATGAATCTCCTCTTGCACTTAAAATAAAACATAAAGATATATGTCAGCGACATGTCGCTGACATAGTATCGTCATTGTAAAAACTGTGTGAACTATTTTTCAATACATCACAAATTGCATCGAATTACTCGTCATTACGAGCAAACATTAACATCACAGGACTTGCGATGTAGATCGATGAATATGTGCCAAAAACTATACCAATTAAGAGCGAGAGTGCCAATACGCGTAGGGCTTCTCCGCCAAAAAGAACGAGCGCAACCACTACAAGACTTGTAGCAAAGCTCGTGAGCAACGTACGACGTAACGTCTCATTAATGCTCAAATTAGTTATATATTCAAGCGACTTGGTTTTAAGTTTACGCATATTTTCTCTAATGCGAGAAAAAATAACAATCGTATCATTAATTGAATAACCAAGAATAAATAATATCGCTGCAATAACATTCAAAGAAATTTCATAATCAAACCATAACACAAAGGTCAAAATAACAATTGCATCATGAAACAAAGAGACAACGTTGCCAAAAGCAAATGCAAATGACCAAAAACGCCACCAAATGAAAATTAACATCATGAGAAGAGCGATGACCACCGCTTGTACAGACTTCCAGCGAAGCGATTCGCCAACGCCAGAACCAACACTATCAGTTTGTTTAATTTCGACTTGAACTCCTGGCAAAGCTTCTTCAAGAACAGTCTGCATACGGGACGCTAATCCACGCGCATCTGATTCAAAGAATTTAACTCTGACAAGAACTTCTTTAGGGCCAAACTCACGGGTAGATGCCCCTTGCCAGCCATGCTCTTCTAAGATCGAAACGATCTTATTGGCAGAAACTGGTTCAGAAAAACCAAGAAGTACTTGCGTACCACCAGTAAAATCTACACTATACAGGAACGCTTCACCTCGTGTTTGACGCTTATATAATATGCCGCCAACAAATGCTACAAAGATAAACAATGAAAACATTGCGCAAACATATCGATACTTTAGAAAATCAATCACGACTCTCTCCTTTAGGCCTGATTACAGCACAGATACGTATTTGCGGCCTTTAGGACCATAATGAAATTTAACAGCTCCTGCTGCAAGCGCAAACAAGGTGTCATCGCTTCCAAGACCAACATTTTGACCTGGATGCACACGGGTACCACGTTGACGAACAATAATTTCGCCGCCGCTAACACGTTCACCATCATAAAGTTTTACGCCTAAACGTTTGCTTATGCTATCGCGACCATTGGAAGTAGAACCGCCGGATTTACTCGTTGCCATGCTAGTAACCTATAAGAATTAGAAGAAATTTAGTAAGAAATGACTACAGGTTTAGTGTGCCAAAGCCGAGAAAATTGTCAACAGATATAAATATCCTGAATTACCCTGGCAGGAAATTTCAAACACTGTATCCATCAAAAGACATGTTTACATGTTAATTATTGACCAATATTTCCTATTTGGTAATATATATGTATAACAAATGGAGAAAATATGATCATATTCCCACCAATCTTAACTTTTGCGGCTATTGGATTAGTCACTATGGGCGGAATTTTTGACGAAATCAAAAACTCAAAGCCAGTTAACTCACTTTTATATAAAATTGAAAACAACGAAACAGTAAAATACCTTAAATTAGTAAACCGAATCGCTTCACAATACAATGATGCTGATATGGAATGGACAAAAAACCATATTCGCAATTGCTGGAACGAGTATTGTAAAGAGCAAAATAGATTACAAGAAACTTCACAAAAATTTGTTTCTCCTATTAAGGATGACAAATTAAAAGAAGCGACTCAAAGATTTGTTTGTCCGTTTAGCGACGAACAAGAATTTGTTTTAATCAATCAATAAATTAATATTAAAAAAGGACGAGATAAACTCTCGTCCTTTTTGTTTATCCAACTAAATCTGTCATTTGCTGTGCATGTATTAATGTTTCATGCGCGTCTAAATCCAAATTATATTTTGTCTTAAATGCATCTAACGCTACTGGAAAATGAGGATACGCCAACTTGTATAATGCATGCGCATATACCTTGATTTCCCATTGAGCTCCTTCGTGCGTACGTAACTTAATAAAATGCATTAACGCCGTTAAATTACACGTAAAGATAAACTCAGAATAGGTAGCTAAAGGTAAGACACCGCGTGCCTGCTCTCTGCATACACCTGCAGCTAATAATTGCTCATTAGCTTCAAATGCAGCGCGCACGCTTTTTTCATAAATTGCATGCACATCGGTATCTTGAAACGCGCCATACGAGCTTTGTTTATTTTTCGTATCTTGAAAGCGCCATGCGGTCGGAATATAAAATTCAAGCGGCGGTTTTACATAACGATAGCTAATTTCGTTAAATGAATTTATGCGATGACGCATCCACTGACGCACTACAAAAATTGGCGCTTTCACGCGAAAAGAGAGTTGATTATGCTCAAATGGGCTCGTGTGTCCATGATCCATTAAAAACTTAATCAAAACTTTATCGCGTTCAGATATTGTGGCACTCACTTTGCCGTATGATACACGCGCGGCATTCACAATATCAATATCGGATCCGGAAACACGAACAAGTTCGATAGAACTAATGCCATCACCGAGTGGATCAATTCTATAATCAGTCGTTTGTAAAACGTATTCTTCTTGATTAATTTTTTGCATTTCAAACCCTCATATGAAATTTATGAAGATAAGCTTGCTCAAATTTAAAATCTAATCAAGCCAATCGGTAGACTCGTCTTCGCCAATCTCTTCTTCAATATATTGACGTCGCGCCAGCACTTGCGCCTGCAGACTTTCAGTAGGTTTTTCCGGTTTTTTATTTTGCAAAAGCTTATCACGCTCATTTTTAATCTTTAATTCGTACGCATGTACCCTACCTAACAACGTTTCTAACTCATTTTCAGGCACATTGTATTTCTTTTGAGCATTTTCAATTTTAGATCTTATATCTCGCAGCTCAAGCTCATAACTTTTTAAGTAATTTAATCCAGATTCGTTCCATGTAGATAGATTAATTATTGCATCATATGAGCGTGTAAAGTTTTCGACAATAGTTCTTAACGAACCCACCACCGTTTTACTTATTTTTTCCGGTTCTAAATAACCAACACGTTTAGTCATAAAATCATTAAAAAATTTTAATGCCGCATGATAAACGCGCTCATATAACTCTTCTTTTAGAATATCTTTATCAGCACGATAATGATACGCAAAAAGCGATTTTCTAAAATTTTCTAAAATCTCATTGAATTTCAAAAAAAACGATTCTGATTCCATGTTTTTGGTATTAAAAGCACTTTTGTTAGGCAACATCTTTTGTAGCTGGACAATATCTTTTTCAAGATCCTGAGTAGAACGTTTTTTATAGCGATTAATTGTTATTTGCGCCAAAAAATCACTCACCGAAGCAGGATAACTGATCGTTGATTGCCACTGACGAGATCTCGGACGATTCCTACGGTTCGCTAATTGAATTCTTACATTTAATTCTTGCAAAATTCTATCAAACGAAACGAGAAATTGGAGAAATTCTTCTGAACAAATGGGCAGCGCACCCATAACAATTGTCATTATAGCAAGACTCCGCACTCTATTCATTGTCACTCCATTACTATTTCGTCACTTCGCCCCAATCACGGCCTGTGCGTGTGGTTACCTTCAACGGTATATTCCAATCGACCACAGATTCAAGTGTTTTTTTGACCAACTGCTCAACTTGTGCAATTTGATTTTCTGGAACTTCCAACAATAATTCGTCATGGATTTGCAATAGCATGTGAGAGTTTGGATATTTAACCAATTCTTTAAAGAGCTGAATCATACCCTTTTTCATAATCTCAGCCGCAGTTCCTTGAGCAGCAGTATTTATTGCCATACGACGGGCAAGTTCGTACAAATTTTTATTTTTTTCATAAATTCCTGGCAAATAACGGCGACGCCCAAGCCAAGTGGTTACATAGCCCCTGTCTTTAGTTTCTGTCACAACTTTTTCCATCCAAGAAACTACACCGGGAAATTGCGCTAAGTAACGCTCAATATAAAGTTTTGCCTCTCCAAAAGGTATATTTAAATCTTTAGATAATCCATACGGAGTAAGTCCGTATAAAATACTAAAGTTAATTCGCTTTGCCAGTTGTCGTTGTTCTGATGTTACCTGATCTAACGATACATTAAATAATCCTGTTGCAGTACGCGCATGAATATCCTGCCCTGCTTGAAAAGCTTCTATCAAAGAAGGATCTTGCGATAGGTACCCTAATACACGCAACTCAATCTGCGAATAGTCTGCGGAAAGAAATACATTTCCTGGAGATGCTTTAAATGCTGATCGCACATCACCATCAAGAGGAATATTTTGTAAATTAGGATCGAAGCTTGCAAGACGACCAGTTGCTGCAGCCGTCTGGCTAAAGGTCGTATGAATCTTACCTGTATTTGGATTAACATATTCACCAAGCGCATCAAGATAGGTGCTTTTTAGTTTAAATAATTCACGGTTTTTAAGAATTAAACGCGGAACGATGTGTTCCCGCGCTAACACTTCTAACACTTCTGCATCAGTAGAATAAGCGGTCTTTTGGGTGGTTTTTTTGACGGGAGTGAGTTTTAATACTTCAAATAAAATATGTGCCAACTGCTGAGACGAATTTAAATTAATGTCTTTATATTCATGACCAATAGCATCAATAATTAACTGTCGCAATTTCACAAGCTCATGCTCGGTACGCTCGCTTAATTGCTTTAGCATTACCGTGTCAATGTTAATACCCTGCTTTTCCATTGCCATCAAAACTTCAACTAAAGGCATTTCTAGATCATAAAAAACTGATTCTTGCTCAAAAGACTTGAGTTCGTTCTTCATGATTTCAACCAAAGACAAAGTCTGATGCGCATCCGCTGCTGCATAATCAGTAGCTAGCTTTAGCGGAACTTGAGGGAAAACTTTGTATCCATGAGCTTTCACCACATCAGCAAAAGAAATCATCGATTCATTTAAATAATGCTCAGATAAGGCCTTAAGTCCAATACGTTGCCAATCTTTAGTAACAAGACTTGCTGCTAGTAAAGTATCAAAAGCCAGTCCTTGCACATGAATTCCATATTGACTCAATACCAAGCAATCAAAATTTGCATGATGCATGTATTTTGGCAGTGATGGGTCTTCCAAAACCGGCTTTAATAAGGCAATAACTCTTTCCAGCGGGATCTGCTCTTCACCGGTCGTATGACCAACCGGAATGTAGGCTGCTTCGCCTTTTTTGCAGGACAAAGAAATGCCGGCTAATTTTGTTTGCAATGCATGCAAGCCATCTGTTTCCGTATCAAGAGCACAGACATTATGCAAACGAATGTCTTTTATCAATTCTATCAATTGAGCTTCGGTCGTAATGGTATACATTGAATATTTAACATGTAATTCAAATGTTTTTACGACATCTTCAGCGGGTTTAAGATCTTTTAAAAGTGATTTAAATTCTAATTTTTCAAAAAGTGGTCTTGCATTGCCCCATTGATCATAGGAATAAACAAAATCATCTTGTTTTGTGCGCAAATTTAAATACTGCAACGTAAATAATTGCTTGCTCAGATAAGCATTATCCTTACCCGCCGCTAATAACTCTCGAGTACGCGGACGTGCAACTTTATCAAGATTTTTATAGAGATCATCAAGGGAATCGAATTGTGTAACAAGCTCAGTTGCCGTTTTAGGACCAACCCCTTCAACGCCAGGAATATTGTCTGATGCATCACCAATTAAAGAAAAATAAAACACTAATTTTTCGACCGGAAAACCATACTTTTCACCCAATTTTGAGCGATCGTACCATGAGTTTTTAATCGGATCAAAAACAAAAATATCTTCGGTAACTGCTTGTCCCATATCTTTGTCAGAGGTCACAAGAACGCTGTCAAAGCCATGCATATGAAAATCTTGAGCAATAGAGTACATCAAATCATCTGCCTCTACCCCAGGTCTCTCAACTTGATGCAGCTTAATAAGCTCGGCAAATTCTTTTATATATTCTTTTTGTGCTGGCAAATCGCTAGGCATCGATTGACGCGTCGCTTTATACTCCTGGTACATTTCATGGCGCAATGTTGAACCTTTTGAGTCCCACACCACTACTGCGTAACGAGGGTTATATTCCTTAAAAAGCGTATTAAGCATTCGGCAAAATCCGAAAACACCTTGAATAGGTTGACCCGTCGACGTATGCATTGGACGAATTGCGTAGTATGCACGATAGAGAAAAGAAGATCCATCGATGATAAAAATTGTTTTTTCTGGGATAAACTTTTTCACAAAAAACCTTTAAAATAAGCAATTATACTCACAGAGACTCTATTATGAAACATACCCCACTAATCGCAATTATGCTACCATTTTTGATCCAGACCGCAGATAATGAAATAGCAAGACAAGCTGAGCTCGTTCGATATAATCGTCAAATGGCAACGCAACCAGCTATAAGCAGTGACTATGGAAGCTCTCGGTTGCCACAGCATGAGATTTGTGCGATGAAATTTTTACTTGATGGAGCATTTATCAATCAACATAACAATCAAATTAAACGCAGAAAGCTATCGTGATATATTTACTTTTATTACTTTGCAGTGCCTCTTTGTGGACAGCCAGGAGCGAATTTAGAGCTTGCGAATGTGATGTGCCATCATCAAATGATAGCGGATTCCGCTATGATGAAGTACGATATATTCCCGCAACAACGTTTAATCCCTGGGGATTTATCCAAGATCGCCTTAAAAAATCAGATACTTTATTTAAAAAATATCCTGAACTTGGTAATAATACTATAGAGAATTATTTAGAGAAAAATACCGAAAATAATCTTTCCGATTTAAAAACAAAATTCTTGAATGCAAAGATTGAACGCGCAACTGCATATAAATACATGATTCGCAATCAAAACGACGCAGAAAATCATTTAGGCGCATTGCCCCCTGAGTTGCAACTGAATGTATTGAAATTTGTACACAAAAAATTATTTGAAGATATTTCATTAATGGACTACAAAAATTTAGAACGCACAAAGCCGGCGAATCCATCCTAATTCACGCACTATAAAAATGAGTGTCCAATAATGCTTGAGCTGAAATGAATTCTGAATTCAATTAACCATTTTAGTCTTATATAGTAAAGAAAAAAAACTAATAACTTGTATAATAATAAAACAGTAGTTATAAAGCATTATTATTATCAATTTTAAGGACTCACTATGTATTTACTACTCTTTTTTGTTTATACCCTTTCCTATTGCCCAGTTGATACAGAATTTGACCTCAAGGATTATCATGGCGTAAAACAATCGACAACCACAACATATCCGGATGATGTCTATACAGGAGATTTCTCAGGCAAATGGCTTGGGTATACCATGTCACCAAAGCCACAAGAAAAAAATCATGAATTGAAAAGATCGCATGTTGTTGGAACACACCTGTTGCGACAATCAGCTGATAAAACTAATTCCTAATATTATTTAAGAGAGTAGATATGGTAAGCTTTTGTCTAATTATAACTTTTGAGCAATTCAAAAAGTTATAATTAGACGTTTTAATTTTAAAAACGTATCTTTAAAATATGTTTTTACTTGTATCACTCCTCAACGGCTTTCAAAAACAACTTACCTATAAAGCTCCTTCTCACTGGACCGGCAATCTCATTGGGCGTTTAGTGCGCGTTCCTTTGCGTAATCGGACTGAACTTGCATTCATTGAACAAACTTTTATCTCAATTTCGCAAGAAACGTTTGCTATTCGTGAGGCTATTTCACTCCATGATTACGACGATGAATTATACCGGACCTATATCTCCCATTTGAGTGATTATTACGCGGTAAGTCCCAAAGAAATCTACTACCGGATTAAGAATGCCTTTACTTTAAAAGATAGCGACGTTGTCATCGAGCCAAGCATTGATAGCCCCTCAGCTATTACGCTGACCGAAGAACAGGACGCAGCGGTACAAACAATTCTTCCTGATTTTGAAAAAAAAGAATTTAAAGCAACTTTAATTCATGGTGTTACCGGTAGCGGAAAAACAGAAGTCTATAAACGACTCTTGGCGCAAGCACTTAAGCAAGGAAAGACCTGTTTATTATTGGTGCCAGAAGTAAGTTTAGCCGTGCACCTCGCACAACGCTTGAAACAAGACACCAACTTTAATTCATCCTGCCCTATTTTTTCTTATCATTCTTCTACCGGAGCCGCTGAAAAAAAAGCTGTTTGGCATCATATTCAGGCATCAACGCCGATAATTATTATAGGCGTACATTTACCGGTATTACTGCCTATAAAAAACCTCGGTCTTATTATTATTGATGAAGAACACGACCAAAGTTTTCAGGAAAAAAAACACCCAAAAATACACACCAAAGAAGCTGCGCTCTTAAGAGCGTATCATTATAAAATTCCCATAGTTTTAGGTTCTGCCACGCCATCGATCGAGTCGCTTCATTGCACAAAGACAAAAAATTGGCGATATATAGCACTCACAAAACGCTATTCAGGAAGCTTTCCCAAGGTCGATATCGTAACTTTACCTGAAGATGAAAAACGTCCATCGTTCTGGATATCAAGCCTATTACAAAAAGCCATTGAAGAGCGCCTACAAAATAAAGAACAAGTAATTATTTATATTAACCGACGCGGTTATAGTTTTTTTATTCAATGCAAAGATTGCTCATACATAATAAATTGCCCTGCTTGCTCAGTAAGTCTCACCTTACACGAAAATACTCTCTTGCGTTGCCATTACTGCCCGTATGAGCAGCAAGCACCGGCAAATTGTCCGCAATGTAAGGCGTCTGAAAAATCGCTTTTAAAAAAAGGCGTAGGCACACAACAACTGGTTTCTATTTTGCAAAAACTATTTCCCGAGGCGCGCACTGCACGAGCAGATCTTGATACTACCGTTAACAAGAAACGATGGCAGGATACTCTCCATAAAATGCTCAATCAAGAAATCGATATTTTAGTTGGAACGCAAACGATCACTAAAGGGTATCATTTTCCTCGTGTAACTTTAGTTGGAGTCATTTGGGCAGACATTCAATTAAGCATTCCAAGTTATAAAGCTGTCGAACAAACGCTTCAACAGCTGATTCAAGTCTCTGGAAGAGCTGGGCGAGAAAGTAGCAACGGACGCGTCATTATACAAACAATGATGAATTATCCATTTTATGATTTTATTGACGAAGTAAATTATCCTAAGCTCTACGAATATGAAGCTGAACATCGATCAATTGTAATGTATCCACCTTGGATAAGATTTGCTGAACTTGAAATTCGCAACGAAGATGACGCATTATTAAATAAAGAAGCACATTTGATTGCTCAAGAAATTATTTCGTTAAGTCAGAACAATGTCATTGTGCTTGGGCCAACATTGCCACCAGTACATAAAATAAACCATATGCATATACGCAAAATATATTTAAAAAGTAGTTCATTAAGAACTATTAGGGGAATTTACGATGTTATTTGCAGCAAGAAATGGAAATCTTCCATATATTTCAATCCTCACGCAATATAACTCTGTTGGAGCATTGTTATGGAGTTTTCTATATTTACAAGCGACTCTCCATGCATGCCAACATTCACCAAATCAACATCCCCAAAAATTCAACAAGAAATTTGTCGGTCTGCACCCAACGAATTTTCAACCACATCCCTTGAACGATGTTTTTTGGATGCCATTTATAGAACATTATCATCATACTCATGATAAACCAATATGGATTTCTGCTTACACTCCTTGTGCCCCTTGCATTAAACCGTGCTTGATCGATTTTAAAATAGATGCTGCTAAATATGTGTTCTTTACTGCCCTTCACAAAGATTCCGTTGAAAAAATTTCTGCACCAAAGAAAAAAATTTCAAGCCGAAGCAACTCATTGTTGCAAGGAAAAGGCATTCCGGAAGCATTAGTTTTCGAAAATTTTGAATACGAACAAGAGATTGCGATATATTTAAGGAATTGTAATCCATTACTATCGCATTCATTCCGAGCTAAAATTCCCCGTCATAATTCTGCTGAACAATTAGACATTGCAATGCATACAAATACGACTTATGAAGAGAAAATTCGAAAAATATTAAAAGAACATACAATAAAAGTTTATTATACAGACTTAAGTAATTCCTCCTTGCTCTATCTTGCTTGTGAGCATGGAGCGTTTGAAATTATTCCACTGCTTCTTGAAATAGCTAAAAAACAAAAGATTGATCTACCAACTATTCCACGAAACAATGGCACTTATCCTCTTGAAGCGTTGAATAAATTAGAAGAAAAATTAAAAAAACAAACAAGCGACGAAATGCTTTTAAAAAAATGCATAACGGCTTGTGAATTGCTTAAGAATTTTAAACTTTAATTATTTAAAAAAATTTGTTCTGTAATGCGCAAGCTCATTAATCGATTCTTTAATATCATCTAATGCACGATGAGAATCTGATTTTTTGAATTCAGTTGCTGGATTATTTGGATACCAACGTCGAACACATTCTTTTACTGATGTCACATCGATTATGCGATAGTGCAAATATTGATCAACACTTGGCATATATTTTCGCAAAAAATTACGATCTTGATAGACAGAATTTCCACAAAGTGGTGCTGATTTTGGCAAACAATATTGATTCAAAAAATCAACAGTCTTTTGCTCAGCTTCTTCCAAGGTAACTTTTGATTTTTTTACTGCTTCAGTTAAACCAGATTTTCCATGCTGAATTATACACCATTGATCCATCTCGCTCAATGCAGCGTCAGAATGATGGATTACAAGATGTGGACCTTCTGCAACAATTCGCAAAGAATTATCTGTAATTATTGTTGCGATTTCTAAAATGGTATCATTTTCCACACTGAGACCAGTCATCTCTAAATCAATCCAAACGAGATAGTTATTATTTTGCATTGAGTTACCTTCATAGCATGTTATTATTAGAAAAATAGAATAACGAATTTATATTATAACCGTAAATACAAGGACATACTTTATGCACAAAATTCGCGTCGGTGTATTGATAGGTGGAGCTTCAATCGAAAAAGAAGTTTCATTAAATTCAGGAAGAACCATCTGCGATCATATTGATTCTGCAAAGTATGATATTATTCCATTATTTTGGACACAGTCCCGTGAATTATATATATTGCCGTGGCGCTTTATGCATCGTGGCAAAATTAGCGATTTTGAAAACCGTCTTCATGGCGAAGCTCAACGCATATCATGGGATACCTTACCGCAACTTGTAGATATTGTATATATCGCACTGCATGGTCGGTATGGAGAAGATGGATCTATTCAAGGTCTTCTTGAAATTTTTAAAATCCCTTATTGCGGTTCAAAAGTATTTGCTAGTGCACTTGGTATGGACAAACATATCCAAAAAAAATTTTTAAATGCTGCGGGAATCAAAACTCCGCATGGCATTTTAATCCACAAAAATGCTGTTGCATCAATGTGCAATGATGATCAAAAATTAACTACTCTTTTACATGATAATAACTTATCTTTTCCTTTGATTGTAAAACCACATCATGAAGGATCAAGTTTAGGCATAACATGTGCAAATAATAACCAAGAATTAAAAGATGCATTAGTAAAAGCATCGAATGTTGCCAATACGCCACAAGGCGTCATTATCGAAGAGCTTGTTAGTGGCATGGAATTCACGTGTATTGTTATCACTGATTATAAAACAAATACATTTATTCCCCTTCCACCTACAGAAATTATTGCTGAAAATGTCATCTATGAATACGACCAAAAATATATGCCTGGTCGTGCAACAAAATATACACCCGCTCGTTGCAGTGATGAACAGATCGCATTGATTCAAGACGCATGTGTGCGGACTATGAAAGCTTTAGAATTTACCAACATTGGCCGAATTGATGGGTTTTTAACATCAAACAATGAAATCGTTATCACTGATCCCAATAGTTTTTCGGGCATGAGTCCATCAAGCTTTGCATTTTTACAAGCTGCTCAACTCAACATGAGTCATACCGGATTTATAAATCATCTTCTCGAAACAGAATTATCAAAGTGTCATATGCTTCCAACATTAACTGGTGATAATAAAAAAGCTCAAGCATCAAACAAAACGCGTATCGGCATTTTACTTGGCGGTCGATCAAATGAGCGTGAAATATCATTGGAATCAGGGCGCAATATTTATTACAAACTATCACCGCATACGTATGAGCCTCATGCTTATTTTGTTTCAAGCACAATGGAATTATACGAAATAAATCAACCGCTTTTGGTTCGCAATAGCACCAAAGAAATTGAAGCTCATCTCAATCAAGCAAAAAAAATTGAATGGAGCTCCTTACCATCACTTATTGATTTTGTATTCATTGCATTGCATGGCGGAGAAGGCGAAAATGGATGCGTGCAAGGCGCGCTTGAAGCGCTGGGTATTCCCTACAATGGCTCATCAGTGCTAGCAAGTGCATTATGCATGGATAAGCATAAAACCGCTGAATTTTTACGAGCAAATGGCTTTGATACACCACAACAAGTATTGATACATAAAGAATCTTGGAATCCTGAAAAAACAGCGTCGCTCATTAATCGCATTGCTGCACCGTGGATAATAAAACCGCATGATGATGGATGCAGTGTCATGGTGCACAAAGCTCATACTTTAGAAGATGTGAATAGAGCAATACAAGAAATTTTTTCTCGCGATAAAACCCATGCACTTGTTGAAGAATTTATCTCTGGCATGGAACTCACTGTTGGTGTTATTGGTAATGAAAATCCACAAGCATTACCACCATCATATGCACGAGCAGCTGGAGGAATTTTATCTATCGAAGAAAAATTCTTACCTGGCGCTGGAGAAAATCAAACACCAGCACCAATATCTATTGAAGCACAAACTTTTGTGCGCCATATTATTGCAAATGCTTATGCTACTATTGGTTGCCAAGGTTATGCCCGCATCGATTGTTTTTACCAAACTGCAGAGCAAAGTCCAACAAAAAAAGAACGCGTAATTATTTTAGAAGTAAATACACTACCCGGCATGACACCGGCCACCTGCATTTTCCATCAAGCTGCTGAACTTGGAATCAAGCCAATGGATTTTGTAGATATTATTATTCAGCTTGGATTTGAATCACATGGAAAATTATCAAATTCCACAAATACAGAAACCATAAAATCACAAGAAAAATTACTAGAAAAAATGATATAAAAAAGGCGGAGTAATGCTCCGCCTTTTTTGTTTATCAATTAATTTTTAGAGTTGAAGTTCTATCGTTTCTTCATTAATCAGAATACTAACCGTGCGTACGGCTGAGTTTGCATAAAATGAAACCAACAATAATGGTTTTTGATCGTTCGGTGACAATGGCATTGATTCATCAATAATAATTGCCCATATGCCAAGTTCATTAACCCACAGTGACCATTTTTTGCTTCCCACGCTTATTTTTAAGGTATTTTCTGGACAATATTCTTTGCCATCTACGATAGCTTCACGAAATTTTAACCAAGTAGTGAAGGGAATTTCTAGTTTTTTAATACGCGCAACACTTTGAGATTTCAAAGCAACGGTATTAATTAAAATTGATTTTGAAGCTCGATTTTTTATTAATGATATTGGTAGCGCGACAATATTGCTTATCGTACTCATCATAACTAAGAGAATAAGGTTTTTTGTAAACATATCTTCCTCTATATTTATTTTCTTATTGTATATAAAAAGGAAGATATGTAAATTTAAACACGTTTTACAGACAGATATGACAGCGCTTTGCGCAAGGCTTCATCAAAGGTTGTAGTTCCTTGATTTTGGATATGTTCAAAGGCACCATTGATTTCTTGCCTGCTGTACCCCAAAGACTCTAGAGCAGCATGAACATCTTTTAAGTAAATTGCGCCTGATACCGTTGTTGGTGCTTTTTCTAATAACTTAAGAGCCTTTTCCCTGCAATGCATGATAAGCGTTTCTGCTTTTTTTAATCCTACACCTGGTGCTTGACTCAATCCCCGAGCATCCCCTTGCACCAGCATGGTTAACACTAATCCCGCTTCGTGATGAGCTAAAATAGCAAGCCCAATCTTAGGACCAATACCTGAACATGAAATCAGAAGCAAAAAAACGCTGCGATCTAAGGGTGAAGCAAAACCAAAAAGAGATGGTCCCTGCTCTTGATGCCAGTGTAAATGGGTATAAACAGTTGCTTGTGACCCTTTTGTGAAAGCAAAACCAGAAGGCACTTGGAGACTAAAGCAAATGCCCAAAAAACCTAAATCTATGGCATTTTCATAGACCTCTACAACCGTGCCTTGAAGGTGTTGGATCATAATTCTTCCTTTTTTTAGTAATTTTGTAAGCTTTTTATTGACAAAGTTTACCGCTTTGCTACTTTGTTTCTAGTATTATTGCTAATGAAATGCGGGAGTAGCTCAGCTGGCTAGAGCGTTGCCTTGCCAAGGCAAAGGTCGCGGGTTCGAATCCCGTTTCCCGCTCCATATCTTTTCAATACATAAAATAATTTTCTGTATATCGTCTATATCTGAATTACAAGCCCCACTTATAAGGTTTTTTATGAAATCAATTATGCAAGAAGGCTCTTCTGTAATGAAAGCCATCGAACAAGCATGGATTAAAGCGGGCAAGCCAGCCGAATTTTCAATCAAAGTTCTTGAAGAAGCTCAAAAAAACTTCTTAGGTCTCACGCTTCGCTCAGCAAAAATTGCATTATTTTTTGATGAAAAGACATCAAAAGGAAATGAGCCTCATCGCGTCACCCGTCATTTTACAACTCACCAAAATCAACCGCAACGTGAACAACGCGAACACAGAGAACCGCGCGAACCTCGCCAAAGAGATCAAAATCGCGACTTTCAAGAAATCCGCGAGACCCGTGAACCACGCGAAACACCGCATCGCGAACAACGTGAGCAACAGCCAAGAGAACAACGCGAGCCACGTGAACACAAACAATTCACGCCTCAGTGGAACGATGCAATGATTCAAGAAGCTCGTCTATGGATGAGTACGGTGCTTGATGAAATGCAAAAACCAGTTCCTTTTACTGTTGATACCAATAATATGTTTTTGAAAATTACTTTTGCTTCATCAATAATCGATCCAAAAGATAAAGAAAAACATTTCTTTGCAAGCTGCGCAACGCTTTTGCTAGAAACATTAAAGCGTAAATTCCGCGTACCGCTTCGTGGTCACAAAATTATTTTAACCTATCCGGCTTCATGACATCATTTGTTGGAATCCAAGAACAGACTATTATAGCCCAATGCACCCCGCAAGGATCCGGTGCATTGGCGCTTTTGCGTTTATCGGGTACTCAATCTTGGATAATTGCCGAACAACTTTCTCGTCTTTCAAGTAATAAAAAATTTTCTGAACTTGCATCACACACCGTCCATCATGGATTTGTATTAAAAACTGATGGCCAGGACCTTGATGAAGTTATGTTTATAACAATGCGTGGACCAAAAACGTTTACCGGCGAAGATGTCGTTGAAATAACGTGTCATAACAATCCACTTATTATTCATCAATTGATACAACATGCATGCATTCTGGGTGCGCGAATCGCAGAGCCTGGCGAATTTAGTCGTCGCGCAGTAAGTCATGGAAAAATCGATCTTACTCAAGCAGAAGCAATTTACGATTTGATTCATGCACAAACTGAACAAGCATTGAAGCACTCATTAGCTCAAGTAAAAGGCAGTTTATCTCAGTGGTCATTGCAACTTGAAACAGAGCTTATTGCATTATTAGCATGGTGCGAAGCAAGTTTTGAATTTCTTGATGAAGGCGGCGATTTTGCAGATGAACTTCGCATGCGTTTGCAAAATATTATTAACGCAATTCATGAGGCTCAGCGCGGATTCAATGCTGAATCTTTGGTGCGCCAAGGAATGCGTATTGCATTAATCGGTTCTGTGAATGCAGGAAAATCATCGTTGTTCAATGCACTGCTTGGTCGCAATAGAGCAATTGTTACTCCTATTGCAGGTACCACGCGCGATAGTATTGAAGCTATAATTACCCGTGATGGTGTCACCTATACTCTCGTGGATACAGCAGGATTACGTTCAACTGATGACGTGATCGAGCAAGAAGGCATTGATCGCTCATTAAATGAAGCTGCGTTTGCGGATTTAATTTTGATCGTTATTGATCAAGCACGTGTCATGACCGAGTCAGAGTTAAAGATCTATTCGGAATTGTGTACCACTTATAAAGAAAAACATTTAGTTATTTTTAATAAATCTGATTTATTAAAACAAGCAGATTTTGATTGCGCATCTCAATGCATATCTATTAGCACGCAAACAAAACAAGGAATTAGTGACCTGGAGCAGTATTTAAACGAATGGTATGTTAATGCCATTGCACAGCATGCTTCACCTCATCTTTTGACAAAGCGTCAAAGAACGGTACTCGATAACGTTTTACAAAAATTAAAAGTGGTTGAAGATTTACTCCAACATTCTCACGTTTCCTATGAGATCGTATCGTATCATCTTCGGGATGTTTTGGAACAATTAACAGAACTTACGGGAAAGTCTGTAACTGAAGCTGGACTTAATCAAGTATTTAAACAATTTTGTGTTGGTAAATAGGAGTTTCATATGAACATGCGTTCATCATGCATATACTTATTAATTATCATTTGTGGCGTGTTAGCTCCTCACTCTGCGTCAGCAGTAAGTGATTGGGCCTTACAAAAAGCACGTGAACGCGTTGCACAACTACATGCAGATAAAGAGGCTGCATTAATTATTGCAATTGCAAAACAAATGGAAGAAGAAGAACGAGAAAAAATTAGACGCGCTTGCGAAATGCTTGGCTATTGCTTTGTATCAGCAGGCAAGGGTATTTGGTTTGTAACAAAAAACGCAATTCAAGCTGCGGTATTTGCAACAACTTCAACCGTAAGAACGGCGTATTATGCTGTCGCTGATCCAGATGAATTACGCGATCGCATCAAGAATAAAGAAGTTGAACCATTTGTTGGTATAGCGTGCTTAAGTGGTATTATTGTTGCAACAATTGCACAATTAGTTAACAACGCTACACATTAATAATTTTTTATTACGACAACAGAGAGCGCATGACATACTTAGCTATAGTCGGGCTCTCTGTTTTTTATTGTTATTTAAGCATCCAATACTCAGAGTGATATCATTTTTTAACACAAAAAAAGTGCGGCTTTTAACCGCACTCATTCTAATTTAAAAATTACTTAGCTTAAAATATATAATTCTACGCGACGATTTGGCGCTTGCTGTTCTTGTGTGCCACCTTTTACAATGCACATAGTATCTCCACGGCCCACCGTTTGTATCATTGATGAATCAACGCCATGCTTGATTAAATAATCAGCAACGATTTGTGCACGTTTTTCTGACAACATCAAATTGTACTGTGTTGAACCTGCTGAATTACATGCATGTCCTTCAATCATCACTGTTTGGCCTTGCTTGGTCGCTTTTTTGATGCGAGCCAAGTTCAATTCAACCGCAGCACGTTGATCAGGACGGATTTCAGATCTATCAAAGTCAAAGTAAATAGTTTTAAAATCTCCACGCACTTGTTCAGTCATAGATACATCGGTATATGACATGCCGGCATTTTGATCAACTCCAGCAAATGGATCTGAATCTTCGGTTAATTCGAAGCCTTCAATGTCTTCAACAAACAATGGTTTTTTCTGTTCAGCTTGATACGACACCACCTCTTCATTATGCACATGGGCAGCTTTGCGTCTCCAGCAAGCAGGTAAAAAAGGTATTAATAAGACTATAGCCAACATCAATTTGTTCATGATAATCCTTTGATTGTTTATACTGGCGCCTTGAAATCTAGCATAAATTCGTGTATTTTTCCACTTCCATTACCCAGAGCTCAAACTATGTGCTATACTAGGTTAGGAAAAATGTAAAAATATTAATACCATAGCATGATTACATGAAAAAAATTTTAATTAATGTAAACCCTTGGCAAACCCGTATTGCCATTACCCGTGATGAAAAGTTACAGAACGTATACTTCTCTTCCCACGCAACAGAAACACTGGAACGCTCATTCTTTAAAGGGGTTGTGAGCAAAGTTCTTCCAGGGATTCAAACAGCATTCGTTGACATTGGTCAAGAACGCGCGGGTTTTCTTCACATCTCTGAAATCGATCGTGAACTTGCAATTCAACGTATGACTTCAACTGATCAGCTTGATGACGAGCTTGAAGAACAAGAATTAGTTCAAGAGCCAGTACGAAAAGAACTTGATATTAGCAAGATTCTTTCTGAAGGCGAAGAAATCTTGGTGCAAGTAAGCAAAGAACCGGTATATGAAAAAGGCGCTAAGCTGACCACTTGTTTTACCCTGCCTGGCAGATTCATTGTTTTAATGCCAAACATACCTCGTATCGGCATATCAAAGAAAATTGAAGACCGAGAAGAACGCTTGCGTTTACGCGAATTGGTTGCAACGCACTTGCCAGCCGGCATGGGTGCAATTATTCGTACCACCTCCGAAAATCAGGGCGCAACAGAAATTCTTCAGGATCTTGCGTATCTTTGTGATGCTTGGTCAACAATTCAGAATGAATTCAAAAAAGCTCAACCTAAACAAAAAATTTACGAAGACATCGATCCGGTACTGCAAGCAGTTCGCGATCATTTAGACACCGATGTTCAGGTTATTGTCTGTGATGATAAAGAAAAACAAAATCAGATTTATCAGTTTGTGCGTCAAATAGCGCCTGATCAATTAAGCAAGGTTCGCCTCTATCAAGGTCCGCCAAGCTTATTTGAATATGCTGAAATCGAAAAACAAATCGAACAAGCGCTTCAGAAGAAGGTTTACCTTAAATCGGGTGGCTCACTTATCATTGAAACGACTGAATCAATGACGGTTGTTGACGTTAATACCGGGCGTTATCTCGGTACGGGTAATCTTGAAGACACTATCTTCAAAACTAACCTTGAAGCAGCCGAAGAAATTGTACGTCAATTGCGTTTGCGAAATATTGGTGGCTTGATTGTTATCGATTTCATCGATATGTCTATGCCAGCAAACAGACAAAAATTGTTTAAATTCTTGGAAAAAACCCTCAAAGAACGCGACAAATTCCAATCAGTCGTGTTGCGTGTTTCTGAATTTGGCCTTGTGCAAATGACACGTAAACGCTCCGGAAAAACATTATTGCAACAAATGATGGATACCTGTAAGCACTGTCATGGATTGGGCAATGTCAAAACAGTTCAAACGGAAGCGTATGCTTTATTAAGAGCGCTTAAAGGCAGCTTAGAGCAAGGAACCCTCAAAGGGGCTTTCACCGTGACGGTTCATCCCTCAATTTTTGATTACTTGGTTGCAACAGAATTCAAAGCAATCTTGTCATTAGAAAAAGCTTTTAACTGCAATATCACTCTTATTAGCGACACACAAACAACCATCGAAGAATTTTCTATAGAAACACAATAAGAAGTCATTTCAAGTGACTTCTTATTCTTCATAAGTGCTTAAGTGGCGGCATTTTGACTTGATCATGCTGTACGATTTATTGCATTTGTGTTAAGGTAACAACTAAATAGTCAATCATTTTTTTGAAAGGACGTCCGTGGCCGCCTACAAGGTAAACATAGGAATAGAAGTTCACGTCCAACTTACCACCAAAACAAAAATTTTTTGCTCTTGTGCAAATGAGATCGCTGAAAAGCCAAACTCGAACATTTGCCCTATTTGTGCCGGACATCCAGGAACCTTGCCAGTACTGAACAAGCAGGTTGTTGAATATGCTGTCATGGCAGGACTTGCAACCAATTGCTCAATAAATCAAAGCAATGAATTTGCACGAAAACATTACTTTTACCCTGATCTTCCAAAGGGATATCAAATCACCCAAAACGATCATCCAATTTGCATTGATGGCCATATTCCTATTCGTCTTGAAGATGGCTCAACTAAAAACATTCGATTGATTCGTATTCATATGGAAGAAGATGCGGGCAAAAATATTCATGCTCCATTCTCTAATGAAAGCTTTGTCGATCTTAATCGTGCGGGAACGCCGTTATTAGAAATCGTTACCCATCCTGATATTACCAGCGCATATGAAGCACGCACCTATCTCAAGACGTTGCGTCAAATTATCATGTCGCTCAATATTTGTTCAGGGAATATGGAAGAAGGCGCATTCCGCGCGGATACCAATATTTCTATTCGGCCCGAAGGCTCAGAAAAACTTGGAACCAAAGTTGAATTGAAAAACATCAACTCGTTCAAGTTTATTAGTGATGCAATTGAACATGAAATCGAACGTCAGGCAGCAATGCTTGATAAAGGCGAACGAATTATTCAAGAAACTCGACTCTGGGATACCAAGGAACATAAAACCATCAGCATGCGCTCTAAAGAAGAAGCAGCTGATTATCGTTATTTTCCAGATCCAGATTTGCCGCGCATTGAAATTAGCGATGAATATATTGCTGCAATTAAAACAGCAATGCCGGAACTTCCAACCACTCGCTTAGATCGTTACATCAAACAAGGATTAACGCAATATGAAGCTGATGTCTTGGTGGATAATCTTGAAGTTGCACATTATTATGATGCCGCTGCAAAACATACTCAAAGCAAACTCCTTATTAACTGGGTGCTGCGAGATGTTATGGGCTTTTTGAAAAATGAAAAAGTTGATATCGCTCACTATAAATTAACCCCGGAATATTGCGCCGAATTAGTAAATCTTCTTGATCTAGGAGTTATTAATAATCGTAGCGCACAAGAAGTATTCCAAGCCGCATCTCAAACCGGAGCTTCACCTAAGACTATCGTTAAAGAACGTGGCCTTGAGCAGATGGGCGATACCGGTGAGCTTGAAACAATCATCAAAGAAATTATCACCAACAATCCAAATCAAGTTACTCAATTTAAAGCGGGCAACGAAAAGCTACTTGGATTTTTTGTTGGACAAGCCATGGCAAAAACTAAAGGCCGTGGAAATCCCGAGCTTATCAATAGCTTGATTAAGAAATATTTAAATTCATAAAATAAGGCTGCAAATATCAGCAGCCTTACTTTTTTATTTCTGGCTATCATTGACCTGAAAAGATTAGACTAAAGAGAATAAACTTTAGGGGTAATGATATGTTAAGAGAGATATTTTGTCTTATGCTATCGTGTAATTGTTATACATCAGACGCAGATACCTATAAAAAAATATTTCAACTCTACAGCGCTTCACATCTAGAACAAAAAGAAATTCGCATAGGCCTTGCTTATCAACAGAACATTCCTAAGAAGCTCTTACCTAAGTCGATCCAAGAAAATAAATGGCCCCAATCAAATCAAAACTGCAATAATGAATCAATCCATTTACGCGTTTCATCTGAAAAATAATGACGCACTTGAAGAGTATGTTCAAAATCTTCTTCGACTCTACGCAACGTTATTAGGCATTCATCTAGATCTTTATAAGCTAGTGGATCTTTAACATATTCATGTTTAGCATTAAGCGCATGAGAAATGGAATTATTTGTAATGGGATTACCGTTTGCATCAAGCATGGAATACAACAATTTATGCGCGATCGATGTATGCATAATTATCTGTGTTAAGCATAATTGCTCATTTCTTTTTTTGCATTGCTTATAACCATCCAAAACTTGATCAACAAAATCATGCTCTTCTAATAAAGGAACTTCTAAAGCACGCTTATAATCTTTTTTTATCAATAGCTGAACATCTTTTTCTGACAAAGTATTGATAATGGCATTCGGCATAAAAACACCTTTAATGTCTGGACACAATAAAGCGTGCTGCGCTTGACGTGCATTAGGATGAAACATAAAGGACTTATCATCCATATGAAAGAATGGTCGATTAGCGCGCAAACCGAATTCATTAGATCCAATAGAGCGAATAGCCGTACTTAATACACCGTCAATTTTTATTAATGATAGATAGTGCTCATTTGCATAGCGTGCAAATTCTGCATTTGCTCTCAAAAGTGGTTTATTTAAAACATTTTTTATAGTGTTTGATAAACGTGGAGAGGATACAATTCTTTTGTTCAACAAATAACCCTGATGAAGATGCAATGATTTAATCAAGGCAGACTCTCGAGACAGCATATTCATACATAAAAAAATAAAAAGAAGTATATACATCGCATTCCTTTATAATTACCTGCAAAAAGTATGACAAATTTTATAGAACTTGATAGATACAAAGAGTGATACGTCTTTCAAAAAAAGGAACGATTATGAAGCAATTATTAATTGCGCTGTTGTTGATGGCATCTTATTCAGCAACCACGGATTCATCAAAACACTATCCAAAACCAACTGATGTCATAAAACTTAACAAGCAACAATATGCAGTATTCCATCATATTGCACTCGCGATGATTCCAGGTACACCGCAAAACGTTGGCAAAATTGTAAAATTTTATGGCTCGCTCAAAGGAAATGAAAATATTCAACGTCTAAAATCCATTGAAGAAATAGAACGCTACAGAACCAGCCTTGAAAATGCTCATTATATATGCTACAAGCCAAAAAAAAGTCTACGTGTTTTTCTTGGTGCGGATGATACATCGACAGTATTGAAATATTATGCAAATAAGACAAACACTAAAGATTTTACAGCAGCAAGCTCAATTTTAGACAATACTAAAAATCAAGCGCAATAATACAAAAGGATAGTTAAATGTTGAGGATATTGTTTTTAATAACAACTGCATTAATATCACAAGAATCTCTAATACGAGTCGAACCGGCGAAATTTCAAATAGCAGGAATGTACGGAACGATACCTCAACATCTTGCAACACTTAAAAACAATACTAAATTACTGTCACAATATTCCCAGTATCTCGAGGTTTATAAATTTAGACAGTTAGCGCGGTTCCCCAAGTTTATAACCAAAAGTCATTCAGGCGATCTAGAAGCAATACAGTTGCCGTTAAAAGAAGCCATAAAAATGAAACATATCGCTCTAACACTTGATGAATACTATCAGGTCGTAGAGAATAAAAAAAATAATAAAATATATGTCTTTTTAGGATACGCTTCTGGCACTAATCAAAAAGTTGATGATATAGTTAATGCTTATGTCCTGTAGTTTCTTGAAAATCTTTATAAAAAGCGTATTCTAGCTACGATTTTTATAATGCAACAAGGAGTTATATGCATACAACCGCCATATTTTTTGGCTCAATACTCACGGCAACAACATTGCTTTTTTCATTTGAACAACAACCATATCCTGTAGACATTGCAAAAGGTGATAACAGAAAATGCTTTGTCATATGGACAGAAAATCGCACATTCTTGGATCACTTACATCGCGCATCTAAGGAAAAGCATGCAGAAGCATATAAAAATGCTTTTAAATTCTTCCGCTGGACATTGGTTGAAGATAAGGAAAATCCACGCCTTAAACGAGAAGAAATAACACGATTTGTAGATCCGAAAGAATTAACCGTAGAAGAAAAACAACAGATACAAAATTCGCTCTATAGAATTCAAAAAATAAAACCGAATAGATTTCATATTTATTTAACGGCACTTGATGAAAAACCCGCTTCCTATTATAATGAAAAAATTCTAAAAAACATTAAATCACTTAATATTAAAAGTTAAATAGGGAATCAAATAAATATGAATATTTTTGTCTTAATGCTTTTTGCTGGATTGTCTTTGAATCTTTTAACTAAAGACTCTAGCTGCACCAATAATAAAGACAGATTCGCATATCTTCCAATAGAAGAACATACCGCAGTGGAATATTATAAATCTAAAAATCCCGTGATGAGTGAAGCTGCAATTATTAACGAATTTTCAAATATCAGAAAACTAATGCGTAAAGAACGCATGCAAAATGTAAAATCGTTGTCTCACAATAACTCAAACTAAAAAAAAGCGCGGTCTTCACCGCGCTTTTTTTATTTCTTTTCTTCTTTAATCGTTGGCTTATATTCCAAGTCATAATCTTTGAGTTTCGATGCTGCTACCGGCGTTGGTGCATGCATCATAGGATCAACCATGCTTTGTGTTTTAGGGAATGCGATAACATCACGAATGGATGCGCAACCTAACAACAACATAACAAAGCGATCAATGCCCAAGGCTATACCGCCATGTGGTGGAAATCCAAGTTCTTGTGCGTCAAATAAGAATCCAAAATGACTACGCATTGCTTCTTCATCAAAACCAAGATAATCAAAAATACGTTTTTGTAATTCAGGTTCATGAATACGTATTGATCCACCGCCAAGTTCTACGCCATTAAGTACGATATCATAAGAGCGTGCCTTAATTTGTGCTGGTTCAAGCTTTTCCCAACCATCCTGTGGACGAGTAAATGGGTGATGAACCGATTGCCAACGTTTTGAATCTTCATCGTATTCAAGAAGCGGAAAGTCCGTGACCCATAACAATTTCATTTGATCGTGCGGAATCATCTTGAGTTCATGCGCTATTTGCAAGCGAAGTTTGCCAAGCTGTGCCCATGCTTCTTTATAAGTACTTGCGATCAAGAAAATAGTGTCACCGGCATTAACGGTTCCCACAATTGATTCAATACGTGCTTTAAAATCTGCTGGTAAAAATTTTGCAATAGGCGCTTCGACAGAACCATTTTCACCAAACTTGATCCACACCAAGCCTTTTGCTCCATTTTTCAATGCCGTTGAAACCCAGTGCTCTAACTCAGAACGAGTAAATTGGTGACCATTAACATGCAATGCACCTACTTTACCGCCCTTATCAAGAACTGCCTTCATAAACGATAGCGTTGTGTCAGCAAATGCAGAAGTAATGTCATGGATTGGTAATCCAAAACGAAGATCTGGCTTATCGCAACCATATAATCTATAGGCGTCATCATATGCCATACGCTGCAAAGGCAACTGAAGATCGCGGTTAAATAATTTTTTAAATAAATGCTTAAGAAGTCGTTCAATAAGTGATTGAATATCACCTTCTTTAATAAACGACATTTCAATATCAAGCTGTGTGAATTCTGGTTGTCTGTCAGCACGCAAATCTTCATCTCTAAAACAACGCGCAATCTGGAAATATCTCTCCATACCACCAGCCATTAAAAGCTGTTTATATAATTGCGGTGATTGTGGTAACGCATAAAACGAACCTTTGTGAATGCGCGACGGAACTAAAAATTCGCGGGCACCTTCTGCGGTGTTTTTTGTTAATACAGGAGTTTCTATCTCATAAAACCCTTCTGCGTTAAAAAATTCACGCATTGCATAGACGATTTGATGGCGCATTTTAATGCGTTCATGCATTAATGGTCTACGAAGATCAAGATAGCGATACACCAATCTCAATTCTTCTTCTACCTGATCAGCATCATCAAGCGCAAATGGTAAAGTACGAGCTTTATTCAATATGGTTAAGTCTTTAACTTGCAATTCAAACGCGCCGGTTGCTAGATCCTTGTTCACGGTACCTGCAATACGTTCAACAACGACACCGGTCACAGAAAGTACATATTCGGAACGCACTTCATGTGCCAAAGCGTGTGCCTTTTGAGAAAATTCCGGGCTAAAGACGATTTGCATGATACCGGTGCGATCTCGTAGATCAACAAACGTTAAACCGCCATGATCTCGGCGACGTTGCACCCAGCCACACAATGTTATAGTCTTGCCTACAAATTCGGCGGTAATCTGCCCACACCCTGTAGTGCGCTCAAAAAACTCCATGAAAGTCCTCGATTTATGCATAGTTGTATTGTATCAGACTATCACAAGTATTAAGTTAGTCACGTCCGTAGATCATAGTTTGATAAAAAATGCTTTGCGAGACTGCAACAAAAAGAAAAGATAGACTTCTGCTCACTTGGTAAACAATAAAATTTCCTACATACGGTGGAATACTAATGCAATAAACTTGAGGAAACCAAATACCACAGGTGAGATTGAAAAGCGTAGAAATGACCAACAATACGCCTGCAACTAAGGCAAATAAAACCAATGATAATGGTAATAGCGCTATAAAATACACCACTAATGCATAAAAACCATGCTTTATTTCAAACCAACAATACCTGATTACTGGAAAGCATCGCGTTATATCATCCATTAATAATGGCAAAATAAAAAATGGAGCAACAACAAGGAGCGCATTCCCCGTCAAATAATAAATAAGACTCTCTGTAGTTTTAGGTAATGCATAATATACATAATCAACAAAAAGCTGCGAGCCAATTAAAAACGCCAATAACCACCATCCCTTGAACATCAACTCAATAGACTTAAAGAAGCTGCTCATAATTCCGGGTCTTTCACCGCGTCGATCATGAATCACAAAATAGGTGATCCATGCAAGCCAAAACCAGCTACCTATATGAAATAAAATTTCAAGATGAGATGAAAATGAAAACGCTAAAATAAGCAAAACATATATAAGACTGAAGAAATACATTGCTTTGCGCGTAAACATATAAACAAGTGATCTATGTATAAGCGAGATACCGGTCATTTTGGTCCTTGATAATAGAATGTTGTCTTTGATTTCGTACAACAAAAAAAGCTCCGGCGTCAACCGGAGCTTTTAAAAACAATTATTAGAACTTATATTCAAGACCAACGTTAATGAAGAATGCTGTGTCGGTACCCAATGTTGGAACTTTATCATTGGTAATACCAGTTACATCGAGTTCATCAAAGTATTTTTGTTGATCTTTGTTGAGTGCTCGTCCTGCAATATCTTTATAGTAAGATCCAGGAACAAAGAGCGCGCCAACCGCAAATAATTTAAGATCGGTTAATAGCATCGTCTCTACAAAGGTATTTATTTCGACACCTAAGTAACGTGATGTGCATTCTGAAGAAACAGAACCATCATCGTTGGTAGTAAAGATGCGAGCAGGTTTTTGCTGCCAGTACAACAAGATATTTGGATTGATATCCCATGTACGATGCGTGCCATGATACTTAGCCCATACTGCATTACCGTAGAATACGATATTGGTAAAGCTGCTAATCAATGCAGGCAACTGATCACTTACTACAGAATTTGGGAATGAAAGCGTACGAGGAACTTTACCAGATCCTGCCAACAAGAATGCGCTTCGTACACGTGTACCAGAATATACTTCTTGCAAGCCAACAAATCCTTCATACGGTCCACTAATACCACTATCACCAACAACAATAAGATCTTTATTAGGTGGTACATCATCACCGCTTGCACAACCAAGTGCTGCAGCAATTTTAATATCTGGGCATGCAAATTTATAAGAAGCATCCAATACAAACATCCAGCCTTTGTAATCATTTTGATAACAAGGACGGAAACGATCGCTCGCATTCTTCAAATTAGAAGTACCGATCTGTTTGCCATTTTCAGACACTGATTGCAACGAAGTATTAATAATATCTTGATTTGCAGGAGTATAAATCGCTTTTTTGCCAGCATTGTCATTGGTTGCATCTACATAGGTAGTATTTCTATATGCAGTACCGTCTGCAGGATTATCAGCGATAGCATTTACTTTGCTATTTACTGCATAATTCACACCAAGACGTTGCTCATAAATAATTGCGTTACGATCCCATGCTTTAACAAGTTGATGGCCAAAGTTTTTAGCAGCATCAAAGCCCATTTCAAACGCACCAAATTGCAATTCACCAGCAAGACCGATGGTAACCAAGCGGCTGCTTGCGTCACCAACAAATTCTAATTTTTGCTCGCGCTCATCATTAAATAACCAATATGGCTCAAATGCTAATTTTTTACCGGGCTCGTTATATGGACGTATATTAAAACGGTTTGCTATAATGAAATTCATTACACCAGGACCACGAACCTGATTGTTGCGACGACCGATCTGCTGACCTTGAGTCTTCATGAAGATATCATCAAAAGTGCCCGCTCTATTAACCAAGATCGCGCCATACAAGTCATAAGTAAGTGCATCACCATAAATTTGACCACCAAGCTTAAATCCTGGAGCAAATTGGTTGATCGCGTGTTGTGGGTTATAACCAAGTAATTCTGGTACCACGGAGTACGCATCACCTAATGCAATACCACGGCCTAATTGAAACGGGAATAGACCAACGGTCAAATATTGACGATTTGTCCAGTCAACACCAAGAATGTCGTTGAGAACCATTTCAGCCCATAATTCACGTAAAATCAAAAGATTTACAGTAATTGGGTGAGTATGATCACCAAAAACAACTTCATTACTTTTAATCGAAGCAAAAGTAGTCTGACCGCTTGATTCAGCATTACCCCAAACATAACGGTTACGCAACGTACCTTTTACTTTCATTACATCATAACCGCGTGAAGCTTTACCGTAACGATAGATGAAGCTTGTATCAAGAACATGCCTTCCCGGAATCATAACGGTTTCGTTGTTGCAATTATTCAGCAAACGAAGATTTTTGCCATAGAAAGAATCCATACGAAGTTTTGTCGCCCATTCAACCACGCTATCAGAGTTTTCCCAGATAATTGGCATCTTACAGAATTTTTTCTCTTCTAATGGTTCATCAATAGTTCCGATACGAATTTGATTTTCGCCAATTAAAGGAACATCGGTGCTATCAACTTCTGGATCACAAACTTGAATATCTTTAAGCTCAATTTCGTTAAAACCTAAACCTTCGCCATCGCCATCATCATACACAGCAAGATCAGCATCTTGTACTGCATCCAATGGCTTTGTTGGCAAAACAGAATTGCCGCCAAATAATGGCTCAGACAATAAAAAAACGGATGCGCAAATCAATAGGCGCGCAATCCTTATCATACTCATGGGGACTCCCGTCAAGAAAAAAATAAATTTAAGCAATAAGGTCGGGTATATATATGCTTTGTAATTGAAAAAATAAACTTTTTGATTAATTTGTCAATAAAAAACGGCGTATTATAGCCCTTTTGCCTGCATTTTTGACAAGGACAAGAAACTTGCAAAGCTAAATTAGATTACCTTGGAGATTTATGAAAAATAGCACCATTCAATTATTAGGCGCACACACTTCAATTAGCGGAGGATTTGTTAATGCAATCAAAGAAGGCGTACAGCTAGACTGTACCGCAATCCAAATATTCACCCATAGCAATCGTCAATGGACCGTTAAACCATTGGCAAAAGATCAAGTCGACCAGTTTTTGAAAGCAAAAAACCAAAGCCAGATTCGTTCGGTTATTGCGCATGCGGGATATCTTCTTAATATCGCTGCAGCAGATCCAAAGGTGCGCCAACAGTCATTAGACACGCTCATACACGAATTAGAACATTGCCGCGAACTTGAAATTAAATATCTCGTGCTTCACCCTGGGGCGCGACTCACCCACTCTCATGATGATGCAATAGGACGCGTGATCCAAGCTCTCAATTATGCACTCGAAAAAGTTCCCTGCAATACTACCATATTGCTTGAGAATATGGCCGGACAAGGCTCTGTTTTAGGGAGTAAGCTAGAAGAATTGGGACGTATGCGAGCAGGCGTTGAACAACAATCGCGCATCGGATTTTGCGTGGATACCTGTCATGCATTTGCCGCAGGATATGAAATCAACACCAAAATCGGCTACGAAACATTTTTAAAAGAATTTGATGAAATCCTAGGACTAGACAATTTGCATGCGCTACATCTCAACGATTCTCAAAAAGAATGTGGATCACGCGTTGACCGTCATGCCAATATAGGCGAAGGCAAAATTGGGACAGATCTATTTTCATTTATTATGAATGATCCACGATTGATTTCTGTGACAAAAATAATTGAGACGCCAGCTAAAGATAATTATTTAGAAGAGTATGCCAAGAACTTGGCGGTATTGAGATCATTAGTTATTTAAAATAAAAACCCCTTGGTTTGCTATTGAGGCTATCAACACAGGGGATAGAAGATAGCGGAAGCAAACCAAGGGTATAAACCAATACTATCCAGAAGGAGTCTGTGATAGTTAACAACTCACGTAGTGCTCTCTAGTTTTCCCGATCAAATAAAAAAAACAATAAAAATTATTTTTGCATCAAGTTGTGCAACACGCGAAATGCGACAAATAAAGAGCTTTTAGCGTATCGATGTTGCAATGATACAAAAAACAAATCGAATGCAACAATTGCTGTTGAAGCGGCATAAAAAAGCACGTACCACCATATTGCAACAGCTAAAACCCCTATAAACAGAGTAATTCTTAAAGATATAGTATGAGTGGCATAACAAAATGCAACAACAAATAGCAGCATGCTCCATACGGTGACATAGGCCAAAATGGGGTAAACTTTCCATCCAGCACGGGTAAGATAATGACTAAAATGATCAGGGCTTCCGTTATAAAAAGGTATTCCTTTTATAAAACGAACTAATATTAATGTGCCTAACTCTGCAAACGGGATAAATAATATGATTATAGGGGTCAAAAAACCCAGCGAGTCGTACGCTCCCCAAGATATCATGCTAGGAATAGCAGCCAAAAATCCGCCAATAAGCAAAGATCCTGCATCTCCAAGGTAAATTTGAGCGCGGGGTTTGTTAAAATTAAAAAAAGAAATAAGAGATCCAATGAAGGCAGCCGATGCTATAAAAGCTGCTGGATTCTTGAAATACCAAGCAAAAAAAGCAAACATTGAGACACAGCATATGCCGATGGTGGTTGCCAAACCATCCATGACATCAACCAAATTAATGCTATTGATTATAGTTAAGATCCAAAGCAGTGAAATGCTAGCTATAAGAAGGACATACAGACCTGAATCATAGGTCAACAAAAATTGAGATTTTAAGTAAAAACCTCCCTTTAAAAAACAGAGCCCCGCAAGTCCTTGTCCTACAATTTTTTGAAACGGCGTTAATGCAATGAGATCGTCAATCAATCCAACAAAAAGCAAAACAGTAAGCCCAATAATTAAAAAAATAAAGTCTACGCAAAAAGGCATGGCTAATGCTAAAGCAGTTATTAACCCACCATAGACTGCAACTCCGCCTAAATATGGCGTTGGTTGCTTGTGTTGTTTTAACTTACCATCGGGATTATCAAGAATATGTAATCGATGAGCAACTTGAATCATCAAAGGAACCAAGTAATAGGTCGTTGAAAATGCAACAAATGCGGCAAATAAGCCAAGCGCTATCATAACTATTTCTCCTGATTTTTAAACAAAAAAGCACGTGGTTTTAGGCACGTGCTCATAATAATTAACTATATAAAAAAAACAATTAAGCGTTTTCAGCCATTTCAAGATAGCATTCAACACGATCATCAATTTGCCATTCGGTGAAACCTTCAACCATAAAGGCGCATTCAAAACCGGTATGCACTTCTTTAACTGACTTACGATCTCGCTGTAAGCTTTTAATAGCGCCTTCGCCAACCTTGTTTTTCCCACGATAGATGACAACTTTACCATCTTTAGAGAAACGTCCAGATCTAACTTGAGCACCAGCAATAACACCAAGGTTTTTAATATCAAACACCTTGAGAATACTTGCTTCGCCGATTTTACGTAATACTTTTTTGACCGGTCTGCCTTGCTCTGCAACGACATGTAAATCATCAAGCATTTCGTAAATAATACCAAATAACTTTATAGAAACATTATTTTTTGCCGCTGCGGCAGCTGCGCTTGGTTCAACCTTTGAATGCAATCCATAAATCAATGCGTTGGTATCAATCGCCAAGGCTACGTCACCATCAGTAATTGAACCGACGCCTGCACTAAGAATATTAAATTCTTTAAATGCTTTGCCTGACATTTTAGCTATCGCATTAACAATTGCTTCTTTTGATGAAGCGTTATCAGTTTTAATAATAAGATTTAACGCATTCTCTTTGATTGGTTGAATACGTTGCTGATCTTTTAATTGAGCGGGCTTAATTTTTTTTGCTTCTGCTGCAGTCACTACTTCAAATGCATCTCCTGCTTTAGGAAGTTCAGGAAAACCTGCAACTTGCACTGGTTGTGAAGGATGTGCTTTTTGAATTCTTTTGCCGTATGAATCAACCAGCGAAGTTACCTTGCCAATCATGGATCCACAAACGAAATGATCCCCGACATTCAAGATGCCATGCTGACAAATTACTGTTGCAACAGGACCACGACCTTTTTCTAAGCGAGATTCTAATACAAATCCGCGAGCAGAAATTGATTCGTTAGCCTTGAGTTCCATCAATTGTGACTGGAGAATAATAAGCTCGAGTAATTGATTAACACCCTCACCCGTTTTTGCAGAAAGAGGAACTACAACCGTTTGACCGCCCCATTCTTCTGGTGCAAGGTCATACTGAGTCAAGCCACGCTTCACGCCTTCAATTTGTGAAGGAGTTGCTTTATCAATCTTATTAAGAGCAACCATAATAGGAAGACCAACTAATTTAGCCTGGTTGATCGCTTCGATTGTTTGAGGCATGATGCCATCATCAGCAGCGACAACTAAAATAGCAATATCTGCTACTTTGATACCGCGACCACGCATCATAGTAAACGCTTCGTGACCTGGCGTATCCAAGAAAACTACTTTACCATGGTCGGTTTCTGCTTCATATGCACCAAGATGCTGTGTAATGCCACCCTTTTCACGTGATGCAACACGCGTTTTTCGAATATAATCTAACAATGTAGTTTTACCATGATCAACGTGACCAACGACAACCACAACAGGTTGACGCTCTTTATATTCACCTGCCGGTAACTCTGGAAGAACTTGCTTCTCTAAGTCAGTTTTTGGTTTTTCTTTTGGCGCTTCAACAGGGGTCAGCTTAAAATTATGCGCAAGCTGCGTAACTGTTTTTTCATTGATTAGCTGGTTCTTGGTTGCAACGACGCCCAATTTCAATAAAGCTAAAACTACTTCTGCTATTGGTTTTGCAGAGCGTTCTACAAAATCATTTACGCTCATTGCTTCAACAACGATGGTGGTTGGCGCTGCAACTGCCGGTGTCTCAATTTTTTTAATAACGGGCGTTACGGGTTGTTTTTGATAATGTTTTTTTGGCGATTGCGCCTGCGTAGGCCTGTTAAAAGACTTTGAGCGATTACTTTGTTGTTGCATACCAGAATGAGCTTTATCTTGAATGGGTTGTTGCTTAGAAGGCTGCGCATTTGCCTGAGGCGACGGCGCAACTTCTTTTTTTGCCTCTTGAGGCATTTCTTTTTTCTTTAAAGCATCTGCGCCCGTAGAAGGCGCAGACTCAATTTTTTTTGATTGGGAAGGCAATGGCTGGGCAGCTTCTACTGCTTTCGGCTTAAAATGATTGGTAACAAATTTCGCTGCATCTTCAGACAATACAGCCATGTGACTTTGATATTCAAAGCCTGCATCATGCAATAATTGCAATAGCTGCTTATTTGTTATGCCATATTTTTTGGAAAGCTCGTATACACGTACCGTCATAAATCATTACTCATCAACCTGTACATCTGCAGAATCGGCTAAAACATTCTCTGCAGACGATTCACTTTTTACTAAATTTATTAAAACTCCAGCAAGCTGTGATGCCAATGTTATATTTTGACCCATTTTGCCAATAGCGATTGAACGTTGATCGTCATCAAGCCACACATTGGCCGTTTGAGAATCTACCAACTCCACCCTATTAACCTCAGCAGGCTTTAAGGCATGCTTCACCAACTCTTCAGTTGATCTTGAGAATGGGATGACATCGATTTTTTCAGTTCCAAGCTCTCTCAAGATTGGCTTAATACGAGCACCGCCGACACCTACACAGGTACCAACAGGATCAATATTTTTATCGTGGGATACAACAAGAACCTTGGACTTATATCCAGCTGCGCGAGCAACTTTTTTAACTTCTACTAAACGCTCAAAAACCTCAGGGATCTCAAGTTCAAAAAGTCTTTGTAAAAAGTCAGCCGAAGAGCGATCCAAAATAAGTTGGTTCTCGTTACGCGGTTCAGGCAAAACTTCTTTCAGTAAAGCGCGGATGGTGTAACCAACAACACATTTGTCTTCGGGAATCATGAGAGACTTAGGCAAAAACGCCAAGGTGTCGCCAACTTTAACCGTTGCGCCATTGCGTTCGCATTTATGAATAACGCCATGAACAATGGAGCCTTCTTTAGGCTTGAATTCTTGGTAGACCGCAAGGGCTTCAATGCCGCGAATCTTTTGACCAATAATCTGCTTAGCTTTAATAATTTCAATACGGCCTATTGGTTTGTCAAAAGGAAGATCCAAAGAATCGCCCATTTGAACCATTGGGTTTATAGCGCGAGCCTTGCGCAGGGATATTTCACGATCTTCATCAGAGACGGTAGCAACAACAGTTTTAGGCAGAACTATGCTTAATTCGTCTGTCTTGCGGTCATAGTTGACCTTGATTGGTAGCTCTGGATACTTTTTTTCATATGCTATACGCATACCTTCGCACACAATACCACTGACAACAGAACGATCTAGTCCCCTCTCCTCAACTAATTCTTCAATAACGTCGGATAGTTTCACGCTTATACCTGCAAAAACAAATTTATAACGATAGATTTTAGATAACTTATTGCATTCTAACAAAAATTTAGCAGGATGGAAAGCTTTCCACCTTTTCTGTTTGTATGACTGCCTACTATTATATATATATAATATATTATTAATATAGTAGTAATAGATCGACCCAATTTATGTGGATAACTTGATTAATTTAAGTCGAATATATTGATTGGATCGCTATAATCGAGAACACAAGTTTATGTGGAAAACATGTGGATAATATGTGGATAGATTTTTTTTACATGCTCAATGCGACGATCTGGAGCCTGTTTCTTTTTCCACATTGCCCGATTTGCTCTTTTATAGGCATTATTCGAATTATGAGTATTGAATTTTTTGAGTCTTTCCACACACTTTCCACACACTTTCCACACACTTTCCACATTGATGAGCAACTTAAAAAATCATGAATTTTTCAATTAGTCATTTTTGATGAGGGCTGCGATTTCTCTTCGCAAGCAAGCGGCAAAAATCCTGGAATTTATACAAATGTATACATACAGATCAATTGCTAGCTTTTAATTAGTTAAGTTTGTCAGGTGACAATACGTTTTTAGGAAATTTAGCCAATTATTGTTTTGCGCAAAAAGTGTTTTTTCATACGAAGAATGTAAGGCGTTTTCTGGAAAATAAATAGATAATCCGTGGGCGCGAGGAAGATTTTCACCAGATACGCGATGAATGATGCAGTCTTGCATCAATTTTTTCCCATCATGTATGAGTTGTTGCAAGCGCTGTCTAAATTGCTTTGTTGCAACATTTGTTTCAAGTTGAATCATATAACTGTATCGTTCAAGATTGTCATAAAAATGAATTAAATCTATGTAACTTGGTTCTTCGAATGATGTGCAGAGTAATTTGTTGCGAGAATGGCGAAGCATCGCGAGAACGCTATCGTTTTTTTGTTGCAAAAGCGACAGATTAAGCATTTCTGCAACATCATGTATATTGCGAGATATTTTTTTAATGATACTCAGATCTACAGCGGAATGAGTGTAATCAGGAGTAATTTTTTTGTATAAATTTTCAAAATGGCAAACAACATGGCTGGACCATTCTCTTGGAGATAGGTTTTTATGTAACAATGGTCGCAAGACTTCGCTATAATCGTAACCGGTGCCAAGCTCCACTTCTTGTGATGCCACCATATAGTCTACATGTTCGTGTAAGAGCCACGCAGTGCCCATTCCAGCCATGAAGCAAGCATCAAACATGATAACATCAATACGCTTGCCTCTGTATTCATGAAATAATGAGAGCGCATTTTTAAGTTTTTCATCATCAAGATACGTTTGTGTTGTTTCATTGAAGCAAATGCCGCGTGCCTTGTTTTTTTGTTGTGTTTGTTCTTCAACAAAATCTAGAAAGCTGCGAGATCGATCTAAAATAAGTGCTTTTTTTTCGGGATTATATTGAAACAACTGTGAAGTATTTAATGCTTTGCCCATAAGTGGGTTTAGATCCCCGCTGCCGTGATTCCAGAATATGAGACCAATATGATTGCTATGATAAGAATGCGCCCAAACTAATGCATCAAGCAATGTTTGTTCTTCTCCACAATCCACGTGCATATCTGGTCCAATCTGTTCTAATCCATTTTGATGCACAAGGTACCGACGCGTTACTTTTTTGCCATCATCATCGATGAGATCGATCTGAACCAAAATTGTTAGATTGTCATTTGAGCCTATCCGCTTCATTTGCGCAATATTGCGATATGCAAAAGGACCTAAGTCATTATCAGCGGCCATATAAACTAATACGGTCCAATCATGAAGTGCATGCAGCGAAGGTGATAGCAAAAGAAATAGAATAGCAAAACGAGAAATCATCGACTTGCTCCTGTTATATACAACCAGAGTAAGCCGAGGTGATTTTAAGATGCAATAGATTGGCTATGAGTATTGATAGAATTCATTCGACCGTATTCTAAAAACGTAGCTAGTGCAAAAGTGAGCCCAAAGCTTAGCTGAAAGTCTGCAAAAAGGATGTAGTAAGGATTTATTATTAAAAATAATCCTCCAATTAACAAAACAAGATGAGATGTTTTTATCGGATAGGCGTTAACGAAGCATAGTTGACTCATAACACACATGCAAATTGCGCGCATGAATGACACCGTTGACCACGAAATTAAATAATACATTGCAAGAATAATGAGAGTTAGTAATGATCTGAACCAAATTCCTAGTGGGATCATCATTAAGAGCGGTAAAATGAGTGCAAGTAAAATTACCACATGAAGTCCTGATCTCGCTAAATAATGCGAAAGACCCCAATATTGCCAAGGTTTGTAATCAAGTGAATTATTTTTTTGACCAAAAAATACAGATTCTACTAATGATTTTGTAGTTGCATTCAATCCTAAAATTAATCTATCATGAATGCGCTTTCTCCAATGCCATATATAATTTGATATCTTTGAGAAACTATTATTTTTTTTCACAATTTCTAATTGTGGTACAAAAACATGAGCAATAATTTTTTCTTTTTTAAAATAACTAGAAAGCGATCCTTTAGTATCTTGGATGAAAGGTTTTTTAATGACAGCTTCTTGTCCTATTTCAAGATTAATTTCTTGTGATGACCAAACTTTTAGAATGTAAGGATAGAAAGGATTTTCTGGTGACCAATATTGCAAGTGAGCGCAAAATGGATATTTATTATTGCTGGTATTAGAAACATCTATTAGTTGTGCGGTTACATTTATCTGCTTTTTTAAGATTACTTGAGCCTTTAATAGCAAATATTCTTGGATAACAGCAGATGCACAAATTAAGAAAATCACTAATCCTGCAATTATATACGAAGCGCGGAGTGAAATATGTTTATTGTACATTAATTCACATTTCTGCGATCAGCTAGCTGACTTAATTTTAATTCAGGAAATGGCACAGGCATAGACTGTGTTGCTTGGGATAAAGCTGTTAGTTGAAGTCGTTCATTTTTTAATTCTTCTATTTTCTTGAGAGCTTCAATAGCGTTAGTTTTTGAACATTTAATATCATCAGCTGCTTTAGCCATAAAAAGATTGCTCTGCAATATATAGGCAGATATTTTAACATCCAAATCCCTATTATTGCTCTCTAATATCGCAGTAAGGGAGTTGATTTTGTTGGTTGGATCAATCGTTGTTATTTTACTTCGTATATCATCAAGTTTTTGATCAAATTTTTCATTCATGCGTTTTTCCAGCTCTGGGAGACCTTCATTATGGAGCATTTGAATTGCTTCGGTAAGATTCTTAACCGCTAATGGCATTGTTGCATGAGAACTTTGTACATACGCAAAAACCGGATCGATCTTTGAGGAAATATCGGCAAGTCTTCCATCAAAAGAGTTAACTTTAGTTTCTATTTCGGGAATTATGTCGGTCTTTGTTCTGATCTCGCTCAATTCTTGTTTTATGGAGCTGAGATGCTTTTTTAATGCTCCATCTACGCTTTCGTCAATTATTTTTTTTGTATTATTTCCAAAACAAGCGTTTGATATGCTAGTTACGGCCATTCCTAGAAAAAAAGCCGATTGCACGATCATTGGATAGGTCCATGGAATTTCGCTCAATTTTTCAATCCAGTCAGTTGATGTAATATTCTGAGCGCTGATCAAGCAAACCAAAATTATTCCCTGTTTAAATTTTTTGAGGAAATCCATAATTTATTTTTGATTTAATTTTTCAAGAATTTGATTGAGTTTTGTATCCATTGCATTTGTGCGTTGATCTATTGTTTTATTCAATTCAAGAGACGCTAATGTTGCGGTCTTGATAGGATCAAAATAGTCTTTGACATTTTTTTCTGCATTATTCAACAATGCATCAATTTTTGAATTCGTTGATAAGTTATTTGCATTAATTGTCGTTTTAATTTCTTGAGTATTTGTATTGATATTTTCAATTTTTGTTTTCATATTTTCAATATGAGGTCTGATTATACCTGTATCCTCCTTGGTTTTTTCTAGCAGGCCCTTTAATCCGGTAAATCCAGCAGTCATTTCTGGATATATTTTGGTTTCTAGTAAATCGTGTGTTTTTTCGACTTTTTTTTGTGTTTTATTATGGGACCATTGATTAGCAAGTTCTGTTAGTGCCCAAAGGCCATCCCTAATCATTTCTTTATTGCTCCAGGCAGCAACAGTTATTATGCTTGTCCCTATAGACACTGCAATTTGCTTGGCTGCAGATTTTGTTACTTCTTCTGAGGAATAATTAAAATTGAATAATAATAGAGAAGATAAATGTAAGATAAAAAGCGATTTTTGCATGCTTTTCCTTTAATTTGCTAAACAAAAACTAATATAGAACTATTTCTGTGTTTGTCAAAAATATGCTTTCTTTATAGCAATTTTCTGACTTTTTTAGCAACAAAAACATAATGCCCCAGTTTTCACTAAGGCATTATGTTTGGATATTAGATGAAACAATTATCTTAATTGAGGTATTGTAAATAACTTGGACGGGCTACATCAGGAAGACATGGATCCTGACGAGCTAAATTACGTTTTAAATTCGCCCACGCATCTTGCGCATCATATATTTTGTCTGCAAGTTCACTTTGTGCGATGAGCTGAGATAATTTATCAGTAATTTCTGTTTTGCTTTTTTCTAATCGTGTAACTTGAGATTTAATTTTTGTAGCAGCTGCGCGAATTTCTTTGCTAACTTCACGCGCGCTGTCAATTATTTCTTGAATCTCTGGCAAGCTTCGTAATTCTTGATTAAGAGCTTCAAGTTGCTTTAATGAATTTTTTGATTTTGATTGGATAATCTTTTGATACTGCTCCATTTGTGAGCCAACTGATTTTTGCTTGCTCTGATCGTTGGTATCTTCGATCTCTTGATAAAGGGCATTTATTTTTTGTTGTTCTGACTTGGTACTGTGATCAATTTCATTTCTGACATTGCCGATCTTTCTTAAAATTTCTCTTGATTGAGGATTGGTGCGTTGAACGCGGCATGCTTTTTCATGAAATTTATTAAGTTTTTGGATCAAGGGAGTGATGCCATTGGTATCTTCAAGACTCTGAATCTGCTGATCAAGCTTTTTCCATTGATTTATCAACTCTGCAGCACCTGGCAAAGATTGAATAGATGCTTCTAGCTCACGCTGTTTTGAAGCTATTTTGCCTTTTAAAGATTCTGATTGAGCAACGCTGGAGCGAGCCTGCTGCGTGATTATAACGTCTTCGGCTACTATGTGTGCTGAGATCGTTATAATAAAGACTAAAACTAATGATTTTTTCATGTAATTCCATTCAATTATTATTATTTATTCATAGATTAATATAAATAATTGTCTGTTATAAAATCAATATTTCCTGGTCATTTGCCCTAATATCCTTATTCAATTAGACTAAATGACCAGGCCCAAGCCAAAGGATTATATGATAAATCAGAATGTTTACAAAACCGTTTTAGAAAACGGGCTTACTATTATTGTGGCGCCTCGTCATCAGATTCCCAAAGTTTCGCTTCAAATTTGGTATAACGTAGGTTCCAAAGATGAATTAAGCGGTGAAAAAGGAATCGCTCATCTTATAGAGCATATGATTTTTAAAGGAACCACCCTTCTTTCTGAATCAGATATCAATACTATTGTTCACAAATTGTCCGGCGTTTGTAACGCTTTTACTTCTTACGATTATACGGGTTACTTGTTTGATGTACCTAGCCAACATTGGAAAGCGATTTTGCCAATCATGGCAGACTGCATGCGCAATTGCACCTTCAAGCCAGATCTTTTAAATTCAGAGCTTAAAGCGGTTATACAAGAATTGAAAATGTATAACGATGATTACGGGTCAACATTGGTCGAGCGAATGGTTTCTGCTATGTTTGCCGATCATCCATATCATCACCCTATTATTGGTTACAAACAAGATCTTTGGAGCCTAAAACGCGATAATTTGCTTAATTTTTACTATCGTCATTATGTGCCAAATAATGCAACATTGGTAATCGTCGGTGATGTTAATATTGATGATGTTGTACAAGAATCCGAAAAAGTATTTGCTTCGTTGAAGCCTGACTATGATTATAAAAAACAAGAGTTTTATCATTCATCAGATTTGATGTCGACGCAAACCACGCTATACCGTGACATTCAGCAACCAATAGTTATGATTTCGTGGGTGGTGCCCGGGTCCTCGGCGCAGCATGACTATGTTCTTGATCTAATTACCTGGATACTGGCAAGCGGCAAGGGATCAAGACTATCTCAATTATTAGTTGATAAATTAGAATTGGTGACAGAAATTGATTGCTTCGTGCATGATATGTTTGATAATGGTGTTTTATTTATATATTTCCAGCCTACAAACTACGAAGATACAAGCAAAATTATTGAGATAATTAATAAAGAATTGTCTGATTTAGCACACAATTTGGTCTCTGATTATGATTTGACCCGCGCTATTAAAAAAACCGAAATTGATTTTATTTCGCTCAGCGAAAATAATCAAAAAATGGCGTATTTGCTTGGCAAATATTTCCTTGCTACTGGAAATGAACGTTATTTGGTTGATTATATTAATTTCCCTAAGGAAGGCCTTAAGGAATTAATTCGCGGCATAATTCATGATTATTTGCGCCCTTCTGTAATGCATAAAGGCGAAGTATTACCACTTCCAAAAGGTGAATCAGATTTTTGGCGTTCTTTACAAGATCAATCAGATGCCGAAGACGCTCGCGTTCTAAGCTTAATAACGCGCGAAGCCGAAGTCGAAGAAGCTTTGCACGCAAAGAGCATCATCGTTGAAAAACCGTTGCCATTTACTTTTGCGCATGCACAAGAATTTACCTTAAAGAATGGTGTTAAGATTCTTGCTTATCACAATCCGCAAACACCAAAAATTGATTTGGTAATGGATTTCAAAGCAAAACATTATTACGATCCAGCTGGAAAAGAAGGGTTGTTGATGATGCTTGCTGATGTTCTTCAAGAAGGTACAAAAAAACATGATGCATCTGCTTTTGCAACGGAATTAGAATCTTCTGGAATGGAACTCAATACATTCCCCGGCCAAATGCATATGAGCATGCTAAGTGTTGATTTGCAGAAAGGTCTTAATCTTCTTAATGAAGTACTGCAAGAAGCTTCATTGGCTCCTGATGCCATAGAACGTGTGCGAACGCAAATGCTTGCGGAATTGCGCGCATTTTGGGATACTCCTGCTCAGTTTGCCGGTCAATTAATTAAAAATGAAATCTACCGCAATCATCCCTATGCAAGAGAGATTTTGGGCGATAAGCAAAGTATTATGTCTATCACTCGCAAAGATCTTGAAGAGGCATATAAAAAATTTATTACTCCTTCTGGCACTCGTATAGCAATTGTCGGTGACCTTGAGCGTTATCCGCTGCAATCAATCTTAGAATCTACCATTGGCACCTGGCAAGGACCTGAGCTTGAAGAAATTGAGTTTCCTCTTATTGAAAAACCGCATGCTCACGTTGTTGATTATACGATTAATCGAGATCAAGTGGTTTTATGCTTTGGTGGATTATCTATTAAACGCATGGACCCGGCTTTTGATAAATTATTATTGTTTGATCAAATTTTTTCCGGTGGCGTACTAGGTTCAATGAGCTCTCGCTTGTTTGAATTAAGAGAACGATCTGGATTGTTTTATACTATAAGCGGATCTCTGCTGGCAGCCGTTGGAAAACAGCCAGGAATAACTTTGGTAAAAACTATTGTATCTCCTGATCGCTTGGCCGAAGCGGAACGCGAAATTAAAAAAGTAATTGATCAGGGAGCTTCAAATTTAACACAAGAAGAATTGGAAGAAGCGCAACGTGCACTTATCAACTCGTTAGTTGATCATTTTAGTGCTAATAAAAGTATAGCATCTAGTTTCTTGTTCTTAGATGAATACGGCTTTCCTGCAGACTATTTTGATAAGCGCGCTGAAGAGCTTATGCGCGTTACTGTGCCTGAGATTAAAGCCGCTGTTGCGCCTATATTGAATACTTCATCTATGGTTACATTACGCATTGGTCGTTTATAAGGATTAATTATGATTATAATGGAAATTGCTTCAATTTTTGCAAATGAATCACAAGCACAAGAAACTTTAAGACGTCTTCTTGAAAATCGTTTGATTGGTTGTGGCTATGTACAACAACTTGCAACCTCCTATTGGTGGGAAGGTAAAATTGAATCCAAAGTTGAATGGATTTTAAAAGGCAAAACCACTCAAGAGTTTGCGCCATTTGCACTTGAAGACATTCAATCAAATCATCCGTATGAAATACCGTACATTTCGCAAACACAAACAATGGTGTCTGGCGAATATTATGAATGGTTGGTCGATACATTAAATGAAGATGATGAAGAAGAATCATCAGACGAATGTTGCGAAGAAGAATGCTGCTAAAATCAGATAGCACAACACTCCAGGTAACTGTCGAAAACTTACGTCAGTTTTCGAGTAAAATTTGGGAATATTATCGGGTTCATCGTCGCTCATTTATGTGGCGGGAGAACCCGACTCCCTATCACGTTTTTATTTCTGAAGTAATGCTTCAACAAACGCAGACCTATCGAGTGGCGCCAAAGTTTGAAGCATTTATTTCACGATTTCCTGATTTTGGTACACTTGCTGTTGCTGATCAACGTGATGTTTTAGAAGCATGGCAGGGTTTAGGTTATAACCGGCGCGGTTTGTACTTGCACAAAAGCGCTCAACGAGTAGTTACTGATTTTGCTGGCATTTTACCCAAAGATCCCTCTATTTTGGAAACCTTTAATGGCATTGGAAAAGCAACCGCAGCATCTATTTGTGCATTTGCTTTTAATTTGCCTACGATTTTCATAGAGACTAATATCCGGGCGGTGTATATTCATGAATTTTTCAAGGATTCAACAGAAGTAACCGACAAAGAGCTATTTCCTTTAATCGATGCTACCGTCGATAAAAACAATCCTCGTGAATGGTATTATGCGCTGATGGATTATGGTGTAATGCTTAAGCAGTTGTATAAAAATCCATCGCGTAAAAGCGCTCATCATACAAAGCAATCTAAATTTGAAGGATCTGAACGACAAATTCGTGGGATGATCCTACGCGTTTTGTTGAATGCGCCAGCTTCAACATTTGAACGCATATGTCACATCATAGATCGTGAGCCTGAACGTATCCAAAAAAACTTGGATAATCTTCACTCAGAAGGCTTAATTAAAAAACAAAAAGAATTTTATTTTTTATAGCCAGCAACGCGTTTTTCTATTAAAAAAGAGCCTTTCTTGAGAATAAGTTGCAGCCTGTACTAGAATGGTGCGTAGGGGGGATGTATGATCAAAAGGGGGATCATCGTCTGGTTACTGGCGTGCACAGTTTTGGCCGATGAGTTAGAATTTCGTAAGGAATGTCGACTAACTCATGGGGTGAAATCTGTTGCGTGTGTATGGGGCGATTTCATCTGGCAGTTGATAGATATCGACACCTTGTTTGTCTTGGGTCTTGCAACTCCAGTATATGTTACGACACGATTTTTAGATAAAGATATTCACCGGTTGTTTTATTGTCCGGATCATCATTGTAATATTAACCAGATGCCAAAATGGTGTTATTATACGGCAAAAGTTGGTGTTCCGATTGAATTGGTAGCATTATCATTTTTAGGATTGTCTTCTCGTTATGATCTTGCAAAAACCGGACAGGTGTTTGCTTTTACGTTGCCTATAACGTGGGCAATTAAAAAGGGTCTTAAGCAAATCAAAAGTGAGGTTTGTCGGCGACCGCTCAATCAATTTTTTAACCCGAATAAAAAATATTATAATGGTTGTCCATCCGGCCATGCGTTTGAAACAGTTTATGCAGCGACCTACTTTACCTTAAGAGAAGGGTGGCAAGCAGGATTGCCGTTGTGGGCATTTGCTGCAGCCGTTTCAGGTGAATTAATTGCATGTAACAGACATTTTACGTCTCAGATTGTAGCAGGAGGCGCCCTTGGAGTCGCTGCGGGAATTGCGGCAGATAAAGTTGCAAAACGTTGGATTTATACGGGAAGCGCATGCGACTTTAGCGTTTCAGGAAATTCTATAAAATGTTCGTGGAGTTATTAGAAAAGGGTCGAATTGCGACCCTTTAATATGTAACTATTAAATAGTTGTTTTTTTGGTATTAAGATTTTTTCTTTGAATAATCAAACCAAAGACCCATTGGCTTCTCTGATCCTTTGGTGCCTATGTTATCTGAATAACTCACAGTAATTTTTAAAAATTCCTTTTGAAGATCTTTCTTGATATCACGACTCATGAATTTGTTTGTATCAAGATCAATAATCATAATTTGCTTAACGCCCCATGATGTTGGCTTGGCGGAGTAAGAATATGTGCCGACATAATTATAATATTGATAATTTTTCTTAGTTTCGCCAGGCGCCAAATTTACAGAAGCTTGTCTTTTTTCTTCATTATTTGTTGGAAAAAAAACAACTCTGATGTTTTTGTTGGTTGTATTGTATATATCATAAAACAAATCAGCTTTAATTTGGCTTGTCAGAAATACCAAACAGGTGAACATTACTAATGTTATATTTTTTTTCATAAGCACTCCTTATTTACTATAATAATAACCCAAGGCGCCCTTCAAAATAAATACATTTAGAAATAATGAATATGTAAATCAAGTAAAATTAATATACTTTTCTGCCAGCGATATATGACTACTTAGAGTATCTTTACTCATTCTGCGCGCAGAGCTTGCAATCATTGCAAGGCGTGGATTTTTTTGCAGCATAGAAAAATTTCTGATAATGAAGTTCCAGTAGAGCGCATCCCAAAGTTTACACCAGGGGCCACGCTTATAGTTACTCATTTTTAAGATATAATTTGATGATGAAATATACGGCTTGGTAATTATCCGTCCGCCATCGGAGTACTGACTCATTCCATACACGTTGGGAACCATTACCCAATCATAGGCATCAATAAACATCTCCATGAACCATGTATAAACATCGTTGGGTTTTGTTTGGCAAAGTAGCATAAAATTACCGAATATCATTAACCGTTGAATGTGATGTGCATAAGAAAATTCATGTACTGAATTTAATGCATCATCGAGTGGCACTATATCGGTTTTAAATTCCCAAAATTGTTTTGATAAAGGTCGATCATGATTAAAGAAATTGCTATTGCGTTGATCTTCGCCAATGGCAATATATACACCGCGCACAAATTCGCGCCATCCAATTATTTGCCTCAAAAATCCTTCAAGTGAATTTAATGGGACGTGATGTGATTTTGCATATTTCAATGATTGATTAACCACTTCGTGCACATTAAGTAATCCTGTATTTAATAATGGGCTCAGTAATGAATGAAATAAAAATGGGTTATATTCAACAATAGCGTCTTGATATATTCCAAATTTATCAAATCTATTAGTTAAAAAATGATCAAACCATTTTTTTGCTTCTTTATGTGTAATCGGATAAATAAATGTTTGATCAGATCCAGGATTTGACGCAAAATGTTTATTGACATATTCACGCGCTTGGCGAACATAATCATTTTCCTTTGGTACCCATGGTTCTGGAATAATAATTTCTTTACTAATTTTCTTTCTATTTTCTTGATCATAACTATATTTATCACCGACAGGCTTTCCCTTACTCATCAAAATATCAAAATACTTTCGCTGCTTGATATAGAATGAATTCATGCTGTAATGAGTACTTTCCCCTAAAAATTCTTGTGATTCGTCAGCGGTAAGAAGAAATAGGGGAGAATCATGCACTATTATATTAAGCGTATCTTTTAGCTGAATAAATTCGCGGGCAATAGAATTATCAACAGGATCGTATGAATAGAGAGTATCGATAGAATATTTTCTTATAACATCGATTAATGATTCGTTGAACTCAATATAAATAACTTTTTTTCCCTGGTCCTTTAAATGCTTCTCATAAGTTTTCATCGATGCGCGGTGGAACATGAGTTTCTGTTTATGGAATTTAAAATCCAAAAAATATCGAGAATGCTCGTGTAAAATTATGGTTGATATATCAAAGCTATGAGATTCAAAGAGTTGATTTGGTAATAAATAATGTGCTTTCACTGGATAACCTTTTTTTTTAAAATATACTTTATGGAGTTTATTTTTTTTATTAAAGGAAAATGTATGTTTAATAATCATCGCGCATTGAAGTATTGTGTAAGTGCGCTAATAATACTTCAAGCAAATTTCATCACGCATGCATCAGAAAATGCCTCATTGCGTGGATTATTTGCATTAGGCGGTTTAGCTGTTACTGGTGGCGTAACAAAAATGTTAAGCGGTAATAAATTTATCGACAGACATTATGATAAAACGGGTATAAATAGTGGGGAAATTGCAACTGTAACTGGATTGATGGGGGGCTTGTTTAGTCTCGGCAACGCTATCCCTGAAGCTAATATGTATGGGTGGCTTGTTCCGGTTCTATATGGCTCATATAAAGTAGCTAACAGTAACTTTTTAAATCATTATTTCTTTTCCAATATTCCTAATGTGGGCGAACATATTGCAGGCAGAGAAATTTTAGAAGCTCGTAATGTTATCAAGTCATCTGATAGTCCATTTTATAACATGCGTTTACTATGTATTTTGAATATGATAAAAAAATCTGGGCTTGATACTGCATCTAAAAAAGATTACAAGGATCTTTTTGATAGTTTCACTCAGGAAATTCAAAAAATGATGACAAAAGATGAATGGGAAGCATTTTTTATTGACTCTGCAGTCGGAACTCAATTATGTCAAAAATATGAAATGTTTTATAGAAAAGAAAAGCCATTTGAAATCACGGGTGATACGCTTGCAAAATTGAGCTTTGCAACAGCAGCAGTAACGTTATGTATCTATGAACCAACAAAAATCTTGCTTCGTAAGACATTCGATTATCCAAGCTGTTTTATTAATTTAAGTGGACGCTATATTGATAAAATGACAACATTAATTCACTAATTTCGGAAAGGGAGACGCAAAGTCTCCCTTTCCTTTTTAAGCATTACGGTACAACGTTTTTGTGATCGCAGTTTCTTTGGAATGATCAACCATAGGTTGGGGATAATTTCTAATAACCTGTGGTTTTTTATACAGATTATGCAATGTTGCGGCGGGTATATTTTTTAGTTCTGGAATCCATGTTTTTATATACTCTGCTTCAGGGTCAAATTTTGCTTGCTGAAGCCAAGGGTTGAAAATGCGAAAATATGGTTGTGCATCACAGCCTGTTGATGCAGACCATTGCCAATTGCCATTGTTAACACACGGGTCATAATCCACTAAATTTCTTGCAAAATATTGCTCGCCTGCTTGCCAATCAATATGCAAATCCTTTGTTAAAAAAGATGCCACAATCATGCGTACGCGATTGTGCATATATCCGGTTTTATTGAGCTGTCGCATGCCAGCATCTACAATAGGAAACCCAGTAGTACCGGTACACCAACGCTCAAAATGTTCTTTGTTATGCGACCAGCTTAAATTGTCATATTTTTTGTGAAACGCATGACCAAAAACATGTGGATAATGAAAAGCGACATGATAAAAAAAATCACGCCAGTATAGTTGTTTTAAAAGAAGATGATTTGAGCCTGATGATTCTTGAATTGCATGATATATCTCACGAATAGAAAAAGTACCAAATTTATTATGAGCTGAAAGCATCGATGTTTGCAGTGCAGGAAAATCACGAGTCTTTTGGTAATCTTTTAAATTTCTTAAATTTTTTAGTAATAACTTACCCGCTGTGCGACCACCACGAACTGCTAGTTCATCATTCAATGTTTTTAAGATCTGTCCTTTGCTTGTTAACTCGTTATTGATATTAACATGCCCTAGCTCACGAGATTTATAAAAATTTGCCTGCGTTAGCGTTAAAGGGGTTACAACGGGCTCTTGTATTGCTCGCTTATGAAAGGCAGTGAATACAGAAAATGGTGTGCCACCTTGTGTAAGAATGCTACCTGGCCTGTTCAATAACGCATCATCGAATTGTAAAAAGGGAATAGTAAAATCATGACACAATTTATTTAATTGCTCGTCACGTTTTAAGCTGAATGGCGTATAATCACGGTTGGTAAAAACAGCATCTATTTTCTGATTTTTTATAAGTTCTGCAAGTATCTTCTCTGGATTGCCATGAAATATATATAATTTTCCCTGATGTGTTTCGATATCTCTTGCAAGATCTTGTAGCGATTCAATCATAAATTGAATCGCGTTATCGCTTTTGTATAGATTTTCATCACTTACTTGTCGTTCATCAAATATAAAGCACGGCAAAACTTGCTTGCTTAAATGCATGGCAGCGTTTAAACCATTATTATCGTGCAGTCTTAAATCTCGTCTAAAAATAAACAACGCAAGATCAAACTTTCTGTCCATAAAAAACTCTTGTTAAAAGTTGAGCATTTTTATTAAGTTACCTGATAGTTATCAATTGCAGCAATTATTACGAGTTATCTGAACGGTTAATACAGTGAATAGATGTTAAGATTTCTTTTATATCTCATTTTTACTTTTTCATTGATTTTTCAGGCGTGTGACAATGAAAACGAGGAAACATGGTCAGATATAGCTTCTGCTCAGGATCAAATTCCTTTACCGATTCGTCAAGGCTTAAAAAAATTAGATAACGAACTTTGCGACGTATGGGACGCTTTAAATGGCTCTAATGCATTAATTCGACAGCAAAAAACTGAGATTGAACAAAATAATTTGATAATTGCGGCACTCCTCACGCGAATCGAAGAACTCGAAAAACTAACCAATAATCATACGCATGAATATTATTTAAGCCATGTTCATGGCGGTGTCGGACCAAGAACGAAGACAAGTCGACCGAAACTTGTACAAGATATTCTTGCTATCGCCCAACCCTTGCAAATCAAACGCGAAAAAACCTCGACTCGAGTTGTAAAACAACAATAAGAGTGTATATTCTCAGAAGAAATAAGATATATTTATATTTAGACGGGGTTCTTTTGAAGATTCTTAAATTTTTATTGTTTGTAGGTTTGATTGTTGCATCGGATCAGAGAAAAAATAGTAAGCCGCAGTCTCTCCAAATCAAAAACACTCATAAGTCAGCAAATAATTTGGATAAAACTTCTAATGTTAATAAAGCTCAACTTGAAGAAAATCGCATACTTAATGAATATATAAATGATGCTAGAAAGTGCAGCGGATATGAAAATTAATTATCTTGGTTTACTGGTTGCTCTCTTTTCTCTATGCAGTCTTCATGCCTTAGACAATCAATTAAGTAATATTACTAAGAGAAGCGGTCTTAAAATTTCCCGATTATCAAGCAGATCATCAAAAAAGACCATTGAAAAATTAAAAAAATTGCTTAAGGAAGCGCAAGCTTTAGATCGAGCGCTTGCTGAATACGAAGAGAACTTATCAATTATTGAATCATACTTGCATGATTTTTCTCCTATAAAAAGATTATAAAAATGTTCATAGATCTTTTGGGTTTTGCGTTACTCGCTAGTGGCATAACAACCAATAAAATTCTTTTAGCTTCGTTGCCAGTTATGTATTTTGTTGCATTACGCATGCTTGTTGCAGGATCTTTAATGGTTACGTATCACTGGTGGTATTATGGGTTTAAAAACGAGAATCTAAAAAAGGATTTGATTTGGATCTTGATTATTTCCCTAGCAACTTCATTTATTAATTCTTCTCTTAAGGCATTTGCATTAAAAAATATGCCGAGTGCAAAAGCTGCATTTTTAGGCTCTCTGGATCCATTTATCACCGCATTGTATGCATATTTTTTATGGAATGAACGCTTATCAAAAAATAAAATAATAGGCATCTGCATTGGCTTTGCTGGCGCACTCTTGTTATTAATGACATCTTCTGGACAAGAAGAGGTATATACTTCAATTTTTATTTTTTCTTTGCCTGAGCTAGCTATGATTGCTGCTGTTGCTATAAGTCGCTATGGATGGATACAAGCCGGTGAATTGCTTAAATCAAAGCGTTACACTCCAGCAGAATTAAACGGCATGATGCAGCTAATTGGTGGTGTCTATGCGCTTATTTCCGCACTGTATCTTGGCGAAATAACGAAGACTGCATTGCCAGTGACTACACAATGGTGGTCATTATTTGCATACACGGTAATAGTAGGAAATATAATAGCGCTAACGTTATATGCCCATATCATGAAGAAATATTCTGCGACCTTTGTTTCACTGGCAGGTCTTGCGGTTCCGCTCTTTGTGCAATTATATGCACCAATAGCTTTAGGTGAACCAATCAGTCTGATCTTTTTCGTTGCTTTAGCAATTACGTTTTTAGGGATGTATATTTTTTATAAAGATGAAGTATCTGTGAAGCAAAAGTAGTCATGAAAAGAAAGTACATTGTTATTTGTCTCTTAATTATAAGTTTGAATGCAAATGACAATGCAAAAGAAAATGATAACAAGCGTTTCACATTTGATCAGCCTCGAAGTTTGTTTCAAAAATCTTTTCAATTCGTTTTATCTCATTTAAATGACGAGCCCAAAAATCTTACGAGCATTGTTGATTTATTGGAATCGATAGAAGGTGGGCAAGTAGATGTTTGGAATAAAAAAATTTTAGGGTCGTGCAAAAAGAATAAAATTGATCTGAGTGAATTAAAAAAGGAGTCACCTGGTATAACTTTTAGTTTCTTGGAATGGTCCAATTTTGGCGATATTGTAATGTACCAATCTTATCCTAAGATTTCTTCTGTCACTGTCTTGTTAAGAAAGGAATTATTGATTTCTAATTTTCTTAAGAATTTAATGCGGGTAAGTATGGCTTATGCTTCACGCAAATTCGTGGAAGATGGCATTTTATTTTTCAATGATTTTGCAGATTATTGGATTCTAGAGGATCCGAAAATTTGTTCTTTAGGTTTTTCTGCGGATCCTGATTATATGTATTTAGGATATTCTAATAAAATAATTTTATGTCATCGTGATTCATTTCATCCAATTAAAGAATTTGCTTTAGGGTTTTGCCCTTATGATTTATTTGAAATAGACAAATTTTTAATAAGTCGTAGTGCTTTGGGAGGAGATATTGCTTTTACTCGTTTAGATACTAATGAAACGAAATATTTTGAAGGTTATTTTTGGGGTCATGCGCATACCGTCTTCGTATCTTTTGATGGACAATATGTTTGTATAATTGGGCAACATAAAGTCGAAGTATTTAAAAGTAATGATCTATTTGGTAAGCCCATAGTATCGTTAAAAAATGATACAAATATTTATAATGGCTCCTTTATTCCGATGTTTCCCGATATTCTTTTTTTAAATTCGGTAAAAGATGATTCTTATTTTTATTCGGTGTCCTTAAATAAGGTAATAATGAAATTGGTGCTTCCCGAAAAATGCACAATTCAGTCTATTGCATTTCCCAATACTTCTACAATGATATGTAAAGATGAGGACCCAGAGGATTATATTGAAGTCACGTTATCTCCATTATTGTATGACCCTCAGGTATTATTGAGTTATTTAGCGATTCGACAAGAACTAGCAAGGCGCCAAAAAAAAGATATTCCAGAATATTTAAATATTTCTTTGAATTAATAGAGCCGGCGATACTGCCGGCTCTTTACATTAATTTTGTACTGGAGTTAATGGCATTTCATTATGCGTAATGAGAGCAAAATTGGTTAACAACGACTGTTGTAAACGTTCAGCTTTTGTCATAGATATTTCTTCATCTTCGCTTAATGCGATGAGAATATGAGTACGTTCGCGCACATCTTGTTGGATTGCGGTCAAAGTTTCTTTGCTAAGTTGACTGCCAAATGAATCTAGGAAATAACAATAGCGCGTGATGAGGGACCAGTATAAATTATTAAGCTCAGTATCATCTCGAATGATGCGTGCAACGACGAGAGCATCAAGTTTTTCGGCAATTAATTTAGCTGATTCCCAGGTATCTGCTCCCTCTGTTGGATCCCATACTAATTTGTTTATAACACTTTCTAAAAATCGCGCCATAAAGCCTTGAAATTCTATTAATGGTGGTTCTGGATTATAGAAAACATGTTCGTAAATAGTAGTACTTACTTGATCCAAGAAAGCATTCGGATTACTTTTTAATGTTTTAAAGTCTTGCATCAAGGCTTCTTTGATAATTTGTTTTATATCGCCCTTGATTATTGCCTCATCTTCAAAACAAGCATGCTTCAACGTTTCTGGCAATTGATTAAGAAACATGGTGAATGCATAGGGATGAGCCCAGGTGCAATCTTTAAATCTATTATGAAACAAATTTAAGATTGAAAGACAAAAGAATCGAGGATCATCCATATTTTTTGAATATTCCATGAATTCAATGAGGTGCATCATGGAGTAATTTGGTAAGGTATGATCTCTGTAATTTGCAGAATTAAAGCGCATAAAAAACTTTTCTAATCCACGATCAGAAAAACTAATACGTTCCATATTTGCAACTTGGATCTCATCCATTTCAGTAGCGTATGCTAAGAATGGTAATGCGCATGAAAGCAGTAGAATAAATTGTTTCATTATATACTCCGGGTATATATTTCTTAAGATAAAACTAGCGTAAAAGGTTGGGAAGATGGTACCATAAGAATGTTTTATCATTCAAGAACATGAGCATGCATTATGGCACTCTTTAAGTACCAAGCTTTTTCCAAAGATGGCAAGCAACTAAAAGGTTCGCTTGATGCATCTTCGCGAGACGCTGCACGCGAACAAATAGTTCGTATGGGGCTTTTTCCAACCGAAATTACATCAGCAGAAGTTGGCCTTGGACGTTCTTTCTGGGAGCGAATCAAGGGCTTCTTTGGTACCAGTGTATCACAGAAAGAAAAAATTTTTTTTACTAAACAATTATCTCTTATGCTCAAATCCGGCGTTCCATTGCTCGACGCGGTAGGCATTCTTAGTGAACAATCCAAGGGCTCTCTCCAAAAAATTACTATGGAGCTCAAAGACGCATTGAAGGGTGGAAGCTCATTTGCAGAAGCGCTTCAACGATATCCAAAAATCTTTCCCCCTATCTATATACAGTTAGTTAGAGCCGGGGAGGCAAGCGGTAAATTAGAAGTAATTTTAGATCGTTTGACCTCATATCTAGAAAAGCAAGATGCGTTACGCCGTAGGGTTAAAGGTGCATTAACCTATCCATTGATCCAGCTGCTCGTCGTATTGGGCGTTGTGGTTGTCTTGTTAACCTATATTGTTCCTCAATTTGCTCCCATCTTTGAACAAAACGAAGGTAGATTGCCGTTTGTAACAACTGTGGTACTGGGCTTATCTGATTTTATTCGTTCCTATTATTGGATTCTGATTCTTGTAATTGTATTAATGGTAATTGCTATTCAAGTGTGGAAAAGAACTCCAGGCGGCGCATATCAATATGACAAATTAAAGCTTAAAATTCCTGTAATTGGTTATTTTGCCCGAACGAATGCCATTGTTCAATTTAGTCGAACACTTGGTATGTTAATGGAATCTGGAGTGAATTTGTCAGATTCGCTTAATATTGTGGTGAATATTGTTGATAACAAAGTTTTAACACAAACGCTTGAAAAGGCCAGAGAAAACATTATCAAGCAGGGTAGGGTGGCGCCATTTTTAAAAGAGACCAATCTTTTTCCACCATTAGCCTTGTATCTGATTAATACCGGGGAGCAAAGCGGCAGTCTTGATACTATGCTGCTAACTATTGCTGAAAATTATGAAAATGATTTAAATGAAATTACCGATACCATAACCAAATCGTTAGAGCCGGTTTTAATTGTATTTATGGGTGTTGTTGTCGGTTTTATTATTTATGCGATAATTATGCCAATTATGGATTTAAGTCAAACGTTAGGATGAGGAAGGATAATTTATGGTGTTGAACCAGGTTTCTATGTCCATGGAGCGTGTAAAAAGCTTCATGACTACCAAAAAACAAGGCTTCAGTTTGATCGAATTGAGTATCGTGTTTGCACTCATAGGCTTAATTCTTGCTGGTGTAATGGCTACCTATTTTACCGTATCAAGCAGAACCAAGTTGAGCGCGTCAAGATCACTCTTGTTGAATGTTAAAACATCGATTGACAACTTCCAGTTAGATACGGGAGCATTGCCAGCTTCATTGAACGATTTATTGGAACGTCCATCAAATGAAAAAATTTCAAAAAAATGGCGTGGGCCATATTTGAATAAAGAAGCAATTGATGGTTATAACAATGAATTAGTATATCGCCCAACTAAAGGCGGCAAGCATCAGTACGAACTATATTCTTGGGGTCCTAATGGCGAAGGCGCACCTGAAGAGGAATGGATTGATGCGTGGAACCTCTAAAGGCTTTTCACTTATAGAATTAATGTTGTTTTTTGCATTAGTAGCGGTACTTTCCCTTGGGATGGTACCGCTCTTGCGGCGTAAAAGCAATGACATTGAAACTTTTGTAACGCACCTGAATGCATTAGTAGAATACGGACGATTGCAAGCGCAAAGCAGTCAAAAAACGCATCGTATTTTATTTGATTTTCAAAAAAATCATCTACTGCTTCAAGTGGAATCTCCATCGAAAAATCCCGGAAGTCAACCAGACTATCTTCCCTTAGAGTCATCGTATTTGGCATCACAATTTGATATACCTTCAACGATTGAAATTAGAAAACTAATCATTGAAGGAAAAGATGAATTGGCTGGAGCAAAGACAAACAAGGTGTGGTTTTTTATAGCGCCAAACGGCAGCGCTCAAGATGTTATCCTTGATGTCGGACTTTCTGAAAACGATATTCATCAAAATTACGAACTTACGCCCTTTAAAGTGCAATTTAAGGCAGTAGAATGAAATTAGTTTCTCAAGGTTATTTGCTTACAGAATCTTTGATGGCCATTCTAATAGTGGGCTTTAGTCTTGGTGCATTTTTAGCGTTACAAGGGACGTTGATTCGTATGTCTTTGATTGCACGCAATGTCATACAAGAAAGTATCGCGTGCAAATCTTCTATGTACACAGTACCAAAAGATGAAGATCGTAAGGTCGGATTCAAGCGAGAAGAAACTGATCAAAAAGCTGCTTATGAAATAGTTAAAATTCCCGAAAAATCTGCATTTAAAGATTGTAAGCGTTGTGGCTTGGTAGAACTATCTTTTCAAGATACAACCATGATTTCCTATCTCTTTCTTGTTCCTGAAAAAGAGGATAAAAAATGAAGAGTTCAGGATTTACCTTAGTTGAAGTTGCCATTGGATCATTAGTAGGTTCTCTACTTTTAGCATCGTTATATATGACTATTAATACACTTTCAAAAACGATGTTTAAGCTTAATGAGCGGCATGAGCAAGTAAATGAATTAATGATTGTGTATGATTTACTGGAAAAAGATTTAACATCCCAATATGTAGCACTCGATTTGCTTAAAACCGGCACTCAACAAATAAATCCTGATATGGGATTTGTGTGTTTTGCTAAAGACAAAAAAATTGATCAATTGAGTTGCGTATGTATGCATCCACGAGCACAGTATAATTCGCTAAAACCAGCTCCTATACGCGTCGTTTATCAATTTTCATATAATAAAGAAAAGACCAATTTACAAGTACATCGATTTGAATCAAATACTCTTGCATGGCCAGCATGTAAAAAAGAAATTGACGAGAAAAAAGTTAAAGGGATTCTGCTTAGTGATGCGATGCAAACAATTGAACCATCGCTTTTTGCGTATAGTAGAGTGGAAAAACCGAAAGAAGAAGCGGATAAAAATTTTGCAACATTCAAACAGTGGGATCCTCAAGAGATTTATAAAAAAACAAAGCGCTTGATTCCCGACTTTATCTCATTTGAAGGTATAATGGGTGACGAAAATCAATCTATGGATTTCATGTTTGATTTTAATGTTCCCGTGCATGACCCAGAACCTAAAGATGTTCCACAAAAACAACCAGATAATCCTAAATTGCCCGCTCCGCCAAAAGGAGGCGGCTTGCCAGGAAATGGATCATTTACAACATCAATAAATTTCCAAACCAATGGCGTTCCACCGCAACCTTCATCTAAGGATTCTAATGGAAAACCAGCATAAGTCAGGGTATATATTAATTACCACGTTGCTCTTATTGATGGCATGTTCAGCAATAGTTGCTCGCTATGTATATAAATTGTCGACGATACGTTTTACCGCGCAAGCCTTTGCTAACAAACAGCGCGCATCAGCACTAGCAATAGGCAGCATAGATTTGGTGATGGATATGCTCCAGGCGCCTAAAGATAAAAAAGAAGAAGCGGCTCATCGTGCTAAGCTGTTGCAGTTGATGAATACGTGGCGGACGTATGATTTGAGCGAGGAAGTCGATGGCATCGATGCACAAGTAAAAATATATATCGTAAGTGAACAGGGCAAAATTCAATTAAATAGCTTGTATGATTTTAAAGATAAAAAATGGAAAACAAGCCCTGACGGCAAAAAAATCGTTGATCTTGTCAGTGATGCTTATAAAAAAGATCTTGATCGTATTTCACTGACAGAACAGATTTCCAATTCTTTAAAAGATCGCGGAAAACCTCTCTATGATTTAACTGAATTTGCAAAAATAAAAGAATTACAAAAATTTATTCAAAGACAATCCTTTTTGTTTGATGTTTTTTCTGCTGAAGAAATGGATGCGACCATTAATCCTTTTGGTATTTCAGCAGGACTGCAAAAAATTCTGGGGATGAAAATACCTGAAAAATTTGAACAAAAAAAATTGGTGGAAATTATCCAAAAAATTCCCGCAAAAGTAGATTGGAAAACAGATTGGGATAACACGCTGGCTTCTTTTTATGGCAAGCGCTATAATGAAATACCGCAAGAGATAAAACAGTTATTTGGTACTTCTCTTGATGGTACGGTCTATTCGGTGATAATCCAAGTTACCGTCAACTCAGCATTCCAACAAATCTATGCTGTACTAACAAAGGATTTACAAGAAAATCCCGTAAAGCCGTTTTTAATTAAAAAGCTCGTTTGGCTTTGATCGTACAAGGAATTTACGTTGCAACACAAAACAGAAACAGCCGTTGGTCTGTTTGTCATGGCGGCTTTTGGCATTCTGATTTTTTTTGGCTATCAACTCGGTTTTTTTCATCTTAATTCTGATGATTATGTGCTCTATACCGTGCGTTTTTCAGATGTTGCGGGATTACTCAAAAAAGCGGATGTAAAAATTGCTGGTGTCAAAATTGGTTGGGTTGATGACTTAAGATTAATCGAAGGCTCCCAAGTCTCAGTGCAATTAAAAGTAAAAAAAGAATGCTTAATTCGTGAAGATACTGCCGCATCTATCAAGCAAGATGGGATGCTCGGTGGAAAGTTCGTTGATCTATCTTCTGGTTCAGTAAATACCGCAATCATGAATCCAGGTGCTCAATTGAAGTCTTCTGCGCCCCAAGCAGGAGTTGAGGATGTTTTGAGTGATTTTAGAAGCCTTGCTCATCAAGTGGAACTTTTGACCAGTAATGTAAATAGCTTTTTAGGACAAATGTCAGGGCAGCAATCGGTGATGAATGACATGCAGAATGTTTTGAAAGAAACAACACAAATTATTTCTTTGTTGCATGATATATTGCAAACCAATAAATCGACTATAAATGATTCTGCTCATAATGGAGCTCAACTAATAGCTGACTTACAGAAACATTTACCTGAGCTTGCTGAACGATTAAAACAGACTACAAATTGTGTTGCAACTATAACCTCCGATGCGCAGCAAATAGTAAATCAAATTAATAATGGCCAGGGTTCATTGGGCAAATTACTCAATAACGATGATTTGCATCAAAGTATTTTTCATATAACACAAGACATTCAAGAGACAACCTCATTTTTTAAAAATATCGATTTTGTTTTAGACGCGCGTATTGAAGGCGCTCAAAAGGGCCATGGTTTTTTTAATGGAACTAAAGCATTCTTCGATTTACGAATTCACCCGTGTCGTGATTATTTTGGTCTAGTTGGTCTTGTAGCATCTAATTGCGGATACTTGCAACGCTTTGATCAATTAGAGTGTCGTGATGAGTCAGGATTATTCACGCAGCATTCTACAATATGTGTAAAGCGTAATAAACCATTATTAAATCTTCAAATAGCACGCATCTTTGGTGATTGTCTTTTTGCGGTGCGTGCAGGTATTTTTCAAAGCACTCCAGGCATTGGTCTTGATGTTCAGGTTCCACTGGGAATTGATCCAATTCGTTGGGTATCAACACTTGAGCTGTATGATTTAATGGGCACACAAAGGTTGAGTGGACATGATCCGTATTTGAAGTGGTTCAATCGTATTTTCTTAGGCGAACATGTCTATGCTCTGGTTGGGGTTGATGACATAATCAACAAGAATGGACGTCATGCAATATTTGGTGCTGGCATTCGATTTGCCGATGATGAACTCTTACGCTGTTTCATTAATTAATCTTTATTTATATCATGAATATATTTTATTTATTATTGGTTTTATCAATCTCATTTTTTGACGCTTCGGAACAAATTAAATCTCCCCAGAAACTTATTAATCTCTGTGAGGAAGCGCTTTTGCCATTTATGCAAAAATTTTCTGAAGGGAAATATAAAGATGACACTCAAGTAAAAAAAAAATTACGGTCGTTGCCCGTGATTTTACAGCCAAATTTACTAAGTAGCCGAATTTTTGAAAAGATTGCTGAGATAAAACCCCTCGATTCAAAAAGACTTTATTCTTCTTTAGACCGGTATTGGCATGAAGATATTGCGTTAACTTATATCTGGAAAGATATATGCATCGTTAGCCATGCAAGGTACTTAGATGACCCACGCTATGAAATATATTTTTATAATAAGAAAATACATACTTTAACGTTAAACAAGGATCAGTTTATTGAATTTATTGGTTTTGGATCAATAATAGGATGGAAAATTTTTGATAAAAATGCAGAAGATCAGATTGAACTGGGATCTATAGATCTTCCAATATTAAAAAATTCAAAAATGAATATTCGCCGATTTATTGTGCATTCAAACAAATTTTGTCAACAAGAGAGTACAAATTTTCACCTGCAATATGGTTATGGTTTCTTAGGAAATCGTGGCGGTAATTATGGTGTGATATTTGATAATCCCAGATATGGTGAAATGGAAGGCGCTCCTTATGGTTTTACTATTACGACCACAAGCGATTTGCAGTTTTCACGGTTAAATAATCTAACATACATAAAGAATATTAAAAAAATCTATCAAGATAATGGTCTTACTACTTACAATACGCTGAGCGATCCAGATCGACATTTGGATAAATGTACATGTGTTTATGAAAAGAGCAGCGATGCTCAATGGTTTCAATTTGGAGCAGCAAACGAGAAGTATTTGTTTGCTGTGGTAGAAATATTTAAAAATGCGGAAAAAGGTCCTCAGCGGTTTAAAAATGTTATGAAATTAAGGTGTAAAAAGACGTGGGATATATTTGATCGTGATCAAATTTTTTATTCCCGCAACTATATTGATCAGATAAGATTTATTTGGGAAGATCTCTATATTGCTTTTGTAAGTTGTTATGATATTACGTTGTATTCGCTTCAGTATAAATTTTTTTTTAAGATCCCAGATAAATGGAATGGCTTTACGCGTATATTACCTGTTTTTGAATCCACAAAAGTAAGATCGATTGATTTCTATAAAGAAAAAAAATTTGAATTGCTTCTTGGTAGAGGTGAATCAACTCAGTATGAACATTATGAATTTCCCGTTCTAAGAGAATTAGATAATGTATGGTATAAAAAAAAATTAATAAAAAATAAAACCAAAAAAAGTTTAAGGAAATATGCAGGAATGCCTTCCTATTTTGCTTTTTTGATTTCGCCTGAAAAAAATGTATTTGATAATGTCCAAAATATTGATTTATAGCTTTTTTAGGTACCTTCAGCAGACAAAACACTCGGTATTTTTTCCTGTAAGAGGGATACTTTATACTCGGATAGCCACAGCGCAAATAATCATTTTCGATGGGTATCAACAACACTCAAGCTGTATGATATGATTGGCACACAGCGATTGTATGGTCACGATCCTTATTTGAAGCGGTTCAATCGCATCTTTATAGGTGGGCATGTATATGCTCTGATAGGTGGTGGCATCATTAATAAACAAGGAAGGCATGCAATTTTTGGTGCAGGTATTCGATTTGCGGACGATGAATTGTTGCGGTGCTTTCTAAATTGATGCTCTTATGATGCTTATATTTTTGCTTGGATCGCTTATTTGTGGAAATGAATCGGTTTCTTTGCATCATATTTATTACCCTATATCAAGTCAGGATACATTAAAGCAATCCAATTCCCTTCAATATTTGGCAGCAAAAAAATATTTAGATAATTGTTCAAGCATGAATCATCGGGTCTTAGCCAATGATTGTGATTTTGAATCGCTCATTCCATTTACTCTAACAGCCAAATTTATGTCTACGAATCTTTCGATGCATATTGAATTCACAGAACCGAAGAAAAGCTACGGTACGCTTCAATATGAATTTAAAAATATTCAGTATTTTCGTAAAGATCGTCAACAATCTTTTTTTGCTAACAGTGAACTGGTATGGCAAGTGAACGATGATCCATTGCTAGATACTTTTTACCTGATGAATGATCTTTTTATTCTTAGAAGATATTACAAATATACTCCTGGCTCAGACATAATTTTTTGCGATATATTTAATATCGAAACTAAGAAAATTTTACCGTTACATTTTAAGGGTTTAAAATACTTTCATTTTTCTGATGCTAAACCATTTATTTTATTTATATGGAGCAGTGAACAAATTATAAAAATTAATTGTATTGATGGCAGCAAAAAGATTTTTAATATGAAGCATCGATTTCTTCACGATATGCATCAAACCATTAATGAAAGAGAGTTTTTTGTCTCTATACACGAAAATAAAGGTGCATTGTATACTTTCAATATGAAAAAAATGGCGATAGGTAACAAGGTTTTAGATAGACATCCTATAGCGCACAATTACAGTGGCACGTTCTTTGCGTTTTTGTCTGATGAAATACATGATTCAAAAAAAACAATTCTTGTATATAGCAGTGATGATTTCAAAAACCCATGTGCTGAATTGCGCATCCCCCATGAAATAGTGTTTTCAGGTAACCCTAATATACAATTTTTGAATGATAGCTTTTTGCTTATATATGATTCGGTATTTTTTGTGCAAAATCCTAAAATTAGAATCTATTCATTAGAGCTGCAAGAGGAGATTGCTTGTTATGAAAACACTTTGAAATTAGAGAGCTTTGAGATGATGGACGATCAACTTGTGGCTTATACTAAAGAAAATGGATTATGTAAGTTTTCGTTTCCTCAATTACTCGTGTTTCAAGCATATATTATTGTTCATAATCGGCTCAAGCAGCGCGAAGTTCCTAGCCTGCGGCAATAAGCGAAGCAGCTGATGTTTTTTCGTGCAATAGTGAAACCTTGTATTCGGACAACCAGAGCGCGAATAATCCTTTTAAGCAACTTATTCGTGTTGCATATTCTTCGTATTTAGTTTTTTCTGTCTTGAAGTATATAAATCTCAAAACTCTTAATCGTTCTAGCAATGAAATCAAATCAAGATATTTTTTTATATATTCTTCTTCGAGTGCAAGATCGACTATGAATTTGCTAATGGGTTCTGTTGTATCAGTGGGAGCGGTTGGATTGATATAATGCATTTGTATGTCAAGTAATAGCTGGTGTGCTAAATCTTGCTGTTTTAAAGAAAACATGCTTTCTATACTCATGTCCTTTTTCCAGCTTTTCCAGTATCCTTTGTTGATTTTTGCTTGCAGTACCCACAATGCCGTAACGATGCTTACGTAAGCGCTTATGATAGAGTAAATGCAACACTTTTTTTTGTTGCTAAATATAAATCGAGCAGCACTGTACATAAGCGATGAGCATTCTTCTCTGCCGTTGCCAAGAAAATCTTGCGCCCGTGACAAAACGCTTGTGACATGTTGTTGCAAGGTAGCAGTGTTAATTTGTGAAAGATTGAGATTGTTATGAACATTCACATTTATTGGTTGTTCAGCAAACATCAATGAGCTAATAAATAAAAATACGTTAATTGGTTTCATGTTTTTCCATAAAATTAATGCCATCGTAGAGCCATACTGTTGAATTTAATTCACGTGTATCAGGATTGAAATCTAGTTTCAAGCCTTTAAAGTCGTAATTTTTATAACTTTCTAGGTGTTGCATTAATGTTTGCGGTGTTATGCCACCATTCAATGTGTTGATTGCATCCACTACTATTTCTGCTGCAATAAATCCTTCAAGAACATAAGGTCTGTTGTCACTATCATCCGAACGCACCAACGATCTATATTCTTGGATTATTTGCAAATTGCTTTCAAGTGGCGGCACAACGTATGCAACTAAACACGTTAACCCTTGATCTTTCAAGAATCGTTGAAAGCTTAATTCGCTTAAATCTGATATGCCAAACATTTTTTTGTTAACTAATTTTTCTATACCCAGCTGACGTATAAATTCTTGCGTTGCAAATGCTGTTGAAAAAAATCCGAGTGCATCATACTCTTTTTCTTCAAGTTGTTCAATGAGATTTTCAAATTGGGTAGAGTTTGCTGAATAGGGAAGTAAAATTAAATTGATACCCGAAATTTCTTTAATATACTCTTGAGCAGCTGCTAATGCGCCACCGCCAAATGCATCATCTTGATAAAAAACTGCTATAATTTTTTTGTTTTCTTGTTTTATAATTTTATTGAGCAATGCTTGCACTTCAGTTTTATAAGAAACCCTGAAATGTATGATCGCCTCAAGATCCTTATTTCTTAAAAATTCTGCACCTGTGATTGGGAAAAATAAATACATTTCTTTGCTCTTAATAAGATCAAGATAAGCTTCAATGGTTGGTGAACCTATAGAACAAAGTAATTGATTAACTTTATACTCATCTTTAAGAACGAGTACTTGCTGTCGTGCAAGGCTAGGGGTGTATTGATCATCAAGGCTGATTAATTGAAAATAGCGTTCTAATTGTTTGTTATACGAATTCTGACGATTAAACGATAATTCAATGCCTTGTTTTATGGCAGTACCCTGGAATGAAACACCTTTGCTTGAGTCCATAGTGCTGCCAAAAGTAATTGCATTTTTAATCAATTGGGCAGACACAGTTTTTTTTAGTTCAAATTCTTTTGAGCCAAGAACCGTATTAAAAAAAGAGAGAGTGCTTTTGGCTAAATCTGGCTTAACAGATAATTGTGCATAATAAACTGAGTTCAAATTAAAATAATGATTGAGGATTGCGTTTGCTGAAGAAAAGAGCGACCAAGTTGGTATTCCTTTTTCAAATCCTCTAAAACCATTAAGATCTTCAGGGCGCACAGAAAAAAAATCATCGGGAGTTTTTATCAGTAGTAACGATTGTGGATTGTTTGCCAAGGCTTCATCTTGGGATGAAACAATAATCGAATCATTATTATTAGCAGATTTAAAAATAATGCCTTGAGGTAAAGTGTCAAAAAATGATCGTATTAATGATTGCCAAGATTCTTGCTTTTTCCAAGGAGATATTTGATCAAATGCTAGTAGTTGATGCTTGAAGGTAAACGTGTACCATGTTTGTTTATGTTCGTGCTGGGCGCGAATATAAAAACAGGTATCAGGGTTTTTATTCATAATGCTTGCCACCACCAATAGCGTTTCAAAGCTGTATGGTGAATAGTCAATGACATTTCCCAGGAAAATAATAGTGCTCTTTTTTTGAATAATTAGATTTTCATCAATCACATTGCGCGCTTTAAGCGCATCAAGTATTTTTTCTAATCCATGTATATCCCCAAAAAGACTACCGATTAAGTAATAATCTTGGTCGTCTTGCACGAGGATTTCAGTAAAATCTGACCATCCAGTGTTTCTACTTTGCCTTTGGTCCAATAAGTTTTCAAAAAGATGCTTTGATTTAGACAAGTCAAAGCAGGACGGTGATATAGAAAAAATTGAATATAAAAATCGTTTGGAAAAAGTATTATAGGTTGCTTGATACCATTTTTCATATGAAGGATTTATCCAATCATTATTTTCTGGCAAACGATTAGCATCTAATTGCTGGGTGCATTCTTTAATAGAATGTATGGTTTCAAAGCTTAATGTTAAGAAATTTAAAAATAAAAATAGGTACGCAATCATTTTTTATTCCGTTTTATATAAGGGTAAAAGAAAAAATAATAATGATGCCATTGATAATAATAAGAATTAATTTCTTCATGCTGCGACTTATATGCTTTTTAAAAATAGTACTCAAGAACACTACGAACGAAGCAACCAAAAAAAGAAAGAAAAAATAATCAGAATTCATAAAATATCCTACTGACGGAGAAAAGGATTCGATAACAAATCGATAAGCTACAATCGCGCTTATGCCTCCAGAGGTTAGTGATATGATTGATGATTGATATTCATCATCAAGGGAATAGGCTAGGGTTATTAATAAGAAAATAAGATAAAGAGGCAAGATTAAAAGCAAGATATAACGAATACCAAGACGTTCATAATCAAGAGAAAATATAACTTGAGGATGCGTGATATTCTTTTTAGCATCTAGTGCATCTAAATTATTGTTTAGGTATGAAGTTTCAACGTGAGTATCTCTTAACTTCCATCCTAAAATACTCACATCTGAGGAGACTATAAATTCACGCGCGCTTGATATAAAGTAAAGTTCTCGTGGAGAAATGTTTTCAAAGCTTAATACAAAATAAATTCTATGATCATCAAAAGGAAATTCATTATATTGCAAGCCAGAGCGGGCTGATATTCTTATATCAAACGTTGCGATGATTCGGTCGCCATTAATGCGAATAGTTGGCGGCGATTTTGAAAGAATCGTTGCTTGCTCGAAATTAAAATTAGAAATGGTTTTAAGTGATACAATAGTTGGATCAAATTCAAACCAAACGTAGCCACTAACAATAAAAGAATTTTTCACGATATCAAATTCTTCAAAGTTTCTTATAACGAAGCCAACTTTTACTTCATGGGCAGTTTCTTTAAAATGATAGAGTTCCTGCGGTTGAGGAATAGTTTTTTGTGGTTCGATGTCAGAAGTTACAAACGGTCTAAAAACAAATGAGATTAATAAAAATACAAGTGTAATGGTGCCAATAGTAATTTGAAAAAATGGATTTATTGCATTATTCGAAGAATGCGTATGTCTGCTCATCGCTGCTATGCCTTTTTTTCTATGATCATGAAACTGATCTTTTCAAGTCAAGATTTCCATAAAGTATTCTCGTTGTGTGTTATTAATTTTTTCAAAGGAAAATATATGCGATGTATAAGTGTGGTGTTGTGGATTGCAACATTCTTTAATAGATGTGTTGCCTATGAAGGTCAGTTTGTAGAGCTCACAAATGCTGACTCCATGAAATTATGTAGAGCGTGTCCGACATTAGATTTTAATGTTTTTACGATGGTGTATTATAAAGGCCGCAACGGCTTGCATTTTCTTGGTAACCCGGCCGATGTCGAAGACAAAATGCTTATTTTTCTTGATAAAAATAAATTTATTTATCGTCCATATTATAAATGGTATACGGACTATAAAATGCCAACCGGTGTTATTATTTTAAACACGAACAACATTAATGATATTAATATCTTAAAAAAACCAAAAAAAACAGTAAGTTTTTCGTTGTGAATTTTAGAAGAAATAATAAAAATCGACTAAGAATCTCACGTTGTACACAGTCACTGGATTGGTGGGTTTACCATTCGTTGCAAGACATTGTCCTGATGATGATTGAGTATATTCCAACTCAAATCCAATTAGCACGGGATCTTGGTACCAGCGAATTCGGGGTGAGGTTCGTAATAAATAATCTATTTTTTCTGCATTAGGAAATGCATAAATTATTGGCTGATTGGTGAGTGGGTCAATATATAAAGAATCTTTTGATCCTAAATTTTTGCTGTAACCCACAAAGAGTCCTGGCTCAAGGTGATAGGGAAGTTCATAATATGTATCAAGCCACCAAGTAATAGCTCGCAAGGGAGTGTATGTGCGATAATCGGTTAGTGGATTTACTGATGATACGCCGTAGCTACTGAGCATCAGAAGATCTGTCGCATTTTCTTGATAAATTACTTTTGTGTTTATATGTGATTGATGAAAATTAAAGCTTGCATATGCCATTGCGCACATAGATACAATGCTTTCTCTTGTTGCGCAACATTTGTCAGTTGCTAGTCGGGGCGCTAAACGTTTTACATCAACGCCAGCACCAAAGATCTGCTCCCCCCACAAATATCTATACTGTGCTTGCATATCAGGCAGTACGCCATTTCTCATATATTCAGTAGTAAATCCTTTGGGGCCATTAGAGGTTTCGGTATTCTGCTCCATTATGGCAAGCATGGTTTCATGATTATTATAATAATGGGTCCAGCGAAATTGCGGATTTAATGCTTGTATATCAAATGGTGCGCCCAAATTAAATGAAACGGTTTTTGGATAACATTCATCTATGAAAAATGGATGCCAATATTGCCCCACAAGCAATGTGTCATCTTCCCATTCAAATCGGATGAAGGCATGGCGGAGACGCGCCGAATTTATTGTGTTTTCCGATACACCAAAAAAATCTGCTTCTAGATAGGCCCACGTGCGTGCACACCAAACATCATTTGCTTCTGCAAGAAGTTGTAAGCGAGTTTCAATTGGTACCATGGTCGTTTGGCCACGTTCATTGAGATCTTCGCAATTGCATCCTGGATCATATGGCTCTGGATAGAGTAAAAAGTAGTCTTCGCGTAAACCAAACACTTGTCTACGGTCAACATACGCGTTGTAACGAGTGTATCCTGACAAATCGAGCCAAGGTTTTATTTTAATGGCGTGGATTTCCTGTGAAATAAATAACGTTAATACTAGGAGAAGCAGGTATCTCATTTATAATCCTTTAGAAAAAATACATCATTGAGACGTACATTCGAAATGATGCTACTGGGGTTCCGTTAACCACTTTTGCAAAATCGTTTAATTTGCCAAAATTTGCGCGTGTATATTCAAGTTCAAATGCTAGTCGAACAGGTTCAATGTCCCACCAAAAGCGAGGTGATATTCGTATCAAAGATGAAGTGTTTGGGAGCAACGCATATACGGTTCGTTCATGATTTGGTAAATGTCTAACCACTGTATTTTCAGAACCAAGATTTTTAGAAAATCCCATAAAGATTCCCGGCACCAGATTGCCATGATGATAGGTCATATCCAGCCAGACGTTCGCGTTTGAAAGATTGGTGTATGTGCGATGATCGTTGGGGGTCACAGTAGATACGGCATAACCGCCAAGTAAGGCATAATCGGTACCATTTTGCATATACATAATCTTGCCCATAACACGTAGGACATCCGTAAGATAGCAGCCATACATGCCAATACCGCCACTGGTAATATGTTCGTGCACTTCGCAATTACAATTATTTTTTAGGCGTGGAGCAAGGCGCTTTACATCAACAAATGCGCCAAAGAAATGTGAAGAAATATTACATCTTGTTTGCATATGCAAATTTGGCATTAATGCATTTCGCATATAATCCGGAGACAAGCCATAAGGACCATCGCTTAGAAAATCAACCTGTGAGGTTGCTGCAAACATGAATTCAACATTTTCATGACGCGTTGTAAGGCGAATTTGAGGATTTCTAGAAAAAACTTCTATGGGAACGCCACCACTATAGCTGACGGTTAATGGCGAGCAATCAGGAATATATACTGGGTGCCAAAATTGTCCGATCAGAAGCGTTGTTTTTTTCCAGTCAAATTGTCCGAACGCATAGCGAAGTCGAAAGGTATCAATATTTTGTTCATCACGTGTGCCCCAAAAGTCACCAGCAAATACGGTTTTTGACTTTGCGCACCATACTTCTGGTCCGGGAATGGTAAATTCTAAAATGGTATCAAAAACAACAATGGTGTTTTGAGGACGAGCATTAATATCCTGGCAAAAACAACGATCACATTTTACAGGTTCTGGAGCAAGCAAAAACTGATCGTTACGCTCACCAATTACTTGTCTGCTATCGGCGATTGCATCAACTTTTATCCACCCCTCATATAATATGGGGATATCTAAAGCATTATTCAAATGAGTGAAACAGCAAATTATTAAAAAGATATATATACTATGCATCATTATGAATATCGTTGTTTACAAGATGCCATCATTTGTAGCACACTTTCGTAAAAACGAAAAGAAATTATGTTAATAAATGCTGAAATACTTTATATTTTTTCAATCAAATTAATTGTCATAGAGTTCAATTATGCATTCAGTCGCGCTTTTCATAATTTGTGTAGTTTTTTTTAATACAACACATGTCGCAGATAATTGTAATAATCAATCAAATAAGTATCTTGATGATTTGTTTGTCGCGTATCAACAAGCAGAGTTAAAAGATCAGCAAAAAATATCTGCTCAAAAAATTCTTAATTTTGTTGCGCTCAATAATATCTTTTTAGATTCTTGGCGATTGAAACTTTTAGAACATGCTTATAAACAATATGGCTGCGCAGTATTTCCTGGGTTGCTCGATAAAACTAAAATACATCATTACCAGTCCTCTTCGCCTGTTCAGCACTTATCTTACCAGGATATAAGAGAGCCAATTGTGGCAAAAAATAAAGACATGACTATTGAATTAGCGCGATTCTCAGATTCGCTCCAATTTACAACGTATATTCAAGATAAAAAAATACAATCGTTTAATAGATCAACTAATGGTTTTTTGGATGTTGAGATAGAAACTTTTTTTAAAGATTCTCTATGGCATGTGATTATATATAGCTATAATACTCAGGTGCGGGATAAAACATTGTTTTCATTTTTCCCTAATGGCGATTATACCTGTCATAAAATTCCTCAAAATTTTGATAAACAAAAATTTAGCCGATTCAATCATGGTTTGATAAGCATGATTTGCGATGTTCATTATAATCAGCTACAAGGCCCAAGTTATGAGATTTCTATACAGCATTCATTGGAGAATAATCTTAAAGTTTTAAAGACTTTTTCTGAAAATTATAATCCCAAACATGCGATGAATGTTACTACGATCGAAGAAAATGATAGTTTTTTAGTATGGATCGATAATCATTTATATATGCGGAATTTGGCAACCGATGAATTATCTGATCTTGGCCAGTCGAATTTTTCAAGCATTTCTAAAATATCATTCACTAATAATGGCAGAATTGCTTGGATTGAAGGTTGTCCGAAAGAAAAACCATTAACCCACAGCCTTCTGCAAGCGTGGAATTTGAAAACAATGAAATATGAACTTGGTTGGCATTCATCAGCTGAATTTGCCCGTAATTATATTTTTTCTCCAAATGGGGTTTTATGTGTAGGAATTCGCTCATCAAACAAAGCTAATAAAATTTTTTTGTGTGATGCCTCAAATGGATTTGTTCTTGCGCAATTTACTCTTGAAAAACAAATAGCCGATTATTCGTTTAAATCGAATAGCGAAATTCTAATCAGTTGTGGAAAAAATGATTGGTACAACATGGATATAGCTACTTTACAAATGGCAAACTGGATTGCAAAACAAAAGCCATTTAATCAATTGATTCATTTTTTTCAATTGCAGAGCAATCAAATACTAATGAATTCCTCGATGGAAGGCTCTCTATTTCAAGTGTTTGATCTATGAGTGTCTGTTGTTGTTTACATTCTAGAAAGTTATGTTTTTTGCCATAGCCTTGTTGCCCTATCAACAAGTTTAATAAATTGGGGTATCCTGAATAATATACTTATTCAGGAATGATCCTATGAAATCCAGTGAAATTCGTAAAAAATTTTTTGATTATTTTATTAACCGCGGCCATACACAGGTGGCTAGTTCTTCGTTAATACCTGCAGAAGATCCTACGTTATTATTTGCAAACGCCGGGATGAACCAGTTTAAAGATTTATTCTTAGGAAAAGAACAGCGTAGCTACAAGCGTGCTGTTTCGATCCAAAAATGTATTCGTGCGGGCGGCAAACATAATGACTTAGAGAATGTTGGCTTCACCAAGCGCCATCTTACTTTTTTTGAGATGATGGGTAATTTTTCATTCGGCGATTATTTCAAAAAAGAAGCAATTACTTATGCATGGGAATTTTTAACACAAGAAGTTAAATTGCCAGCAGACAAGCTCTATGCGAGTGTTTACAAGTTTGATGACGACTCATATGACATCTGGCACAAGCATATTGGCTTACCTCAACATCGTATTGTACGTCTTGGGGAAGCAGATAATTTCTGGCAAATGGGCGATGTCGGTCCTTGCGGTCCATGTACTGAAATTTATATTGATCGTGGTACAGAAATGGGATGCAAAGAAGCTGATTGTGCGCCCGGCTGTTCATGCGACAGATTTTTAGAAATTTGGAACAACGTATTTATGCAATTTAATCGCCAAGTTGATGCAACTGGTGGTTATGTGGATATACCTCTCAAGCAAACCGGTGTTGATACGGGCATGGGCTTGGAGCGTTTGTGTGCCGTGGTGAATGGCAATGATTCAGTTTTTGAAACTGATCTTTTTATGCCTATTATTCATGAGATTGAACGTTTATCGGGACTTTCTTATCAAACTTCAGAAGGTGACTTAAAGGCAGCTTTCAGGGTTTTGGCTGATCATTTACGTTCTTCATCGTTTGCTATTGCTGATGGATGTTCTCCTTCAAACGATGGTCGCGGATACGTTTTGCGTAAAATTATTCGTCGTGCAGCATTGTTTGCTCAAAAATTAGGTAACGAACAAATATTTGCTCAATTGGTACCGGTGTTGGTATCAACCATGAGTCCTTTTTATCCAGAATTAAAAAATCGCCAACAACTTATCGAAAGTGTCTTGCGATCAGAAATTGAGAAATTTGTTACTAATTTGCATCAAGGACAACAAATTCTCGAGCGTTATTTTGCACAAGAGGCATCATCCAAGACAATTACGGGCGAGCAGGCTTTCAAGTTATATGATACCTATGGCTTTCCATTAGAGTTAACCAATGTTATCGCGCATCACAAAGGTTTTGCGGTGGATCAAGCTGGTTTTGCTCGTGAAATGGAAAAACAGCGACTTCAATCTGGCAAAAAAATGGCATCTCAGGATAAAACACTTGATCTTGGAGATTTAAGTACTGAGTTTATAGGCTATACCGCTTTAGACGTACAGTCGCCAATCGAAGCTATTATTTGCAGAGGTTCTCTTGTTGAAGAACTTCCCGCAGGTGAGCAAGGATTTATTATTACCAAGCAGACTCCTTTCTACGTTGAATGTGGTGGGCAAATTAGTGATAAGGGCTCTATTTTCTTCGATAGTAAATCGACTCCTGTTTTGTCTGTAAAAAAAATCGATCAAGCTATTGCACATGAAGTTAAAAGTGATGCAATTTTGCGTGTGGGCCAAAAAATTTCTTTAGAAGTAGATAAAAATCATCGTATTAACACGATGAAAAATCATACAGCAACTCATTTATTGCAAGCGGCTTTACTTAAAGTCCTTGGCAATACAGTAAAACAAGCTGGTTCATTGGTAACTCCAGATTATTTGCGTTTTGATTTTACCTATCACGAGGCTTTGACTTCTGAGCAAATAAAGCAAGTTGAAGACAATGTGAATAGCTATATTATGCAAAATATTAAGACAGTGATTAGCGAAACTACCTATAAAGATGCGGTATCACGTGGCGTTATTGCATTTTTTGGTGATAAATATAATCCCGAAAAAGTGCGCGTGGTAGAAGTGCCTGGTATTTCCTCTGAGCTTTGTGGCGGCACTCATGTTAATGCAACTGGAGATATTGGTTGTTTTAAAATTACCGAAGTTACCGCTTTATCAGCGGGCAATAGACGTTTAGTTGCTTTAACTGGTCCAAAAGCTATTGAGCTTTACCAACAGGTATTTTCAATCATTAAGAATGCGGCACAAGATTTTAAAGTAAAAATCGAGGATGTGCCACAAGCATTACACAAACAAAAAGATGAGCTTAAGTCATTGCAGCAACAAGTTTCGCAGTTCAAAAAACAGATTGCTACGCAAAAAACCGCAGAATGGTTGGCGCAAGCAACTGAGAAGAATGGCATGTATAGTGGCATGTTTGAAACAAATGATTTAAGTATTGAAGATGCACGTGATGTATTAACGAACTTGAATAAGAAAAAACCTGGTGTATATGCTTTAATCATTAAAAATGATAATCGCTATTCATATGCTATTCAAATTGCAGATCACTATAAAACAAGTATTGACTTGGTTAAGCTCAAAGAATCGCTTAAAGCACAGGGTATTCAAGGGGGCGGAAGTCCAACAATGCTTCAAGGTAGCTTTGATGCCGCACTCTTTTCTCAATTTAAAAAAATAATAACATTCTAGTTAACAGAAAGGTGTCTAAAAAGACACCTTTTTTCTTGATATTAAACAGCAATCTTTTCTATAGATTCCGTTAACGATTCTGCAAGTTGATGATCTTTGATAAGATGATAAAAGAATTCTATTGTTACATGTGTTCTGCAAAATTCGCCGAAATTTGTTTTTGCAGAATGAGTAATAAGAGAATTGGTTGCGATTTGATTAAAATTTGATGTTAAGGTGGAGATGCTTTCCAAATAAGTTAAGAACATTTTTTTCTGTTTTTTCTCAAGTAATTGCCATTCATTTGAAGCAGTGCTCGTTATTATTGGACAAAGTAATTTATAATGGCTAAATGCAGCATCAAATTGATGTGTTCTGTCTGCAGGATTTAAGAAAACTGCATGATAGAGACTGCTTGAAAGATCAAGCCATTCTTTTTGTGCTACAGAGCTAAGGGGCACGCGTGCATTAAATTCTAAGACTAATCCCCTTAAAGTTTTTCCAGCTTTTTTAGTTAGTTTACACTCTGAACAAAATCCATGTTCTTGGCTTTTCATGTGTATTTCTTCGATCAAAGAAGAATATTTTAAATATCCTAGAAAAAGATTTTTTGGATTTTCGCTTTCATTAGCCAGAGCAAAGAATGAAACAATTAATAAATACAACATAGATTTCCTAAACTATCGAACAGTTATAAATAGAGAATGGTTTATTTAGCTTGTTTATTTCTTTTTTATGTTTTTTTGATAGATCGTACATATTGGAAATGAATAAATAGTGCAATGAAAACGTATGTAATGCATTTAAATTTTCATCAGAATATTTATATGGATTGAGATCGTTTTGATCTAAATATATGTCGTAGAAGGGTTCATGTGATTTCAAGAAATGCAATAAATCTTTTTGATTTTTCTCAGACAATCTCTTCCATTCAGCATAGTTATATTCTTCTAGTGAACTACAGTCTTCATTGTAGATTACTGTCTGTGTAGCATGTAATTGTACTTGTGTTATTCCCATGAATGATTTTAAAAGTCTTTTATTGGGAAATCTTGCAAGGAGACAGGCGTAGGCGTTAGCAAATTCCTCGATATGATTTGCTATATATTTAAAACCAGTATCATTTAATTTTTTTGATTTCAACTGCGCCTTGATATTTGGTCCTAAAATAATACTTTTGCGAATGCAATCTTGAAAATAGTTGTTCGTGAAAACAACCGCAAAGTTGCCTAATTCTGTATTACATGCGGTTTCCTTGATGAGTTCCCGCGTTGAATCTGAGCATATCGCCACAGTTGTTAGAAATAAAAGTAGATGCAACATAACTTCCCCTTTTTGTTTTTTTTGATTTTACTATAAAAGTTTAAAAATCTTTTTTATGTAAAGCAATCAGTGTATACTTTCCTCTGTTAAATATCTTAGGAAAATTGTAATGAAAAAAATTTATTTTATTGCTTTAATCAGTATCGGTTCTTTATCTGCCACAGGCTTAGTTCGTTTACCCATTGGACTAACTTCCTTGCAAGTTGCTTATTCTTTAAAAGATCGTTGTGCTAATTCATATAACGAAATTTCGCCTTATGTAAGTGAAGTTGTAACAGACATAAAGAAGCAAGATGGCGCAGCAATGAAAGCCACTGCTGGATATCTTGCTTTGCACGCTCAAATGAACAATCCTGAAATTCGTGAAAAATACGTTGAAGCGTATCGTAGTATTGGCGGGGCTGCAAGTATTGCGATTTGTGGCGTATGTTTTATATTTTGCAAGCACTAATTAATACGTCAAACACACTGTTGCGCCTATGGTATCGCCGACAATAGCATTGCGACCATTGAGCGCCTTTTTTGCAAAAATCATTAATGATGGACTAATTAAATGGTCCATTTCATTACATTCCCAAAAATCATATTTTAAGCTAAATACAAAATGATGTGTCGTCCATTCTCGTAATGAAATGCTTGTGTTAGCGGTTGTCACAGCATAGTGGTCATTACATAAATAGAGTTCGTTGTTATCTTGAGATGTAAATTGATAGGCAAAACGTGCTGATAGGTTTTCGTAGAGATTTCTCCAGTTTAACCACAAAGTATAGTGTTGGATAATGCCAAATTCTTCATAGGCAGAAATTTTTACGGGAAACAAAAGATCAGTTTGTGCGGGATCTGTTTTAATGCGACGACATCGAGTATTGCCGAATACCTTATGAAACTCTAAATCAACGCCAAACTGTGCGTGATTAATAAAAGTCAGCTCAAAGGTACCTGCGAATAAAACACCAACGTTGCCATCAAATCCAAAGGGAACGCCGAAAACAATATTTGGATCTGCTTTTTTGCCAGTAGGTATGGTAACGCCACCGCGAAAGCTTGCATATACAGCATTTAATATTGGGCGGGCTTGTGGGTAGTAGTTCCACCACTGAAATTCAAACGCTAGATCACCAAATCCATGGCGATGCCAAGGGCCTAGATACAAGCCTGTCGTTTCTTGCAAACGCAGGAGAATGGTGGGGTCGATAATACTTTCATAAAAAGTATCGTCTCTTATTTCGCGCCATAATACATTTTTTAATTTCATGTCGATGTAAGGCAGAAAGAATCCTACGGTAATATTTTGGCAAACATAATAACGCCACATTGCCATTATATTATTGACGTCAAAGTCACCACATGGAATAAACCTTCCATGACTTCCATTGTCGTCATCAATGTTGCAATACTGTGATTCTTGGCCGATAAGCGTATCAAAATTACATCCCTTAAAAGCAGCCAGAGCATCTTGTTCGCATTGCCAGATTTGCAGAGGATTTACTTTTCGTTTCTCTATAGGAAGTTCTTCTTCGTCTTCGTCATCGGTAAATCCTGATGCCTTAATCAAGCGTTCATATCCAAAAGTTACTTGATGTTTTGCCCCTGGGCGTGGCGTAGGAAAAAGGAGCACGTCATAGGCATTAAATAAATTAAAGTGCGGTAAACCGCAAAGAATTGCATTTGGTACTAGCAATAACAATACATAAATAATTTTCTTCATACTTCTAACCTTGTACGTATAAACCAAAGTCGCCATGAACTGCTAATACGCCAGCGCCTGAAAGATTGATTAATCTACCCATTGCAATAAAGGGTGATGGATGGAGTACTATTACCGCATTTCTAGCTATAAATCGCTCGAAAGGATGAATCATGCTTAACGCTTTTAAATAGGGCGGCGTCTTAAATGGTTTATACGCTGAACGTGATGAATAAAGCATAGCGCCATCAGTAAAAAAGTAGTTTTGATAATTTCCATAGTTAAGATAAAACGAAGGACGTCCGGCAATGTACATATCAGGAAAATTCTGAATTGTTTGGTCGGTAACATCAGTAAATGGTGAAACGGTAAGGCGATATATGCGTGCTTGGTCATACCCAACATATGAGTTTAACACATAGATCATACCACCATTGATTAGCGATGATTCTAGGTAATCATTAGTGATGCTGAATAATCGAGTTGCGGGGCCAACAGATTCATTTAAATTAATGGAAGTTAAAAATAGCTCATTTGCTTTAGTAAGCGTTTGTATATTAACGTCATTTCCAGATCGATAAAGACCTTGGCTTGTTGCAAGAACAAGCAGTGGTCCTGCGATAATCATATCTGAAAAGCTTGAGCCAGGAATGAATCTTTCATCGGATGTTGAAGCAAGGGTATATGAAGTTACATTATTGTTTGCGATACCAGCTGCGGTTAATGGGATGCGAATTAATTCATCGGTGGTAAGAACAAAAATATTGTTATCTACTGCAGAAACTTTTCTAATATTTTCCGTTATAGGAAATAGCTGAAGCGACATATCTGCGGTAAGTCCACTAAAATTATTTCCAATTAATGTCGCGCCTGTTCCGTCATTTCTTGCTAGAATGCCAATGCCGCCAGTGCCTCCAACAACTAACCAGCAGTTATTTCCATCATAGGCAAATGCAGTGCTTGTTATTGCGCCAAAAGATTCCAGCTGAGAGAAGTTAATAGCTTTTGCCCCAGTAAATCCTGCTAAGGATCCGTGAACTGCTTCAAAAATTTCCTGTGGCGCATCCGGACCAAAAAGATTGCCAACAGCATCAGTTCCAGTCTGCATCAATAAAACTTGGTTGTAGCCTGTTGCAGATGTTACCGCAATTTTATTACCGAGTGCTTGATTAAATCCAGGTGTGTATGAAGGAAAATCCCAAAGTCCTTGAACTTTGCTTGTGCTTGATTCATAAGCGCTTGTTACCGCGTTTGCGATAGGATTTTGCTGGGTCCATTCTGTGCGTTGTACGGTATCAATAGTATTTATGTTGTTACCAGTCATAAACATGATTTGACCCGTGAGTGGATCAAATATCAAATTGTCTGTGGGTTTGTCAGAACCAGCTACGCGTTTCCAGTTGGTCCAGCCGATAATTCTTGTTGTAGTGTCAAAAATTGCTTGTGATGAAAAAATTCCTGCTTTTAAATTGTTACCATCGCTTTGGCAAGACACAAAGACAGTATCGCCCTGGACAAACATGTTCGTTATCTCGCTAGGAAGTGATGCATTATTGCCCACTATTGCTTGAGTGTTTGCGGGAGTATATAATTCTCCGGGCAAAACGGCAGGGATATTGAATCCTCGACCAAGAAATGTCGCTGGACTTGTAGTTGTGTTGTAAGTTTCTAGAGGCAATGAGTTAACATTTGCAAGCATGCCTTGAAATGAGCCAATAGATACTAACGGTAAAGCATATACGGTTAATGCAGTGGATGATGGTGAACCTACTCCGCCCCAAATGATTAAATAAAATAAACCTGAGCTTGTGTACATTATATCAAGGCTATGTACATTTACATCCACTGATGAACCAATTGCACCAATAATTGAGTCAGCTCCTATAGCAGTGGTTGGTGTAATAGCTCTTACTGTGTCTTTAACAAAGACAACGCTTCGAGCACCATCGTTTATTCCTGCGCCTCCAGTAACTTGTAAGCCAACAAATAGACCTTTTAAAGAGCCATCATATTTTAAAGTAGCTGTTTGATTGAAAGATGCCGCAGGACTATTAATGAATATTTCAGGCGTTGTAACATCAAGAGGAATGGATGACTGTGTGCCAAATTTGTATTCATCGCGGGTTGTTTCGCGGTCGCCTTTTTTTGCAGGCGGTATTACAATTACTTCTTTCTCAACAGGAATATACGTAATTCCAGAACCAGCGTCGCCAAACACGCCTGCATTCGGGCTCACAGCAGTAATTACGCTCGTGTAATTATTTGCGTGTGCAAGTGGACTGTTAGTAGTTATTCCTACAATGGCATTTGCCTGTGTTGCCGATGCATCTTGAACGACGGTTGAAATTTCTTCAACAGTTGCGGTATTTAAAAAATAAATAGTAGATGGCTGTGTATTTGTAACTGCAATAGGAAATGCAGCAATCTGCGTTAAATAATTGATTTGCGAATTATATAACGGATTTTCAAAGTTAGGGATGGTATTAAGTGTTATATTTTTTGGAGTCAAAGGACGAAATATATTTCCAACAAATGTTGATGCAGATAGCGAAAATTCGGCATTTGTATTACTGCCTGCGCCAACAAAAATTATTCCCGGTTGGTTTTCGATTCTTGGAGTATAGGTAAATGAACCTATAGGAAAACTAAATGTTGCTGAATTAGCGGTATTATTGCCTTTATATATAATCGTTGAATGATTATAATGTGTTGTTAGAAAGAGCGTTAGCATCATGAAATTCTGCATGACACGCGTCATAAGTATCACCTTTTTTTACTATGGTAGTTCCATAATAATAGCGAGCAATCACAAATTTGGCTAATCCGATTTTTAGGAAATCAATGATAATTTTTTTTAAAATAATATTATTTGCGATGATTGGCAGCATCTACAGTTATGAATATATTGATACTTGTTCTTCGATTATCGACTTCAATAATCGATGCAAAGAATTAGAGAATATGTTAGTTGATTCACAACATTGTATACCAATCATTGGATCGATTTCACTGTTATTTAAAAGTTTTGCATTAATATCAAGCGCGCAAAAAATTAATCTCATTGTAGAGACTGATAGGCAACAGCGAAAATATGAAAGACTTTTATGGAACAACGAGAAAAGCTATAAGAGTACGGTCAAAAAAATTAACTCGAGAATATCTTTTTTATCAAAACTCAACGCCTGCTTTTTGTTTAATTTGCTAAAAAAGCCTGATGGATTTAATTATTGGGGATCTGTAATTGTAACCACAGAGACCGTTTTATCAGGTGTTTTGTATATTCTCGTTTCAAAAATAGCATGGCAAATTAAAACAATTGCTTCTAAACCAATAGTTAAATATATAAATGCTTCTAATTTGCAAGACGCACAAAGTGATTAATCTTATAGGTCATACATTATGGGTTATTATAAACTGGTGTTTCGTTATAAATTGAAGTTTGTTTTGAATAGGTATCAGCACCGGTAGGAGTTGGCGTTGGAACTTCCATGATATCAACAGGTTGTTGATTTTTCATTGCAGCGCTTTGATATACCGGCTCAACATTCACGCGGGGTTGAACGTTATGTGGTTGATTTACAAGTGATGCATCTCTTTTAAATTGTAGCGCGTCATTTCTAAGTTTTAATTTCTGTGCATAGGTTAAAAAGGGTGCATTAGGATCGATCTTGCCTATGGTCTGAACTCTGAGGGCTTCATTATTGGTTCTATAGCCCGGCGCAGGCATGTAGAGACCAGTCAAATGTGCATTAATATCTTCAAAGCAGTTAAATAATGTAGCAAACGCAAGAAATGAGAAAAACAGCATTTTTTTCATTTTTATCCCTTTTTCTTCATTATAATAAGCTTTTGTCTTAAAAATTAAGACTTTTAGATAAATTTAACAATGTTTAATTAGTAATTTTTGACTCTTTGATTATGTTTTGTATGGTAAATGAGGTAAAAGTATTTATTTTAATGGTTGTTCCTCGTGCATACGAAAATTTTTTCCGCTACAACGGTTGGCATTGATGCCAAATTAATCGAAGTTGAAATCGATTTAGCATACGGTTTAGTTCAATGGAATATTGTTGGTCTTCCCGATGCTGCAATTAAAGAAAGCAAACAGCGCATTCAAGCCGCATTAAAAAATGGCGGACTCCGCATTCCTGATCGCAAAATCACCATAAATCTAGCGCCAGCAGACATTCGCAAAGAAGGCACAATGTTTGATGTGCCTATAGCTTTAGGTATTTTAGAAGCTGCTGAGCATGTAAAGCTCGACCTTGCATTTCGCAACGAAACAATTTTTTTAGGAGAGTTATCGCTTGATGGTGCTATAAAACCAGTTCGTGGAGTTTTAGCTATAGCGAGCGAAATGCAGCGCCTTAATAAAAAACGCATTATAGTTCCAAAAGCAAATGCTATTGAAGCAGCAGCCATTTCAGGTATTGAAGTTATAGCCGTTGAACATTTATTGCAGTTGTTGTCTTATTTGCGCAAAGAACAACACATTGAACCGGTTGTATTTCCACGATATGAAGTTGCTCGAAATGAAGCGTTAGATTTTGCTCATGTGAGAAGTCAGCGTGCTGCAAAGCGTGCATGTCAAATTGCTGCAGCAGGAAGGCATAATATAATTTTTATTGGTTCTCCAGGTTCTGGCAAAACAATGCTTGCAGAAAGACTGTCGTCAATTATGCCAGACATGACGCATGATGAAATTATTGAAACGACAAAACTTTATTCAATCAGTGGAAAATTAGACACTGACAAATCTTTAATCACAGTAAGACCGTTTCGCAATCCACATCATACGACCAGTCAAGCGGGGCTTGTGGGTGGCGGATCAATTCCTCAGCCTGGTGAGATTAGTTTGGCACATAACGGGATTTTGTTTTTGGATGAATTGTTAGAATTTAAACGTTCTGTTTTAGAAGTTCTTCGACAGCCTCTAGAAGGTAAAACTATTTCTTTGGCTCGTGCTCAACAAACGTTAACATTTCCTGCATCATTTCTTTTAGTTGCTGCATTAAATCCATGTCCTTGTGGTTATTTTGGTGACAAGAAACGACATTGTTCATGCGCGCCTCAGGCAGTGCACAACTATTTACAAAAACTTTCCGGGCCATTATTGGATCGCATCGATATACAAGTTGCTGTTTCCTCAATAGGCAATGAAGTATTTGAGAATGTTCATGAACAAAGCTCTTCTGAGTTATATGAAGGTGTTTTAAAAGCATTAACGATGCAAAAGAATCGCTTTGGTAAAAATGGAGCTTATAATAGCGGGCTTAAAGCGGAAGATATTGAAATTTATTGCACGCGAACAGCAGAAGCTCAATCACTCGTTGAGCAAGCATTTGTAAATCTAAATTTATCTATGCGTGGATATCATAAACTGTTAAAATTAGCACGTACCATTGCTGATATAGATTTTGTTGATGTTATAGAAAAAAAACACATACAAGAAGCATTGATGTATCGTTCTTTAGATTCTGTTTTAGGCAAAAGATGAATGTAATCGGTATTGGCACCGATATTGTGAAAGTTTCGCGATTTGAGAATTGGCAACATAAATCTTGTAGGCAATTGCGCAGAATTTTTTCAGAAGACGAGCTTAAAGACGTGTTTGCAGAATCGCATCTCATTTCTCAACGATTTGCAACGCGCTTTGCTGCAAAAGAAGCGCTCTATAAAGCTTTTTGTTATTCAACGCCAAATTTTAAAATTCCCTTGATTACATTTTGTAGGCATGTTTCTGTAAAAAAAGGCGACAAATTAGTCTTTATCGTAGATCGAGAGATTTTGGGCGTTTCATATTGCAATATTTTGCTCTCAATTTCTCATGCTGAAGAATATGCTGTTGCTTTCGTTATGATGACAGGTATTCATAAATAAGTTTCTTGACAATAGCCCAATATACCCTATGCTATAAGTATTCTTCTATGAAATGTATCGCGGGGTAGAGCAGCCTGGTAGCTCGTTGGGCTCATAACCCAAAGGTCGCTGGTTCAAATCCAGCCCCCGCAACCAAATTCCTTCCTCTCATTTCTCAAATCTCAATGAATAAAATTACTTTTTTCGAATGCATTATAAAAAGAGCTTTGGTGCTTTATTCTATGTTCGCTATGCCTTTTATTACTCGCTCTATACATTTTCTACTTAATGCATATTGTAGCCATTGGGTAGGATTTAAATATATTATATGGTTTTTTACGCCGTATATTGATGTTAGTCCCTGGGTCGGTGGTTTAATATGCGTAACACCATTCATATTTTTTGTTTATTTAGAATATTTGTTGAAAAAATTAATATAACTACCGTTGAATTATACTCATTTTTTAGCTTATTGTGTTTACATGCAGCATTTTCCTATACTTTTTTATGATATAAATCATATAAAATTAAAGGTAAACAATGAAAAAATTATTTATGTTATTATTCTCTGCGGGAGCATTTATTCAATCGCATGACTATACTGTCGATCTTATAAATAAGAGCCAATTTCCTGTAAACGTAAAAATTTCTAACACTTCAACCTATATTCCAAGTAAGGCTCCTAAGCAATACACGACAATATGGGATTTAAAGCCAGGGGTTACTAAGGCAAATCAGGTATTAGGGTGGAAAGATCAATTTACTTATAAATACTTGATATTAAATTTCGGCGTTAACTATGGCGGCGTAAATCAGGGATTTGGTGTGTACGAGATAGTAAATATTCCTAAGAAATATCAAAATACTAATGATTTTATCGCTACTATTGATATTCAAAAGAAAACAGGGAAAGAAGCTACTGATTATATAAATAAATTGCTCAAAAATCAGTTCCCTTATTCAACACAAATTGAGAATATCTATCTAAAAAAACAAAAAGAACAAGATTGGGCGTGGGTTCCTTCAGTAACCTTCACACCCAAAAATTAAAAAATACATGAATGGCTCAAGCAGGATTTTGCTTCTTGAGCCATTCGTCTAATATTCCATTTACAAATTTATATGCGTCTTGCTCTGCAAAGCATTTTGAAAGCTCGATCGCTTCGTTAATTACGATTGCAGGCTCTATGGTTTTTTGTTGTAATTCCCATAGCGCAAGTCGAATGATGAGTTTAGTGCAAACGCCGATTCGCTCAGATCGCCAGTTTTCAAGCAAATTAGCATATGCTGCATCAAGTTCATTACGATGAGTAATAATTTCTTTTGCTTGAATAAATGCTTGATCTTGGGGTGTAATTGTATAACAAAAACCCTTACTAAAATTATCTGCAATAGCTTCTAAGCTTACGTTATAATCAAAAGCTTCCATTGCATACAGCAAATGAAAGGTAAGTGAACGATTATCGCTTGGCGACAAAAGACTAGCAGGTATAGATGCTTCGTTATTCTCTCCCATTGAGCTTAAATCATCGGGCTCATAAGCTTTCATGGGAACTCCTTTATTTTTTGTTTACGCGCTCAATATAATGACCATCGCGGGTATCGACCTTAACGATATCATTTTCTTCAACAAAAAGCGGTACTTGCACTACAAGACCAGTTTCAAGCGTAGCTGGCTTAGTTGCGCCACCTTGAGCGGTATCACCACGTACACCAGGTACTGTTTCGGTTACTTTTAATTCCATGTGATTTGGAGCAGTCACCGCGATAGGGCGCTCGTTAAAATAAAGAACAGTGTAAACTGTTTGCTCTTTGAGGTAGTTTAAAACTTCGGAAATTTGATCTTTATTGAATGCTACTTGGTCATAGCTTTCTTGGTCCATGAAATTGTAAAGGCCATCTTCTTCATAAAGATAGGACATTTCACGGTATTCAAGATCTGGAGATGGGAATTTTTCTTCCATGCGGAAAGTTTCTTCATGAATCAGGCCAGTGATCATGTTTTTCATTTTGGTTCGCATAAATGCGCCGCCTTTGCCAGGCTTAACAGACTGGTGGTCAACAACCATAAAAGGTTCGTTTTTATAGAGGAATTTAGAACCTTTTCTGAACTCTGAAGCTGAAATCATTGATTTTTCCTTTGGAGAAGAGCGTTTTAGATTACTTATCAGTATAAAAAACAAGCAAAAAAACGCAATAAAGGTTTTTATTCTTGTAAACATGCTTAGGGTTTATTTGTTGAAATAAATATATTTTTTGTGAGGGATGTTAAAGTTAATTAAGCATGGGTGTGCTAGTATGGGCTGATTTGTGATTTTTGTTAATTGGGTAAGAAGGGTTAGTTTTTCGTGTTCGGCTTTTGATAATATGTGAAATTGGTTGTTGATGGGCATGCTTTTCTCTAGAAAAGACTTTGCTGAAGAAGTTGTTTGCAACACATCAATTTTATTTTCTTTAATATTCCAGCTTTGTATCTTTTGAAGTTTATCGTCATAAAATACTAAGGTATCTTTTACGGTAAATGCTTTATGATCTGATTCATACTCAACATTAGTATGTACAGCCAAATTTTCACCATTTGATTCGGGATTAATTTGTTTTGCAATAAGTTCTTTCTTTTGCCCGTTATACCAAATTGCTGTGGCGGTATCTTGAGTCAGCGCAATCAACTCATTTTGGTCCGTATTTGTTAGTCTAGTAAGCTTTTTTGTTGGGATATCATACATGCAGTAACCTGTTTCTCCTGTTACATTAACTACGCGTATTAATACCTTGTCTTCAATTATTTTTCCATAGGCATAACTTATTCTTGATCTAAGTCCATTGGCAAGAGGTATTTCCAATTCAATATTTTTAGTATCAATAATCATATGATTTTCAATGTCGTAGACTTCTAGACGATGTTGTGCATCTTGATATCGTTTACCTTCCAGTTCTATAAAGCGTATAAGAATAGGTTTCTCTGGATGCAGTAAGCTTCTACCAGCTTGATGCATGATTGGTTTTGAGCTGAATCTTCTGGTGTATATATTAGAAACGGGGAATTCTGAGTATCGCTGTCTTTTTTTGTCGTATATCAATAGGGATGTATTTCCTATATTAGGATATCTAAACCATGTAATGTACCTATTGTTCATAACAAAGTCAGTTGAGATTGAGTCGCTTGCAATCTTGATTTGGGCGTTCAACGAATGTAAAACATGGGTAAATTTATAGGGATTTAACAACGATGGAGTGTATTGTGAAGATAAAAACGATGAGCAGTCAGGCGAATTTATTAGCTTACAAAACTTATCTTTTTTTATCCGCTCGAGGTCTTTTGCATTTTGCTTTATGTTTTCTTGAAGGTCAAGAATCATTGATGATTGACCTTGAAAGGTAGCATCTAAATTGCCCGATTTGATCATATGTATTAATTGTTCATATTTCTTTTGATTATCGAAAATTTGTCGCTGTATTTCTGATGATTCTCGTGTATTGCTTTCAATATATTTAAGAGCTAAATCCTTTAATAAAGGAATTGTTTTCACATCTTGTTCTGGTTCTGCGCAATTTGCAAGAACCGTTATGATTAAAAGTAGTATCATTGTGTTTTTAATTTAAAAGTTTTTACAAAAGGAATATTTTTTATATTAGTAAAATACACAGAACAAGTAAAATATATTCTTGCTACTTTTGACATACTTATTAGCCTTAATGCAAACAACAAAAAAGGTGTCACATGAAACAACTTGCTATTGTTGATCAAGAAATTTCTGATCTCATCAAAGATGAATATATTCGTGAAGAAAATGAGTTAAATTTAATAGCCTCCGAAAATTATGCTTCCAAGGCAGTGATGGAAGCTACTGGATCGATATTGACGAATAAATATGCCGAAGGCTATCCAGGTAAACGTTACTATGGTGGTTGCGCTGTAGTCGATGCTGTCGAAAATTTGGCACGTGAACGTTTCAAAGTTTTATTTAATGCTGAACATGTCAACGTACAGCCTCATGCTGGATCTCAGGCTAATATGGCGGTTTACTCGGCTTTGATTCAGCCCGGTGATACTATTATGGGCATGAGTTTGGCGCATGGTGGGCATTTAACTCATGGTCATAAGGTGAATTTTTCTGGTGTATTTTATAAATCAGTTTCTTACGGCGTTGATCCTGTGACCGAAGAACTTAATTATGAGGCAATGGAGAAACTTGCTCATGAATACAAACCAAAGTTATTCATTGTTGGGGCTTCTGCTTATTCAAAAACAATAGATTTTAAGCAATGCGCTTATATTGCTAAATCTGTAGGAGCATATTTCATGGTTGATATGGCGCACATTGCTGGCTTAGTTGCTGCAGGCGTTCACCCATCGCCAATTCCTTTTGCCGATGTAGTTACTTCAACAACTCATAAAACTTTACGGGGTCCTCGTGGCGGTATAATTTTTTGCAAAAATGAGCTAGCCGACAAAATTGATAAAGCAATTATGCCCGGCACTCAAGGCGGACCATTGATGCATGTCATCGCAGCCAAGGCCGTAGCTGCCAAGGAAGCCATGGAGGATTCGTTTAAAGAATACCAAGTACAAGTCGTGAAAAATGCAAAGCATTTTGTAAGAGTTTTTGCAGACAAAGATTACCGTATTGTTTCTGGCGGTACCGATAATCATCTTTTTATTTTGGATCTTCGTAATAAAAAAGTAACGGGACTACAAGCTGAACGAGCTTTAGAAAAAGCTGGAATTGCAATCAGTCGTAGCTGCATACCTAATGATCCTGAAAAGCCTTATATCACCAGTGGCATTCGTCTAGGAACTCCGGCAATAACAACGCGCGGCATGAAAGAGCGAGAAATTGAAATTATTGCTGCTTTGATAGATGAAGTACTTGCAAATACCACGGATGAGATAACCTTGCTCAATGTGAAAGCAAAGGTTAGTCAGTTATGTGCTGAGTTTCCGATATATTCATGACCGAATCGCTGAGAGGTGATTTGAATGCAAAGCGTTTTATTAAGAAAAAGTTAAACAAAAAGGTAATGCTTGAAATCATTAATCGAGCAATGACCAGATAATTGATCATAAAAGTATTTTGCAATAAAGTGATGCCTATATTTTGCATAATAAACGAACCAAGATTTGCGCTATAATGTGCACTAATTGCACGCAGCATTGGTGTTGTTCGTGCAAAAATATAGGTATTGCAAATAAGAAAGTTGCATAATACCCCAATGGTAAAACCCACTATCAAAGCCAGAGTTATGGTTGTGTTGAAAAGGCATAAACAGGTTTTAAAGCAGACTAAATCAATGCTGGTTGAGCAGGCTCCAGCTACCATATATTTTGCAAGTTCTAATTGCTTTTGAGTCATGTATTCCCCTATATGTCTATGATAGCAGTGTAAGCATCTCGTAATAAAATGGCTAGTAATGAAATGTCAGTATTATAAAGATTATCGTAACAAAAAAATTCTCATAGCAGCACCTTTGCCTTTACCTTATGGCGGGATTTCTGTGCATGCAAAACGTTTGCAACGTGAACTTGAGAGCAATGGAAATCAAGTCGTGGTATACCAAGCACATCTCTATTCAAATTGGTTAGAAAGAATAGCTTTTTTGGCAAATGTAATGCTGCACCATAGACCACAACTATTAATTTCACATACTTCGTATCATGGAATATTTGAATCCATACTCTTTATTTTTCTACGAATGATATTGTTTGAGCGTTGGGTTCTTGTTGATCATGATTGCCGTTACCTGGATAATCGGTCTCGATTTTTTAGGTTTATTCAGCGGTATGCATGTCATTGGGCTGATAATGTAGTCTTAATGGGTAATGCTGTGAAAGCTTTGTATGATAAACACGCTATTTATCCAAAAAATACAATCATTGATTGTCCCTATATATCACCTGCCCATGACGAATTGAATGTCAAAGAATCTTTACCGCTTCTTGATGCATTTGTTGAAAAACACTTCCCCGTAGTATTAATCAACGGATCTTGTTTTATGAAAACTTCTGAAGGTAAGGATATGTATGGCTTTGATACTGCTTTAGAATTATTGCATGTTTTAAAATCAGATTATCCAAAGATAGGATTGATCATCATGGTTGGTAAAAATAATGATCAATCCTATTTAGAATCACTTAAATTTAAATGCGTGCGATTAAATCTTGAGGATAATATTTTATGGTTGATAGGTAATTACTATTTACCATCAATTGTCATTAAAACTTCCTTAATGATTCGACCGACAATTTCAGAAAATTTTGGGTTAAGTGTTGCTGAAGCTATTGATCTAGGGGTTCATGTTGTTGCAAGCGATTGTTGTAAAAGATATCCAGGTGCATTTATCTACCCAACCCATGAAAAACATAATTTTGAGCAATTAGTTCGTTGCGTTCTTGTGCAGAGAGCCCCATTAAATCAGGATGCGAACTAATCATTTTAATGCTTAGTCCATCAGCATCTTTTTTTGTAAAGCCATTTGCCATGAAATATCTTGAAATTGTTTCAATTCTCCGATTTTGTATTGTATCGAATAATTCCAATATTTCGACAAGATTATTCTTTTTGGCAAAGGTAAATGGACAATTATATCGAGTATTCCCATGTATAATTGAACCATGATGCAATAAGTCTTGGATAATAATTTGAAACTTTCCCATTCCATGGATGTTTTCGTTTTGCATACTTTTATTGTATTGATCTAAGGCATACATGATCGGGGTATCATTTTTTTCATCAATAGAGTTAGGATTTAAGCCTTCTTGTAATGCCAATTGAACCCTTTCTGGCAATCCCCAAATTACATAATTGAACAGCATTGATGTGCACATGCTTGCTTCTTTGAAATCTGAGTCTGATTGGGAAATTCGTTTAAATAATTTTTTATTGCCCTTTAGGAGTGTATTTTGGCAAATGGGTAAAGAATTTCGATGACATTGTATATCATGATGACTTAATTCATCTAAAAATTTGCCGAGGTTTTTTTGAGCGAACAAGGATTTGACTTGTAGACTGGTATGCGCAAGTAAGGTTGACAGGTGTTTGGCGGGATCGCAGGGTTTTGTAGATTGGATATTAAAGATTAAGAGAAAAAAAAGTATCATGACTTTTCTCCGTTGGTATGTTAAGGTGGAGTAATTGTTTTTTTGTTTTAACTAACATGAGATGATGAAGCACTCCATAGTAATTTGTACCAGAAATCGCTGTCTTGATTTATTAAATTGCCTTACTAGTATATCTAATTTATCAAAAAAGCCCGATGAAATAACAATAGTTGATAGTAGTGACGTTTCTATTTTTGAGCAAAATTCTCTTAAGCATCTTATTGATTCTCCTTCTTTTGCAGCAATATCATTAAATTTAATTACTTCCAAGCCTGGATTAACATTCCAAAGGAATATTGGCATTGCCAAAAGTTCTGGTGACATTCTTCATTTCATTGACGATGATACAGTCTTAGATGCAGAATATTTATCTGCTATGGCAGATATTTTTGAAAAAAATCCAAATTATGCTGGCGGCATGGGCTCAGTAACAAACATTGCTCCCTATAAATTTTCAGTAAATCGTTTGTTTAGACATGTTTTTTGTCTACCCCGAGATTATTCTTCTGGAAAAACGACTCTTTCAGGATTGCCCACGTTTCGTTATGGACGCAAAGAGTTTGGCGATATTGAATCAACGGGTGGTTGTTGTATGTCTTTCAGGCGCGATATTCTAATGCGCTTTTTATTTGAAGAAAAATTTCCTCGCTACGGCGCATTAGAGGACATTGAGCTTTCTTATCGGATTTCTCGCTCTTACAAGCTTTTTTTCAATCCAAATGCTCGGCTGCAGCATTTTCAAAGTCCCGCTGAACGCCATTCCATTGGTAATCATACAAAAATGTATGTCGAGCACTATACCTATCATTTTTTCAAGAATATTTATCCACATGCACCCTATAAAATAATTTTTTATACATGGACCATGATGGGAATTTTATTAAATTGTATGTTATGGGAGCGAAGTTCATCTTCAGTGATGGGTTATTTCATGGGATTTATGAATGTAATTAAAAGCAAATAATCTTGTATTGCTATGTGACGTTATGATATATCTTGCGATAACGAGGTTTGGCATGATAAAAAGATTTCTTTTGTTTTTCATTATTTCTTTAAATATATGCTGTCAAGACAGCTCATTAGTAAAGATTTTACTACTTGCTACGCCTAGAATTGAATATACGCAAGAGAATATTGCCAAACAAGTAAAAGCTGTTTCAGAACTACGAGATAAAGTACGCAGCAAATATACAAAATATTTGAATGCATCTATCGTTGCACTTGAGATGATAAAAAAAAGTGACGATCCAGAAGCGTTCAAAGAAATAAATCGAATTATAGCCAAACGAAAAGAATTACAGAAAGAAATCGATAAATTGAAAATGGAATTAGATGCTTCTTCTTCAAGTCCATCAATAAATGATATTTATTTCTTAAGAGATAGAATGAATAACTTAGTTAATGAACAAGAAGAAATTAATGTGTTTATGGACAAAGCGGTAAAAAAATATAGTCCAAAATACTATGCTCTCGGATTATATCCTGACATGAAAGATATAATCGAGGTTATTACTAGTCTTTTAACATTAAAATCTTTTTTGTTTGCAAATTATCACGCATTTCTCTATCGATTCATTCAGCTCTATCCGGTTTTTGTAATTCTAGATGAAGTTAAACCAAATAAAAAAATGCTTTCCATTTTAAATGAAATGATTTTTCATGGTAGAAATCTAGAAAAAATGCTTCCTAAAGAAGAGCCTGTTGTACAGAGTTTTAGTAGATTATTAAATGTTGTTGAAGATGCGGCAGTGCAAATTGCAATACAATTATTTTATGATGATATTATATTTTTGAATGCGCTTATATAGATTTTAAGGCAATTGAATTATATTTAAGACTCATTAGAAAATAGAAAACATAAGCGAGGGTGGTTGCCCATACTGCACCTTGTAGTCCATATAGCGGAATCAAAATTTTTGATAATAACAAGCTTACTATTCCGCTTACGCACAGCGAAATACTGAGAAATAATGTCATTTTTTTAAATTGTACAAGACACTGTAAAAAATAAGTACCTAATAAAAAAACATTTCCTATATATGCAATTAGCGTTAAAGGTAATACTGGCAGATATATAGCTGGTATAATTCTCTGCACACAATAATATGCCGGCAAATAGAGTAGTAAACCAGCAACCAAAAGTCCTGTCATTGTGTATTGCATAACATTAAGAATTCTTTTGTTTTCTTCAACCAAAGAAGCTGAATTATTAAATCGTTCAAATATCTCGGGCAAAACCAATGTTGCAAAGGTTTGTAAAAGCAATAAAGCACATACTTGATGCATTATATCTATTATTGAATATAGTCCTGCATCATGCAAAGAACACTTATGTGCAATAATAAACCGTTGTGATGATAGTATGCACCAATTTGCAAAAATAGTGGGAATAAAAGGTGCTCCAATCTTCACATAGGTTAGTAACAAAGGTAAAGAAACTGATGCGGATGTATCAAGCAACAGATAATAGAAATACATTAAAGAAATTAAGGCAGGGGTCGTCGTAACCAATGAAACCGATATGCAAGCAGTGCAGCCATTTAAAAGTCTAAGATTATATAAAACGATTATTGAAATTCCTGCTACGAACGCGCCAAATAATTGTGAACCAACTAAGAAGTTGGTTTGCTTGGTGTAAATAAGCCACTGATAAAAAAGTTCGCTAAAAAAACTCAACCATGCAATTGCTAGTGCTAGATAAAATAAATTATGGGGAATTTCTGAGGGCAAAAATCCTGTCATGCTAAAAGCAAGTATACTCAATGGCAATGATACTATTACATATATGGCGATAAGATTTTTAAGCAAAAGTAAGCGTTGTTCTATTGAATGGTGGTAATATTCCAGCATAAATGTTTGACGCAGTCCCATACTCAATAAAGTACTCATAAGCATAATGCTGGTGCTAAACATACCATACAGGGCAAGCTCTTCAGGTGAAATATGATGCATGAGAAATGGGACAGTAAAAAACGATATTCCTTTGACCGCAATATTTCCCAAGACAAATACAATAATGCGATAAGAAATAAGCTTTATATAAACATATCGAGAGAGCAAACTTGATACATAAGCCACGTTGATAAATCGGGTTGCGATAAATTTGTCCATGATTTTACTTCTTTCAGATCAAATACTTCGCTTAGAGAATGGGCGCGGGAATTTAAAAGATTTTGGAATTGTAGATTTATCTGCTGCTGCTTCATCAATGTACTCAGTGGAGCGGTAAATCCTGTTTTTTTTCGATAAATAATATTTTTTGGAAGATGTTTTTCGGCGACTTTTTTCAGAAGCCATTTTTGTTCATTATCACGTATTTTTAATGATTCCGGAATACGTAATGAAAGTGCCACAAGATGATGATCTAAATATGGCACACGACCCTCTAATGCCGCTCGCATGGTCATATGATCAAAACGAGTTAAAAGTAGCTGAGGTATGCGATGTAATAATTCTCCATAGGCTATGTGCGTCAAGCAATCTTTGCCCGAAAGCATATGCTCGAGTTTGCGATATTCTCCTTGAAAATCCGTTGTTAGAAAATTAAGCGGGCTAGCTTGTTCCTCGTGTTTTAATAAACGGGCAGGGTGATATACTCCCAATGCGCTTGTTTTAAAAAAGTATTCATTATTGCTCCATAATTTCATAACATTATGCAATAACGGGCGCTTTTTGCTTATTGGATAAAGCGTTGAACGAATTATTTTTTTTAAAGAAGTCGGAAGCTTTGAACCTATATTTAACCATGGATATAATTGTTTATAGCGTTGATATGAATGATATCCTGCAAAAAGTTCGTCAGCTCCTTCGCCAAAAAGTGCCACGGAAATACCCTGTTTTTTTATATACTCCGAAAGTATCGATAAACCAGCACACAATGGATCACCGATCGGTTGATCGCTATGATTTGCTATGCTATTTAATGTCTTGTTATATTCTTCTTTGGTTGCAAAATATTCGTAATGATTTGAGGAAATTGTATTTGAAACCTCTCGGGCCCACTGTCGTTCGTCAATGTCATTTCCTTCAATATGCAAGGTAAATGTTTTTACTGGCGATTGATAATTGCTCATAATTGCTGCGATAAGACTTGAATCTAATCCACCGGAAAGAAATACACCCAGGTCAACATCAGCAACCATTCTTTTCTGAATAGATTTCTGCAACGTTTGATCTACGATTTCTATCCAACCATCACTATCATTTTCATCGGGACAGGTGATTTTTTGAGAGTGAAGCAATACGTCATACCACGTATGATACGAAATCTGTTTGTTGCGATTTATATGAATATAATGAGCTGCTGGTAATGAATAAATGTTTTTATAAACCGTATTAGGTGCAAGAGGTTGTAAGAATTCTAAAAACTCACTAATGCCCTGCAAGTATGGCTGTTTGGTTACATGCGATATTTGCCATAAAGCATTAATTTCTGAAGCGCAAGCTAAAAAATTATAATGATCGGTTGCAAAATATAAGGGCTTGACTCCTATGCGATCCCGGACAATGAAAACTTCATCTGTTTTCAAATCAACAAAAATTATTGCAAACATTCCCTCTAGATACTCTAAACATTGTATGCCCCATTGATCATACGCAGCTAATAATACCTCGGTGTCGCTTGAGCTTGTAAATGGATGACCCAAATCGGTTAATGTTTTTTTTAGAGAAAGAAAGTTATAAATTTCACCATTAAATGACACAACAACATTTTTGTTGCTATTGAACATTGGTTGCGCACCATTGGCAGAAGTGTCGATGATACTTAAGCGGGTGTGTGCCAATCCAATACGATGATTTTCAGATACCCATACACCGTGACCATCAGGACCACGGTGCACGAGTTTTTTTTGCATATTAATCAAAATGGCATTGAGGTTGTCTGGAGGATTTCCATGCAGTTGTATATATCCCGCAATGCCACACATAATTACCCGCGAACTGTAAGTAGACTTGGAAACTGTTTATGAGCTTCTGCGATGCTATTTAGCTCAGTATTTATAGCTTCTAGGACGCTTTGCGCATCTGCGGTAAGAAAATAGCCATCTGTTGGAGATTCAAGCGTGAATTTTTTTGATTCTTTATGATATACGCCGCGTCCATGCACCGGAGAACCTAATTCTCTTGTATGATGTTTTTCATCGGTAAAAGATTTATTGATCGTTGTTGCTTCAAGATTGTATCTAACTTCTGCGTGATTTTCATTTTCTTTTGTTAAAATTACAAACATAAGCTTTTCTCCAAAGTTGTTGTAAGCGTTTTAAACTATAGAATCCCAATACGATTAACAAGTCAAAGCCGTTTTTAAATCTACGAATTTGTGTTGTTCCATAGGTGCGCGCTTTATAATTAAAGGGAACCTCAACGATTGGCAGCCCTAAATCATATGCGCCGAGTAATAACGTAAAATCACCAAACGGATCAACAGATGATAAGTATGTTGGTAATTGAGTTATTCGAATGTAATTTTCACGTGTGAGTACTTTAGTTCCACACAACGTATCAGTGAGCGGGGTCTGTGTATAAATACTTAAGAGATACGCAAAGGCTTTGTTGCAAAAATAATTTAAGAACGGCGTTGCATTACGCTCCATAGTAAGAAGCATGCGTGTGCCATTAATAAATACATTAGAATTGCGTTGCATCACGGCATAACAATAGCGAATTTCTGCTGGTTTAACGGTTAGGTCTCCATCAAGAATTATTAAAATATTTCCGGTTGCTGCTGCAAATCCATCTTTAACGGCAGCGGCTTTACCTTTTCCCGATTGCTTAATTCTTTTTATTTTCTTTTCAGAGAATAGATTTTGAACTCGTTCAATTTCTTCCCACGTATTATCTTGCGATAAGCCTTCAACAAATATTATTTCTAATGATTGTCCAAAGTCGGGCAATTCTCTCAGGGCTCGCTCAATATTGCCCGCTTCGTTTTTGCAAGGAATAATCACTGATACTGTGTCTTCTTTTGCAGCTTGGAGCAGACTTTGTGCGCAAAGACTATGAGATGATTTAAAGAAATGTGCTAGCTTCTGCCAAGTTGAGCATTCAACTTTGTAGCCCGTTAATGCTAAAAATCGAATTACTTGCGTATGGCTTAGTACGGTATTATGCACTGAACGGTTTGCAATAAACATTAACCTTTTGATTAAAGAGCTATTCCATTGAATAGAAATAGTTACATGGTTGTTTTTGCATTCTAATAGAAAGGCAAAAAACTGTTCCGGTGCCACGGATATTGTTACATTTTGTTGATCTAAAGAAACATGTAATGCAAAGGGAGAATTACTCTGATAATGAGAATAGTTGAAATGTGTTTGTATTTGTGGGGTAGTAGTAATATGTATTTGATTCATTGATTCTCTTTTTCTTTTTAAAATATCTTAATGCTCTGTGTAGCTCAAGTGCCTCTTGATGAACTTGACTTTTTGACCGGTTCGGAGAATGCTGCACTAAAGATGAGAGTATGAGAGAATAATGAAGTTTCCCGCACATGTTTTATTGTATGCAGTTGTGCTAATTTCTTTTGCAAGACAAGAGCCATCAGTTTATATTTGCACTGCTGCAAATGCGACATATTTTAAGCGTCTTGTGAATTTAATTGGTAGTCTCCATGCGAGCCAATTTGATGACATTGCAGAAATTGCTGTCTATGATTTGGGATTAACTGAAGAACAAAAAAAGTTTTTGTACTCGATAAAAAAATTAGTTCTTTTGCCCCTCAATCCGGAAAATCCTCAAGCTTTACAACAAATATCGATTCCAAAAAATATCAATCATCCAGAGTTTCCGTATCAAAATACTTTTGTCTTGGGCGCCTATGCATGGAAGCCGATGGTCTTTAAAAAAGCTCTCAATCGTTGGAAAGATAAACCGATTATTTGGCTTGATGCTGGCACTACAGTATATAAATCGTTGCGTCCCTTAGCTGAGCATATCAAGATTGTTGGATATTTTTTGTGTACTACCGATTCAAGTAATCGATCGCTTAAATGGGGTACAACTAAGACTATAATAAAACGATTAAATCTAGATAATGAAGAATTACATTGGATATTAACCAAACAATTTGCTATGGCTGGCGTCGTTGGTTTTAGTTATAAGGTTGTTGAATGTTTAATTAATCCACTGTTTGAATGCTCAAAAGATTTGACCTGGTTTATTGACGATGGATCAACACCGGACGGGTATGGAACGGGAAGATATGAGCAAACGTTGTTAAGCCTCTTTGCGCATTTATCGGGTCTTTCTATTTTTACTCAAGATGATTCACAGATTGCTCCAATACGTTTATCTAATGAACATAGTACTGAAAAGTTCTACATCACGTGGATTGAATCTAGAGTTGATGAACGCACCCATATTTACAGCTCAAGAAATTCTATGCCAAAGTTTGATCAATTTTCGAAAATGATAAAGAGAAAAGGATAACGATGCTTTATCTGCTTTTGTTATTTTGTTGCATATCTATGCACGCAATGAAAATTGATCGAGTTATTCTCGCGACAAATCTTAATGAAAAATACATCCAGTTTTGGCCAATAGTTGCTCAGGCATGGCAAGAAATAGTAGGTGTGCGCCCTACGTTGATATTAGTTGCGCCACGTACGGTATATGTAGATGAATCTTTTGGTGATGTGATTTATTTTGAACCTGTACCTGGACTACCTACCAGTTATCAAGCGCAAGTCATACGATTATTTGCGCCAGTTTTATTTCCTGATGATGTGTGCATTTTGGGGGATATAGACATGTTGCCATTGCAAAAAGAATTTTTTGATGATGGTGTCGCAGGTTATGAGCCCGACAAATTTGTTGTTTTTAGAAAATATGAACATGGACAACGTTATCCAATGTGTTATGTCGCAGGACAAGGTGCAACTTTTAAAGAGATATTCAATATCAACTGGATAGACGTTCCTCGCTTTTTGTCCGAATGGTTTAAATATGGGTATGGATGGAATACCGATGAGCTAATGATGGCGAAAATGATACACGATTGGTCTGAATGTAAGGAGAAAGTGGTCTTTCTCAATGATAAAAGTAATAATCGTATTACTAGGTTGTTTTGGGGATACGAAGAATCATTATTAAAAGATAAAAAATATCTTGATGCCCATTTAATGCGACCATATGTTGAGCACAGACATGAAATCGACTTAATGCTTTCTATGCTTGGACTTCCTTCAAAGATTGATCGGCTTAATCCCTGCAGTTTTAAAAAAGAATTAATTGGAGACAATAATTCGAAATCAGTTACACAGCATATTTTTAGTGCATTATTACTTGATGAAGTCAGTCTAGTTGCTTCGATTAATATTGAAGAAAATCATCTAGGCTTATCAAATGTTAAAACATATTCTACAGTTTCTGAATTTATCTCAAGGCCTTCAAAATCATTTATTGATTTATTAATGATTAATTTTTCAACGATTAAATCTAAAGATGTTGAAAAATTACAACAATGGTGTAAATACCATCAAATTCAAGCAATCTATTTAAATTTCACCAATCTTTCGCTCGAGGCAAAAATAGCTACCAGATCGTGCTATAGATTACTAAGTGAAGCAGGGTATGTACTATTTAAGATAACCGCCGAAGGATTAATGCATGTTCCAACTCGTTCTGTGTTAGGGTCCCATTATTATAAAGGCGATTACATAGCATTTGCGCCTCAATATGCTCGTGGTTGGGCATCTATCCAAGATAAATAATGAAAGTAGAAAATGAAGCATAGTATTAATCTTATCGCGTTGTTTGTGTTTACCGCTATTCACCCACTATCTGTAGATCGCGTTATATTGGCAACGGATGATAATCCTAATTACATTCAACTCTGGCCAATAGTTGCACAGGCATGGAAAGAAGTCGTTGGTATTCGGCCAACTCTTGTTGTGGTGGCATCAAAACAGATAAAGGTTGATGAAACGATTGGCGATGTTATTTATTTTGAGCCATTAGAAGGAATACCCACAAGTTATCAAGCTCAAGTTATTAGGCTGTTTGCTCCAAGTCTTTTTCCGGATGATGTTTGTCTGGTGAGTGACATTGATATGATTCCACTGCAAAAATCCTATTTTGTGGATGATTTAAGGGCATTACCAGAGGATAATTTTGTTATTTATCGCGATAAGGCCAGTGATTGGTATGAAGAGCGAAAAATGTATCCGATGTGTTATGTTGCTGCAAAAGGAAAAGTTTTTGGTGAAATTTTTGGAGTGAATGAAGAATCTGCACGAGAAAAATTAACTGAATGGTACGCATTAGGTTTGGGATGGAATACCGATGAGGTTATGATGGCCCGAATTATAAATTCATGGCCCTTCTTAAACAGCAGGGTATCTAAATTGGGCCGTCAGGGCGGTCAAAGTATTGATCGGCTTTCATGGCATTATGATGTCAAAGATTTGAAGCATGGCCGATTGTTTGATGCTCATGTACCACGTCCTTATCTACAACATAAAAAAATAATAGATAAATTGGTTTTAGATCTTGGGTTACGATCGAGACTTTCAGAAATACAGATATCTTCTTTCTCGCCCGCTATTGCAAAATCTCAATTTCCTTGTGGTGGTTTTGAAGTTACCGGTGAATTAGAAGTAATCAAAAAATTAATCAAAGATGGTGACCTTGTTTTAGACGTGGGTGCTAATAGTGGGACCTGGTTACAGCAGGTATTGATATATCATCAACCTTCCATGATTATTGCATTTGAACCAATTAAGGAATGCGCAGAATCAATTCAAAAACAGCCGATGGTAATGGTGGAAGAATGTGCGCTATCAAATCGCTCGGGCACCATGTCATTTTTTAAATATCCTGATGAAACGGTCTTAAGTTCACTCTATCAACGCAATCGCGTAGAAAATTTGCTTAACTTGATGCCTTCTGAAATACAAATTAAAACTGCAACGCTGGATGAATATGTAAAAGGCAATAACACCAGCTTTATTCATTTTTTAAAAATTGATGTTGAAGGTGCAGAATATGATGTATTAGATGGTGCGCGTGATCTTTTAAAGATGCAACAAATTGCAATGATTCAATTTGAATATGGCAGCACGTATATCGATTCTAAAAAGACATTACGTGATGTTGTAAAGATTTTTCATGAGTATGGTTATGTAATTTTCAAAATTCTACCCACTGGACTGATGCATGTTCCTCAGTGGACGTCGATTTTAGAAGATTATTATCAATCAAACTATTTAGCTGTAGCGCCACAGTATGCGTATGGTTGGAATTCTATTATTTTTAGGAAATGATTATGTTGCCATTACTTTTATTTTTCACCTGTTTTGTGCATACGCAAGAAATTTTACATGATTTTGTCTTTATTATTTGTTCCTATAATAATCTTCAATGGGCGGATAAAAACTTAACTACCTTATTTGCACAAGAATATCCGGCAGAGCATTTTAGAGCTATTTATGTTGATGACTGCTCAAATGATGGCACCTATGCGTATGTAACAAAGTTTAAAGAAGAGCATCGGCTAGGTGATCGTTTGACAATAATTCGCAATCCTAAAAGAAAACTGAAGGCTCATAATCTCTATTTTGCTGGACACATGTGTAAAAAACATGAAATTATTATTGAATTAGATGGTGACGATTGGTTGCCAACTACAACCGTACTTAATTATTTGAATACGGTTTATCAAGATAATTCAATCTGGTTAACCTATGGCAACAATATCAAATGGCCTACTAGGCGCTTAGAGATGCGAGTTAAGGAAGTGCCTGAGTATGTTGTTGAGAAAGGCACCTTTAGGCAATATACCGACTGTAATTTTTGGACTGCGATGCGCAGTTATTATGCATGGCTTTTTCAAAAAATTGAAAAACGTGATTTCGTGTACTCAGTAAAGCAAAAACACTCACGCTGGTTTGAGATGTCGATTGATGCTTCAATATATTTTTCAATGCTTGAAATGGCTCGTGAAAGACATAAATTCTGCGATTATCCGTTGTATGTACACAATATAGAAACGCAATTCAATGATCATAAAGTTAATGTTGGGTTACAGTATACCATTGAAACATATCTCAGAGGATTAAAGCCATATCCTCGTCTATCAGATAGTGAGGCATACCATGTTACGTATTATGCATCGCGTTAAAATTTTTTCGCTTGTTATTACATGTTTTATTGCGGTTGATATCAATGCAAAGAACAAGCAGACAGTTGTGTTTATTGATCCGCTTCAAAGCATCTATTACGGTGATCAATTATTTGTTTTAAATAAGACACTTTGGGGTAAGGCGCGGGAGAAATTTGCGCGTGCAGGATTGATTTTGACAACTGACCTGCGTTATTTGCATACACTCGATTGTTATGTTGTTTTCAATGCGCCTGCTTCGCCTCATGCTCAGATGCTCATGAAAAACAAGAAGGTCAAAAAGATTTTAATGGCATGGGAGCCGCCCGCTGTAGACCCTAATAACTATAAAGGCGAAATTTGGCAATTATTTGATCAGGTTATGACGTTTCATGATGAAGTGCTTAAACGAAACAAATTTAAACGTTTAAATTATTGCTTTGCATTAACTATACCGCATGAATATGTGGCTCCCAGCGAAAAAAAATTATGTACGTTGATTGCTTCAAATAAGAGAGCGATCGGTGCAAATACTTCTATTTATTCACTAAGAAGCGACATAGTGAATTTTTTTATAGCACATGGACATAATGAATTTGATTTATGGGGACATGGCTGGCCATCAAGCATTGTGTATCGTGGTACCGTTGAAGATAAACTTTCTTGTATGTCTCACTATAAGTTTGCATTCTGTTTTGAAAATTCATGCATTCCTGGTTATATAACAGAAAAAATTTTCGATGCATTTTCTGCTGGATGCGTACCGATTTATCTCGGCGCACCCAATATAGATTTTTATATTCCTATAAACTCGTTTATCAATTATCGAGATTTTGCATCGTTAGATGATTTATATCATTATTTAACATCCATGACCGATGTTGAATATGAAAAATATTTATCTGCAGCCCGCGATTTTCTGCAATCACCAAAGGCCAGAATTTTTTCGTATGATGCTTTTATTGATACATTGCTTGAAACAGTAAAAGCCGTATTGAGAAAATGATTGGATGCAGGTAATAAAGCATATTAAATTTTTTTGTGTTATGATTGCACATGCCAAATGGCATATGATTATAAAGATAGTTTGAAACTACCTTGAATCGATCGTTCTATACATCATAATAAGATAATAAACCGTGTTAAAACACTAATAAAAAAAGGAGATTTTATGTCTCTCTTAAGCTTACTATTGGTCATAAGTTTTTCATGTATCCACTCTAGTCCTCCAACCTTTGATTTTTCTCCTGCAGATTTTGAAAATGGCTTTGATGAAGCAATCGATTTATCCCATTTAAAAGATGAATTTTTTCTCTATTTAAAATCATTTTTTGATCAAACAATTGATGAGCAGTCAGATACTTTTGGTACTGATGGTTTCAATTATATATTGAGCATTGAACTAAGGGAGAGTAAGTTATACAACACTATATGTGAACGTTTTAAAAGTTGTCCGAGAATTCAATTATTTAGTGGAAATTCTGGAGAGTTTTTGGGTGATGTTATATCCTGTGCGAATGGACGGATTTTGTTTTGGGCCGCAGATAATAATATGGCAAACCACGATATAATTAGCCGTTTAAGTGAGCGTGTTGCAGAAGATGAATTATGTAATTCAATCGAGAACATAATTATGGTTAATGATATAAAACATTTTCAAAATTCAACCATTAATAGCATCAATCATCCGGGATTGAAGAGTGTTATGAAAAAGATTGCCGGCATCAATAACCCGCAAAAATCCTGTGATATATTACTTGCATTTAGTGATAATGAAAATGAAATTTTTTCAATTTTGCATGAACATTGGTCATTGGGGTTCAATAAACCGCCGATTTTTTTGGGTAATATTCAAGGTGTTTCACAACGAGCAAGAGATTGTTTTATGAAATTGCCTGCAATTTTTGGAATTGATGCTTTGCATGGTATGCCATGGTCAATGATTTTTTCCAGTTAATGGTTTTTTCTTTCTGATTTTATCTTCAAAGTTTGATTGCAGCGTTGCATCAACTTTATCATCATTTAATGATGTAGCAGTATTATATACATACAAAATTTCAGAACAATGCATTATTTTATCTTTGGCAAGTTCGATCATAGAAAACATATACGCAAGATCGCTAGTCATCTGTACAAAGGTTCCGTCAACCTGCAGGTGTTCCCTGGGAATAGATTTAAAGAGCGAAGCTTTAAATGTTTTTAAATGCGAGGTGACCCATTTATATGTACGTATGGCATTATTTTGACTAATGTCCCTTGGCAATTTTTCCGTATTAATTTTATTGGTATACGGAAAATTGATATAGGATCCATACGTTAATAGAATATCATTCTCCTGATACAGAAGAGCAATTTTTTTTAATACATCACAACCATTTAAAAAATCATCTCCATCTAATTCAATTATTATCTCATCATTCTTGCATAGGGAATGAATGACTTCGTAGAGGTTACGCATTTTGTATTTGCGCATTTTATTTCTGATCAAAGTAATTTTTTGCGTTGGCTGAATGCGACGGATGAATTCAGCAACCAATTCACCCGTTTTATCATTAGAACAATCATCAATATAGATAATGCGAAAATTATCATAGGTCTGCATAAGCGCGCTCAGTAAATTTGCTTGGTAAAACCAAGCATTATTATACGAACAGATTAACACCACAAATTGAGGCTTTTCAATCTGTGCATGCATCGATAGATATAAAATAAAAAAGTTAACGATTAATATAAGTGGGCGCATGCATCACATGGACACTATCAAAGGTTTTAGTGGTTAATGATTTCCAGTCTAACTTGAATCCCTGATTAAATTTTTGTAACAATTCCTGCGTTGTAACGTTCATATTTGGCAATGGAACACCATCTTTGACTGAATTAAGTGGTACATTTATGCATTTTGATGTTTTAAAGCAAATACCAATTTTTCTCATTTTTTTTGGAATTGTACAGGACCAATTTCCTTCTAAGGTATTTGGATTATTAAATTGTATCGCACTTAATTCTTTGAGAATTTCTTTTTTACGATAGAGCGACATATCTACCGATGTTGGATAGCGCCAGTCACCAGAACAATATGAATAACGATAATTATCTACGCCTGTACCAAATTGCCATGCGTAAGTGTCTTCATCGAGTTGAATTAATGGCGGTGTTTCGTAGTATTTGTTATTTTGTTCCGGCACACAATAATGAATATTGAGTCCCATTCTAAAAAATACACCAAATGCTTTTGTAGTCTCTAAGTCATCTATTGCTTTACTAAGATTTATTGGAGAAGTTACTAGATTATCATCCACGCCAAATACTACATAATCTGCGGTAGATTTTTCTAATACTTGCAACGTTATTTTCTTGAAATTCATTCCTTTTTGCTTTTTTTCATTAATGAAATGTACTGAACGATAGCGGATTTTTAGTTCTTCAAATGCTTTATCAAATGAAGCACTTGAGGCCTTATATATAACTTTAATCGCATTAATACCAGTTACATTTTCATTGATTGATTCAAGTAATGCTTCAAGTTGCAGCGGTCTATCTTTGGAATAAATAATAATATCTGCCATTTTATGAATGTTTTTTTTCTGAAGTGGTTTGTATTTTAACTTAGAGTATTTTGATTGAGATCGTATGACTTTTTCTAATCCTAACTGAAGGGCGAGATTTTGCGCATAATCATTATTAGCATGATGGCGATAGCCGTATAAAATATCTGGTATAAAACTAATATGTTCTGCTCCTGCCATTTCCAGCATAGGAAGGAATGCAACATCCCATGCCATGGGAAAGAATTTTCCGTTATGAAGCAAGTCCTGCAATTTTATTTGTTTGAATAACCATGCATAAAAAGTTCGTGGATGTGACGCAATCCATGGATACGATCTATATCCGTTAGATTGGTTAATCTCGTGGGGAAATGGACGACAATTTCCCAGCGTGTTTGCAGGGTAGTTGCTGTATTGACCATACGTGAACCAAGGTGAATTGTTTTTATATTCTTGTGCAATACGCTTCAAGGCATCAGGGGTAGTAAAAAAATCATCGCCATCATAGAGCACAACAACCCAATCGTCTTCCGCATATTGATGAATCGCAGTATAAATATTATATAAAGCTAAACGGCGTTCTGTGTTTTGGATCAATTGTACGCGAGATTCTAAATTGTTTTTGATGATATATTCATGTAATAAATCGTATGTACCATCATCATCTTCGGAAGAGCCATCAACAATAATAATTGCTTGCCAATCGGTATAGGTTTGTTCTGCCATGGTACGAATGTTTTCTATGCAATAATCTTTATTATGAAAGGTTGGAATAATCACAAAAAAATGGGGCTCTTGGCACTGTAGAATGTTGAATAGGGTAAATAAAAATAGGTTTAAGGATTTTTTAATAAGTTTTATTGACTTCATGTAACATCTCTTTACTTGCGAATAGTGTGAATATCTTTAGGAACGCCAATAATTTTTGGTTTTATGTCTAATCCACAAAAATCTAGATAACAGTATGCAGGAGACAGATGAACAGGCGGATTATCTTCAAAATATCGATTTAGATGGCTCTCGTCGTGCCATATAGGAATACATTTATTTTTTACATCTTGAGCAACGTAATTGCTACAAACTTCAAGCAAAGAGATAAAACGTTTTGTTTGGCCGCCATAAAAAGTGGCATGGAAATAGCATCGACCTTCATGTGGAGCTATGTAGGCTTTTGATTTTTTATTTTTCTCTTCAAATGATCCACGTTTTTTAGTAAAGAGTGAATGTTCCGAGCCAACTAAGGGTTGTAATATTTCTGTGCCTACATAATCAACAAAAAGCATGTCTGCATCAATGGCAATCATATAATCATTATGTTCAAATAACTCTTTATTTTTGAGATAGAACATGAATCGAAACATAGAATCAAAGGGCCAACCATATTTTTTAGCCGGTATTACAACTACATCTTCAGGAAGATCAATAATAGCGTCAGTAAAAAGATAAAATGTTTTTTTATGTTCAGGGCATAAATAGATGCGTGCGGATTCTATGAGGGGCAAAGCAAGCGTTATGTATTTACCTGTGGCGGTGATGCATATGCCGATTGTTGGTTTATCGTTATAATCTTCTGTAAAGATTATGCAGGTTATTAATGTAAGAATAATAAATATCATGCTTCATTCACTTTTTTTATTGTGGTACAAACGCGGTTTTTTTAAGCCAACTGCCTTCCCAATGATGTACGGCATACGATTCTTTTTTAAGCCAGGATGATTTTTCTGCATCGGTTTGCGTGTAGCCTTTAGGATAAAAATATGTTGGTGGTAATGCGATATTTAAACCCGGTATGCGATGCATATATTCAACAAATAATTGTGTAATAAATAGGGGCCCAGTTCGTGCAATGATTTGTTTAGTGCTACTTTTATGGAGCGATCCAACGATTAACTTCAAAAATGGATGTTGTGCTGTGCTACCAATTACCCCAATTCCCAGCTGAACGCTGTTGGTGTCAAGAGGTTGAATCCCGATATAAAAATCATAACAATAATGAAATTGATCAAAAGATTTTATACATTCTTCATCGGTATCAATATATAATCCACCAAACTGATATAAAATTTCATAGCGAGCAATATCTGAGCGCTCCCCATAATTGACTGCTGCTTCATACATGTCTCGGTTAATCATTGGAAGGTCCTGTAGTTCGGTGTCTGTCCACAAGCGATATTCCCAATCTGGATGATTACTGATCCAACTTTGTTGAAATGTGCGATATTTTTCTGGAAAGGGACTTCCAAGCCATATTTGATGAATTATTTTTGGAATTCTTAGATCTTTTGCAGCTTGAATTCTCCTAGGATTATTCATTGCGTAATTAGCGCGCATTGCTGCATAGGTGCGATTGAAATAATCATTATTAAATAACTCTGGAAAGCTTGCAATTTGCATCGATGTATCAAAATCAACATACGGAATATTCTTCTGAGTTTTGTAAAACCAGACTGCGCTAAATAGTACTAGGATGGTGAATATGGATAATAAAACGCGCTTATTCATATATGTTTTATAAGCTCATTAGTCGATGTTGAAATGTGTCTTTGTTGTAAATACCACTCGATTGTATGTTCAAGACCGATCCTTAATGATATTAATGGCTTAAAGCCATAGGAGAGTATTTTTGAGCAATCCAAGAGTTTGCGCGGGGTGCCCTCAGGCTTTGATGAATCAAATTCTAGCGCGCCTTTATAGCCAATAATTTGTTTGATCAATTCAGCTAGTTGTTTAACAGAATATTCTTCGCTGGTTCCAAGATTAATAATATCTTCATTGATTGCTGATTGTAGTACATGAATTATTCCTCGAGCGCAGTCATCGACATGCATAAATTCACGTAATGCATTACCGCTACCCCAAATAATGACCGAAGAATCATTGGCAAGATGGGCGTTATGAATTCTTTCAATTAACGTTGGAATAACATGGCTTTTTTGTTGATTGAATGTATCATTTGGACCATATAAATTGGTTGGCATAAGGCTAATAAAATTGGTTCCATATTGCTTGTTATAAAATTTACAGAGTGATACACCTGCAATTTTAGCTATGGCGTAAGCCTCATTAGTGGGTTCTAAAGGTCCAGATAAAAGATATTCTTCTTTCATGGGTTGCGGGGAAAATTTCGGATAGATACATGATGATCCCAGAAAGATTAATTTTTTAACACCGCTCAAATAGCTTGCATGAGCAATGTTTGCTGCAATCATTAAATTATCATAAATAAATGATGCTGGTTCTTGCATATTTGCTAAAATGCCACCAACTTTTGCTGCAGCGCATATAACATATTCAGGTTTTTGGATTTTAAAAAAATCTAGAGTGTTTTGCTGATTACGTAAATCAAGATCATTAAGGGGAGCTATAATTAAATTAGTGTATCCCAGTTTTTGTAATTGGCGCACAATTGCTGAGCCAACAAGTCCTTGATGACCGGCAATAAAAATTGATGTGTCTAAAGTTAGAGTGGGTGGAAAAGGTGCTTCATTCATACTCGTGTATTTCCTTTAATCCATCGCTTTGCATAGATGCAAGATAGACACATCGAATTTTGAGATACTTTTACATGACTTTGATTACAAGTCAAGAAAAATTATCCAATATTATGATTTCAAGCATCTTTTGATATGAAGCAATTGAGCGCATTTTTGCGTTAGATAAATAGATTTCTCTGTGTTTTTAGTGTTGAATTCTGAGAAGATTCGATTTCTCAACAGAAAGTTTTTTTTGATATTGCATATGAAGAAAAGCAAATTCTTTCAAGCAGGCAAGCTCTACTTCATTTAATCTGCCCGGCTTTAAAAACGCATGAATTGCTTCTTGGTTTTTTAAAATTGCGATAAATGGTTCGGAATATACATTGTTTTGTAGTGCTTTTTTTAACAAACTAATAGTGTGTTCCAAGGCATGTGTATAGAATGATTTATTATCTTCGTCTTGAATGCAAGTTGCCCCGACAGATTTTTCAATATAAGCCTTTATTAATTTCAAATTACTCGCGCTAATTAAATGCAGTCTGTTTATGGTTGGTATTTCAGCTTTATAGTAATTAGCATCGAGAATAATATTAATTTTTTTTATGCATTCTAAGTGATAAGTGCACTGGAGCATCGCAATGCTACTTCGGGACTTGAGAATAAATTCATGTAACATTTTTTCAAAAATTTGATCAAATTCATGTTCAGTATTTTTAGATACATAATTGCAATACAAACGATTAAATACAGTGTATAATTCTTCAACCCTTTTTTTGCTTTCTTCATTATTAAATAAGCTGGCAGTATTAGTTAATGGAACATTAATTATGATCATTAATGCTCTACTTTCAAGATTGTTAGGGCAAGTTCTTTTGAAAGAAATTGCATTATACAAGCTTGAATCAAGGGTAAAAGCATTTAAAAATGTAATAAATATAAGAACAATAATCATGATTTTAAAGATGCTAAAATGAAATGCAAAAAACCCCGCATTATGCGGGGTTTTTTATTATCCTAAAAATTTCTTGAAAAATCCACTAATAGTTCCGGATGGCCCGTTTACGTCAGTGCCAATTTCTTCAGAAAATTCACGTAATAAGGTTTCAGCTTTTGATGAAAGTTTCTTCGGAACATCACAGGTGACCGTAACAATCAAATCACCGCGTGATTTACCGCGAATTTTTGCAAAACCTTTGTTTGCGATAATAATGCGGTGACCAACTGGACTGCCAGCAGGAATCTTAATAGCTTCACGAGTTTTATCGATATTTTCGATCTCAATTTGGCTACCAAATACAAGTTGAGGATAGGTAACATTCACCGTACACTCAAGGTCATCTTCCACGCGCTTGAATTTTTTATCAGGCAAAACACTTACACGAATAAAAAGATCTCCCGCATCTCCACCAAATACACCAGCATCGCCTTTACCAGAGACGCGTAATTCTGCGCCATCATAAATTCCTTTAGGAATTGTTACTGAGAAGGTTTCATATTGCTGTACTCGTGATGCGCCGCGACATGTTTTGCATGGATCAGTAATAATAAAGCCTTCACCTGAACAGGTTGAACATGCTTGATTGAATGCAAAAAAGCCTTGGCGGTAGGTTACTTGACCTGATCCGTGGCAGGTTTCACATTGCTTTGCCGTAGCTCCGGCAGGCATACCGCGACCTTTGCATGTTTCGCACGAAACAAAATGATAATAAGTAAATTCTTTTTTTGTACCAGTGTAGGATTCTTCTAGAGTGATGCTTAGTTCTTTTCCTAAATCATGACCGCGTTTTGGCGAAGGTCCTGTCTTCTTAGAGCGACGCTGCTGTTGCTGCTGGCCAAATAAATCGCCGAAAATATCGCCAAAATTCTCAAAAATATCTTCCATATTGCCAAAGCCATTAAAGCCTTGTCCGCCACCCATTTGGGGGCCAGAATGACCGAATTGATCATATTGCTTGCGCTTTTGTTCATCAGAAAGAACTTCATAAGCTTCTGCAGCTTCTTTAAACTTTTCTTCTGCTTCTTTATTGTCAGGATTACGGTCGGGGTGATATTTCATCGCTAATTTGCGATACGCTGATTTAATCTCATCTTTTGAGGCTGTTTTAGAAACCCCAAGGACTTCGTAATAATCACGTTTTTGGGTAGATTTTGCCATAAGAATACTGTGGAATACACTGCAAAGTTGATAGAGTTGTTTATAAGAAATATAGCATGAAAGCTATAAAAGTTCTATCGGCACGCATTCTACCTTGTTTACATCTTGCTTGTTTTCGCAACTCTCGATCTTTAAAAAGTGCATGATTGTATTAAAATGAGAAGTCATAGCATAGATCGGTTCTCATGAAAAAAATTTGGTTAATTATTTTTGGATGCTTTTTTTATGGCACAACGCACTGCATAATGTTTCATATGATAGGGGCATTTGCATCGGGAATTTCCGCAGTTAATGCATGGGGAGATATTGTTTATCCGATTAATCGAACTAAGAAACATACCTTTGTTAAAAATAACGACGGCAAGGAAGATTTTGTTTATAAAAGTTATTTGTGGACAAAAGCGATCTCCCTCTCATGCGTGAGTATTTATTTAGGTCATCAATTTTTTAAAAACTTTAAATGACGATCTATATTCAAAGATTGCTTTCAAGTTCCTTTAATAATTGAATGTCTCCAGCAGAATGACGAATATCATTTTCTCGCCAAGGGTTGTAGGTTATAGGTGCAGAAAAATGTTCGTATCGGGCTTTAATCTCATTAATAATTTCATTAAGAGATTGAGGTTTTCCTAAGGCAATATTAATGCAATATTTTGTACAATTTTCAATGCTCCCTGCAAGGAGGGTCGATTGTATTACATATTCGACCGGAACAAAATCACGTGTTTGATTTCCATCACCAAAAATTGATAAAGGAAGATTTTTCTTCATGTGATGATGAATTTTTGCAACGATAGCACTTGTGGATAAATCTCCGCGTTGGCGTTCACCAAACACGTTAAAATAACGCAAGCAAGTGACATTCAATCCATGATGTCGAGCAAACCATTTGCACCATTGTTCCCCCATATATTTGGAATGACCGTAGGCTGAAATTGGCATGCATGGCAATGATTCAGATAATATTCCTTCTTGTGCTCCATAGACAGCAGCGGATGAGGCAAAAATAAATCGTGAAATGCCTAAATGATGTGCTGCATTCAACATGTTATAAGTGCCTTGAATATTTACGTTATAGCATTCTTCAGGATTCTCATTACAGTTTTGAACTGAGCTGAGCGCTGCAAGGTGAAATATAATATCGATTCCCTTACATGCTTTCAGGCATGTTTCGTGATCATCGATGGAACCAGCGATAATAGTTAATTTGTTTTTTATGTGATTGATATTTTCAAGGCTACCTGTTGAAAAATCATCGAGAATGGTTATGTGCGCTTCTGCTTTGATAAGCGCATCTAATAAATGTGATCCAATAAATCCAGCGCCACCAGTGACGAGAACTTTTTTATCTTTATACCAGGTATTATGCTTCATTACTATTTCTCCGTTAGTTTTGCTTCTCCATCGACGTTTGCTTTGATGGAATTAAAGTAACTTCTTGCATTGCAGGCATTATAAGCAATCTCTCTGCAATTTTTTTACCATCAAGCAATCCTTCTTGCATGCTTGCATACTTCCATGCACCATATCTACCGATTGAATAAATATTATGTTGTTCTAAAGTATTTAAAATTTTAGGAACATATTGATCGCGCCATTCATTAAAAATAACGTATGCATGAGGGATGGTAATAATCTTTTCAACCGCTATCTCTTGAGAAGAAAGCTTAAATAACTCTTTGGTCTGTTTTAATGATTGCAATAGTAATTCATCAATAGTTTTTTGTGATTTATTTAACACTGAAAATTCACCATATAGTGAGCTACAATTTTGCGGTGCCATATAGGGTGAAAAATTATGACAAAAGCCTAATCGATAAAATGGATACTTTGTTTCGGGAAAATAAATCCAATGCTTATCTGAAAGATTTGGCCTATTAATTCCCAAATTAAAATTAATTACCTTGTTACACAAAAGCTTAGAATAAGTAGATTTTAAAAAACTATTTGAAGGTTCATCAATAAGATTTATAAAGCTCTTGAGGGGCAATGTATTAATCAATTGTTTATAATGCTCCATGCTACCATCAGAAAATTCTATAATCTGGTCTTTAAGGCTTATGCGTATCACTTTTTTATTGGTATGCACTGGTTTTTGTAGTTGATGATATAATTTTTCAACCCAAAAAAATATGCCACCTTTGAGTGGATACCAAAATTTAGCATTGTAACCGATTTGTTCATCTTCGGTTTCTTCCAAAGCCCCCTTAAGAATTTGCTCTAAGGTAGTTGAAGGTACGAATCTACCGGTCCATGAAGCAGATAATCTATGTACTGAATAATCAAATTTTTTTCCATCAAACGGATAAAAGAAATGTTTGCCAAACCCCTTGCCAAATGACCTGTCCACCCACTGCGCAAATGTTTTTGGTTTTGTGCGGGATTTTGGACGATTAATAAAACCGTCAATGCATTCTACCATCGTTTCTGTTGGTAGCCCTTTAAGATTTATTTGATAGGGGTATTTAGTATAACGATCTTGTGAATACACATAAGAGCGGCGTGCGATGGCGTTAAGATTTTCAAAACCGACATATTGTGCAATAAAAGTATGAAAATATTCATCATTTATATGAAGCAAATGGCCCGTATAATCAAAAGTATAGCCATCAATGTGTACTGATCTGCAAAGTCCCCCAACATCCGCTTCCTTTTCAAAAAGTTCGTATTCGAAAAAGCCTTTTTGTTCAAGATGATATGCTGCAGATAATCCTGTTAACCCTGCGCCAAGTATAACAATATTAGCCATTGTGATACTCCTGCGGTGAATAGACGTGGGCGAGATTCATATTATTCATGTTTTGGATATCCGCTTCAACCATGCACTGAACTAATTGCTTGAATGTTGTTCTAGGCTTCCATCCAAGTTGACGATATGCTTTAGTTGCATCTCCAATAAGTAAATCTACTTCTGCAGGTCTGAAGTTTTTTGGATCTACCTTGACCAAGAGTGTGCCGTTTTCATCGAGACCGATTTCCTGTTCGTCTGTTTGGCACCAAGTAATTTTTTTTCCAATATAGTTGCAAGCTTCTTCTACAAACTCTCTTACGCTATGAGTTTGTCCCGTGGCAATCACATAATCATCAGCAATTTCTTGTTGAAGCATAAGCCACATTGCTTCCACATATTCAGGTGCGTAACCCCAGTCACGTTTAGCATTTAGATTGCCGAGGGAAAGTACACAGGAATTTCCTTTTGCCCACTGAGCTGCAGCCATGCTGATTTTGCGTGTCACAAATTCTGTGCCACGCAAGGGTGATTCGTGATTAAAAAGAATGCCGTTACAAGCAAACATATTATATGCTTCACGGTAATGTTTTGTGATCCAATACGCATATAATTTTGCAACGCCATAGGGAGAACGTGGATGAAACGGAGTCGTTTCTCGTTGAGGAATTTCTTGTACTTTACCAAATAATTCACTGGTTGAGGCTTGATAAATTTTTGTCTTGAGATGTAAGCCAAGAATTCGCACTGCTTCTAATATGCGCAGTGTGCCAATGCCATCTGTTTGAGCAGTATATTCTGGGATTTCAAATGATACGGCTACATGACTTTGTGCGGCAAGATGGTAAATCTCATCTGGTGCAATTTGTTCAATCAAGCGTACGATGCCAAGTGAATCAGTTACATCACCATAATGTAATGAAAATTGCTGAGGAAAAGCATCGATATATTTTTGAATTCTTTGCGTCGTAGTTGTAGAAGCACGGCGTACCAGTCCATGGACCACGTACCCTTTTTTTAAAAGCAATTCAGTAAGGTAGGCGCCATCTTGTCCTGTTACTCCGGTGATTAAAGCACGTTTCATAACAGATGCTCCAGTCCATAACTTCGAATTTTTTCAATAATATCAGGCATTGAGTGCGTACCTTTTTTTTGCATAATGAGAAGTACTGTATCTGTTTCGATTATATGCAAGTCGTGTACATCAACAAGAACGGTCGGTTTTGAGCTAATGACCGTATTTCCCTCAGCATTAAGCAAGATGGTTGAGGTTTGAATTTTTTGTGCAGCATGGAACGTTTCAAAATTGCCGACATCTGACCATTCGCCTTGTAATTCTAATACCGTTGAACAATAGCCGTTTTCTAATAATGCATGGTCAAGAGACAATGAAGATAATGCTGTATAACTGGATTCATTATTGTCATAAACATACTGCGATACGACCGAATATAATTGTGGATGCATATTCTTAAATGCATCAATTAATGTTGATATAGGTGTAATTAGAATGCCACTATTCCAAAACACATTTCCTTGTTGCAAAAATTCTGCAGCTAATAGTGATGATGGTTTTTCGACAAATTTATTGATTTTAAAAGCGTTATCCCTAATGTTGTCGTGCAAAATATAACCATACCAAGACGCAGGATAATGCGGTTTTATTCCGAGCAAAACCGGAACATTATGCAGTTGCACGTAATCCACTGCATTTAATATTGATTGATGCCAGAGAGCATTGTCTTTTATGGTATGATCTGCGGGAAAAGAGCATACAATGGCATCAGGATATTGTTCGTTCCATTTTAAAGCTGATAGTAAAAGAGCAGCAGCAGTATTTTTGCTTGCTGGCTCAGTAATGAGATTTTTTGCATAGCGAGAAAAAAATGATTGTTGAGCTTTTGCTGTTACAATATGCCATTTTTCTGTTATATGCTGGGCCCTATGAATTGTATTTTCAAGAAGTGTTTGATTGTTATCAATCGATAACAACTGCTTGGGGCGATTCTTAGTGCTTAGTGGCCACAAACGTGTTCCTGAACCACCTGCAAGTATGGTAGCAACTATGGGTTTTTTTATATCAGTATTCATAATTGTTGTTCGTAAATGGTGCATGAATCTGGCCACATCATATATTCGCGGCACGTTTCTTGTAATTTTTCGTTATACAATAAGCCACAAAAATCTATGACAGTATGCAGCTCTATGCGGTGACGTTCGGTTTTAAAGTAATCATGGTCAACAAGTACAACGATGCTATCTGCCCAAGCTAATCCGTTATTTAGACTGGTAGGTTTTACTCCATGACATACTAGTGCTGCGTCATGTATGTGCGGATCGCAAACTTGTATTGCGTTTGGAAATTCTTGTGTGAGTGTTTGGGCGATGAATAAAGCAGGTGATTCGCGTAAATCATCTACGTTGGGTTTATATGTAGCACCTAACAAAAGCATCTTATGATTTTCATTGATCAGCAGCTTATTTCTCAATTCATGAATTATTGATATTGGTCTTTGATCGTTAATAGCGCGCGCTGCTTGCAAAAGCGCTGTTTGGCGCGGGAAAGATTGAATTAAAAAATGAGGATCAACGGCGATGCAGTGTCCACCAACGCCACTTTTTGGTCGTAATATTGATACGCGCGGATGCTTGTTTGCAAGTTCAATTAATTCATAGGGATTAGTTTCGCTCGCTTCTGCAAGTTGTGCGACTTGATGAGCGAATGCAACTTGAACATCGCGGTAACTATTTTCAATTAATTTCACTAATTCTGCTGTGCGCGCTTGCGTTAAATACAGAGCGCCTTGCACAAAACTAGCATAAAACTCTTTTGCAACTTCGATAGAGGTTTTGTTGATGCCACCAATAATGCGAGGATTTTCTACAAGTTCTTTAAAAATTTGTCCGGGTAATACTCGTTCAGGACAATGAGCACAATAAAAATCAACGCCTGCTCGTAATCCAGTAAGATTTTGTATTTTTTCGGCTAATTTTTCAGTAGTTCCAACCGGTACTGTTGATTCTAATATAATACATGCGCCAGGTTGAATAACGGCGCTTAATAATTGGGCTGCATGCCACACTGCTTCTAGATCAGGTGATTTGTCTTCATTACAAGGCGTTGGCACCGCAATGATATAATATTTTGCTTTTATCAAGGTTATGCTTGCTTTTAATGACCCTCGTATTAAAACACGTTGCAAGCGTTCAGCAGTTTCAGGTTCTTTGATGACGGCGTCGTAGGCATTAATTGCGGCAACGCGACGTTCATCTATATCAAATCCAACAACCGACCAGCCATTTTCTGCTGCTACAATTGCCGTTGGTAATCCAATATACCCTAGACCCAAAACGCAGACTGTATTCATAAAGCACCTTGTAAAAAAGAGTTATAGGATTTTGACTGAAACTTCAAAATATATTCATGTTCAATAAATGAAACGATTTGTTCTGTTGGACTAGATGAATTCGTGTAAGTAATTTCTTTATGCTTTATGTGATAGCAAAGATCTACTGCTTTGCTAATGAGGCTTGGATCATATGCTACAAGCATGGCTATTCCTTCAAGAACACCTTCAAAACGTTCAGTTTCATTACGCATAACGATTACTGGTTTTTGTAATGCAATAGCCTCTTCCTGTATTCCGCCTGAATCTGTCATAATCCATGATGCTTGTTCTAAAAGTGTAATAAAATTTGGATAATTGAGCGCTTCTAAAATTTTGCAGCGAGGATGATTGTGTATACCAGAATCGAATATTGTTTTTTGTACTCGAGGATTAGGATGAGCAGGAAAGATCAACAATAGATCAGGATATTCATAAAGCATTTTTATTAATGATTCTAATACAATGGCCATAGAACCATTTTGCGCTTCTCTTCTATGCAAAGTACAAACAACTATCTTGTATTGATGGTCACGAGCTTTTTCGATTAATTGCTGTATTTCATCAGAAATTAATTTAGGATTATTTTGTAGTTGTATGCGCATCCATGAAAGAGCATCAATAATGGTATTTCCAACGCACAAAATAGTATTTTGTTTAACGCCTTCACCTTGTAAATGAGCACACGCTTGCGGTGTTGGTGCAAAGTGATAATCAGATATAGAAGTAATGCTTCTTCGATATAATTCTTCGGGAAAAGGCTCTCGTATGGTGGCGGTTCTCAGCCCAGCTTCAATATGGAGCACGGGAATTTTTTGATAAAATGCAGCAAGAGAAGCGGCATAGGCCGTTGCGGTATCGCCTTGCACGAGCATAGCAAGCGGTTCAATCGTTTTAAGAATTATAGAAATTCTTGTTAAAATTTCAGCGGTGATATATGCCAATGTTTGGTCGTGCACCATGATCTCAAGATTATAATCTGGCTTTACTCCAAAAATATCTAATACTTGAGTCAGCAATGTATTGTGCTGCATTGTTGAGCATAAAATAACGGGTATATTACGCGCTTTTAATGCCTTGTACAAGGGCAGCATTTTGATTGCATCTGGACGAGTGCCGATGACCATGATGAGTGGCCGCATTACGTATGCTCCTTTTTTGTCCGGATGCTCTGCATGGGACGCAGGACAAGATAACATACCTAAAAAAGAATACAAGATGAGAAATATGAGCATGAAAATTTTGACACTTTTCAAAACTTCATTACTTTTGTTGCAAAACTAATAATTGATATCAAAGTCTTATAAGGAACAACATGTATTTAGCTTTAAGTTTAGTAATTGCCTTAGCGATGAATGGTGTTGATAAAGAACATGACTTGCAAACGACTGCCACCGAATCACTTTTAAGACACATTCATCACCAATTTGTAAAACAATGCGAGCAGTCAGGGATCAAAAAAGTAAAAGATGGCAAAGAAAAATGTGCATTATTGCAAAGCTTTATTGAATGTGAACAAGTCTGGTCGTCAGACAGAGTGTATGAATGGGCGCATTATAGTGAAGAAAGACATTGTCTTTTTGCCGATTTAATGCAAGAACGCGAGGTTCCTTTTATAAATGGCCAAAGACGATTTAGTAATAAAAAAAGAGGGATAATAAAATTAAGATTTAATTTGCCTCAAAAGCTAACTTTTAATCCCTTGCTCAGCAATATATACAAAGTAGATAATTTAGTAGTTGAGCTCGATAAATATTCTAGATGCAGATATATTCCGAATGGATGGAGAAGCGGCAACACAGTATGTTCAATACAAATGCCACAAGATGAGTATACCGCTCTTATTAATAAAATTGATAACGAAAAATAACACAATTTTGTTACCATTTTATCGAGAGTTTTTCATGAGCATATCACTTCTAAATCGCCACTTATCAATTATTGAATTATTTCTTATTTTTCTTATCTCTTTCTTTGGGCGATCAGTGATATTTCATTTTTTTTTAAAAAACGAACAACGTTTTTGTCAATCGGATAGTCAGGACTATCATATGTCTGCAGTGTGCATTCAGCAGGGCAATGGCATGACGCGGCTTGATAATCAAAAACCAATTTATTGGCGTACTCCGGGATATCCATGGTTTTTATCAAAATGCTTTGAATTAATGGGCAAGCCAAATGATTTGGGCTTTAATTCATACCATGAACATCATGTATTAGCATTATCGATTCAACTGTTTTTTTCATCGTTTATTCCATTATTAGTATTTCTGCTTGCTTATGTTATAACTCAATCATTTGCGGTTGCGCGCCTCGCGTCATATTGCACGATAACGCATCTGGGTTTTGTGCTCGCAAGTGGTTATTTACTCACTGATTCTTTGGCATCAATTTTTTTTATTATCTTCACGATTTTTTTGTTTATGGTGTTAACTAGGTCTAATCAAATTATTTCTAGTTCAATGTCGTTGATATTAGCAGCGATAAGTTTAGCGATCTTTACTTGGATGCGTCCGATGGGGCAGTTTATTTCAATCATTGCAGTTGCAATGATATGTATGAGCGAAAAATCATTGAAAGAAAAGGTCTTTCAATCGTTGATTCTCTTATCATTATTTATGATCTTGTTATTTCCATGGTTTTGGCGTAATTATCAATTAACGGGTTTATTCTTTTTCTGTCCGCTATTTGGACTGTATTTTAATGTATTTAATGCACCACGAATTATTTCATATATTTCAGGAATTCCCTTAGAGATTTTGCATAAGCAATTCACTTTGGCAGGCGGATATGCACATGCCTACCAAACCGTGCGTTATGCGCAAGATCATATTAATTATCAAACGTGTGGTGAATATATTTGTTTATCAACTGCGTGGCCAGTGATTGTGGCGCATCCGTTTATTTTTATTATTGATTGGTTGCGAGAAGTTGCAAAAACAACTTTTGATTTATTTTCTTATCAGCTTGTAGCGATTCATCAAGAATGTTTTAAATGGGATCCATTAGTTGAATATCTATCTGAAAAACTATGGGTTTGTTTGTTTGATGAAAAGTTGCCATTTCTCATCCGATTAACGAGTTGGTGCGAGTTTTTATTCTCGATTTTTTTATGGATAGGTATTGCTTGCGGTTTAATAAAATGGCTAATAATTCCTTTATATAATCAGCGCAAATTATCAAACGAAGGATATATGTGGCTCTATTCGGCTCTCATTGTTTGCAGCGTGGTAGGACAAACGGGTGGGTTTGGGTATGCGCGCTTAAGGTTGCCAATAGAACCTTTAATTATTATTGGTGGTTTATGGTTTTGGTATGAATTTGTTTATGAAAAAGTGCTGAGAATAACATAGACTCATTTGAATAGTTATTAATAAATATCTGGTTGTTTTAGATCGATGACGCGTTCAGCACGATCGAAGCCACCACCTTTTCTTGGTCTAGCAATATATTCTGAGACTACAATGGGAGTGGTTTTAGAAATTAGCAATCTAATAAAATTCTCATACCTAATTGAACTTATGGTGTAACCATTATAGTCATGAAAGAATGGAATTAAATGTAGCTTTGATTTGTTCTTATATTCAAAATATACAAGTAATGTACGTCCCTTAAAAAACTCATAATCTGAATAATATAATTTTAGATCGGATGGTGCATTATAGAACAAGTGCAAAAATTTTCCTGAAATGTAATAGTCATTGGCATAGAGATTAATGTCTTTATTTGTGCTATAAACTCTCCATTCATAAAGAGGAAAAGCTGGTTGTTTTCCGCTGCGTTCAGGTTGTTCTGCTAAAAATTGAACAGTACCATGTTCATCAATCAAAGGATAAAAGAGTAAGCTTTCATGATAATATTTACCGCAATCAGGTTTACGTATTATTTTAGTGATTGAAATTTTATCTTTCTGGTTTTGTATCAATAAAAATGAATCGAATGCATGAGAGTATTTTGATTGAGCAAACAGAGCATTATAAATTTTTTGTTTTATACTGCTAGGTTGCAGTGATTCGAAAACATACATGGAGGTTTTTGCGCATATCGATCCGTTACTTTTTGTTAACCAACGACATAAAAATCGATATATGAGATTATTTGGACAAGTGATCGCCCTATCCCATTTTTTTAGAACAATATTTCCATCGTTACTTTGATAAAGAGAGCGATAGAGACCATAGTCCCAATCGATTTTTCGCCCTATCGATAATGGTTTTATATTTTTTCGATTTTCTTCAGGATAGATTTTTTGTTCTAATGCAAAGCAATTAAGCATTAATAAAAATAACAGGATCATATGAATTTCAGTTGAGGATGCATTAAATACTGTAATAAAGTTCTGAAACTTTTACAAAGAATAGTAATCCCGTCATCGAAGCAATGCTGCCCGCTACTGATACATCAAAATAAATGCCTAATAGGCATCCTATGATCGCGCTCATTGTTCCGTAAATCATGCTTGATATCATCGTTGTTTTCATAGAATGACAATTGAGTAGTGCAGTCGCCGTTGGAACTATCATGAGAGCAATAATTGCCAATGATCCCACTAAATCAAAACACATGACCGTTGTTATGCTTGTTAATAATAACAGTAATGATTGTATAGCTTTAATAGAAATACCTTGTGTTACTGCAAAAGTTTTATCAAATGCACATACCGTTAAATAATTAAACAGTGCAAATACGCTTGCCGCAATTACTAATAACAGAATTATTAAATACCACATGCCGATTGGTCCACAGTCGCTGTTCCATAGAATCATTCGTTTTAGTGGCGCAAAGGTGATTTCTCCAAGAAGTACCATATCTACATCTAAATGTATAGATGAAGCATATTTAGTGATTAAAATAGTTCCTAAAGAAAAAAAGCTAGGAAATAATAATCCTAAAGCCGCATCATGATTCATGTGGTGTCGATCCATGAGCCATAAAATCAATTGGGTAAGCGCCCAGCCTGAACAACCTGCTCCAAGCAGTAATAGCCATGATGTTGTTGAATGAATCAAGCAAAATGTTACCGCTATTCCTAAAATCAATGCATGACTCATTCCATCACTCATGAGGGACATGCCATTCACCACTAACCATGATCCGGTAATTGCACTGTTGAGTGCACATAACACCGCAAGAATTATAATTTCAACGTACAATTGCATGAGCTTCTCGCGTGTAATAAGTTCGTGCAATAATAACAATGAATGCTATAGATCCTTGTGTTAATGTGATGCATGGCCCAGGTGGCAAAATAAAATAGTAACTTAAGCAAGAACCTAGCGCGGCAGAGACTCCACCAATTAATCCCGAGATATAGCATTGAGTGGTAAATGATTGATAATGATTACTACTTATAAGTATCGGGCAAATTAACATAGAACTTATTAGAATTATTCCAACAGTTTGAATGCCCGTTGCAATAATCGAAACATAGAGCAGGGTAAATAGGGTATCAAATCTTGAAGATGCGATTGCCGTAACCTCTGCAAATGAAGTATCAAATAACCGTGCCTTATAGGTTGGTAACATAATAACTATACTTATTAATAAGATGGCTGAAATTGCTGCAATAAAATATAAATCATCCAATAGCATCAAAGATGCATTCCCATATAAAAATTTATTGAGACAAGCTTGACGTGCATTTGATGTCTTTTGAATACAGGTCATTGCAACCAATCCTATGCCTAAAAAAACCGCTAAAATAGTCCCAATAATGGCATCTTTTTTTAATGGAAGCTTATTTGATAAATGACTCACTAATAACGCACCAAGAAGACCAGTAATAGTGCCGCCAATGATGAGTGAAGGTATTGATGCATTTGGCACAATCAAGAATGCAAGAGCAATTCCAGGTAGTGTTGCATGCGCCACAGCATCAGCAAGCAATGTTTGTTTTTTGATATAGCTTATACAACCCATTATACCGGTTATAAATCCTAATAAAGTACAAGCTAACGTAATAATAAGAAAAGATAGGATTATCATATTAAAAAATCAATTGCTTTGAATGAGTGCTTTTTGAAGACGCATAACCCGTATGAGCGATTATGCTTTTGTTTATTGTTATTACTTCATCAAAATGCTGGTGAACGGTTTGTAAATCATGATGAACCATAATGATTGTTTTACCGTTTTTTTGCTCATCTTTTAATATCTTTAACAGCAAGGTTTCTGTAGCTTCATCAACGCCGTTAAAGGGTTCATCTAACAAATACAATTGTGCCTGCTGTGCCAACGCTCGAGCCAAAAACACGCGTTGCTGTTGTCCACCGGATAAAAATTTCAATGGTCTATCTGCAATGTGCATAATATCAGTGGATTGCATGGCATGTGTAACAATCGCATAATCTTTTGCTGAGGGCCATTTAAAAAAATTGAGGTGCGGATATCTACCCATCATTACCACATCACGTACCTTGATAGGAAAATCCCAATCAATTGCGTGTTTTTGTGGTACATAGGCTATCAGCTTACGTACGTTATCTAATGGTTGATCAAAAATTTTTATTGATCCCGTGTAATTAATTAATTGAACTAATGATTTAAGAAAAGTAGTTTTTCCCCCACCATTTGGTCCGATACAAGCAACCAAGCTACCTGATTTAATACATAATTCTGGAATTATAAGTGAAGGTTGGTCGTTATAATTAACTACAAGATTATGTATTTCAATTGCACGCTTCTCGTTCATCGCATTAATCCTTCTGCAATGGCTTTTGAATTGTGATGCATCATTGAAATATACGTATCCGCTCTTTGTGATGGTGTACCCAAAGCATCAGAATATAATTCTTTTCCAAATTCAACGGTAGAATCTAATCCTATTACCGCTTGTTGTACGGCTTTTAATGAGCGTTCGGTAATACTTGTTTCAACAAAAATGGTAGGAATATTCTTAGTAACAATAAGATGGGCTATTTTTTCAATATCTTGAACACTAATACCAGCATCGGTACTCAATCCTTGAAGTCCAATAACCTCTAATCCATAACGTTTGCCAAAATACCAAAATGCATCATGTGCCGTAATAAGAGTACGTTTGTTTTTAGGTATTAAATTCATCAAATCTGTAATTTCTCTATCTAACTCTTCTAACTGCTTAATATAGCGCACCGTATTTTCTTGAATATTTATTGCAAGATCGGGAAATGCAGTGATTAACGTTTCAGAAATATAATTAATAACTTGAATCCATAATGTTACGTCGTGCCATATATGGGGATCATACAATTGCATGTTTTCTGCCGGTCTTAATTGATCATTCGCACAACCTTTACTTGCATCAATAACAATGTGTGAATGTGCCAACCCTTCTAATAAAGAAGTGATTTTACCCTCTAAGTGTAATCCGTGATAGACCAAGACCTTAGCATTTTTAAGATTATACACATCCGATGGTCGCGCTTGATACAAATGCGGATCAATGCCAGGACCCATTAATGATATAACTTTTACCTGGTCCCCGATCAGAGATTTGCAGGCATCTGCTAAAATTGTGGTGGTACATACGATTGATGCAGGCTTGGTAATTGTGACTTTTTTATAGGAATAAATACCCGCAGAAAGCAACAACATCGTAAATAGAATAAGAATGTTTTTAATAACCCATGACATGGTCAGTTGCCTTATAAAATTATACAATAACACTGAAAATTTTGACCATAAAGGAGTGATAATGGAATATCTATATGCCCCATGGCGTGGTACTTATCTTACCCGTGATAATCCTTTGAAACAACCCACAACCGCAAAATCTTGTGTTTTTTGTGACATGATTAACGGTAATGATAGTGAAAATTTAATCCTTAAGAGAGGTAAACATGCGTTTATCTTATTAAACGGATATCCATACAATCCCGGTCATTTATTAGTAGTTCCTTACCAACATGCAGCAAGTTTAGAGCTCGTTTCTAAAGAAGTTCGTCAAGAAATGATGGAAATGGCTTCATCCTCGATACCATTGTTGCAAAGAACTATACACAATAATGGTACAAATGTAGGAATCAACTTGGGTGGTAAAGCTGCCGGTGGGACCATTCCTGAGCACTTGCATATTCATGTTCTGCCTCGTTGGGAAGGGGATACAAATTTTTTGCCAACGTTATCCCAAACAAAGCAATTATCTGCAGATTTGATGGTAATCTACAAGATGCTAAAGCCCGTTTATGATGAGCTTGTCATTGAGTGATTGAACAAACCGTATTTTGTAATCGCTCTAAGTGAGCGCATAAGTCACGATGTAAATTGGTGAGTGCGGCAACACATGCTTGATCACCGGCATTTTCCGCGTCTTTCAAGGCATGTTTTTCGATAAACCATGCTAAGGCGCTTAATTCATGGACGAGTTTTACTTTGTTATAAGTACCATTATCAAGCATCATGATGATAACCCTTTTAATCTAATCCTGTGGACTTTGCGTAGTAAAGGTCAAGGGTTTTCAACCCTATTTTTTGTCTTGGGCTCTACGGTACAGTAGAGAAGAAGATAAGGGGGACATATGAAAATAGTTAAAGTGCTCGGGCGAGAAATTTTTGATTCGCGCGGATGGCCAACCGTAGGATGTGAACTTTTTTTAGAAAATGGCTTGCGTGTACATGCGTCTGTACCTTCTGGTATTTCACGTGGTCGTCATGAAGCATGCGAACTTCGTGATGGCGGCAAACGATTGTGGGGCAAAGGTGTCTTGAAAGCAGTTGAAAATATAGAGCAGGTAATTGCACCTTTAATACTTAACGAAGAACCGAATGTTGTCACCATGGATCTTCGCATGTTAGATCTTGATGGCACTCCTGATAAATCCCATCTTGGCAGTAATGCAATGCTTGCCGTCAGCATGGCAATCTGTAAAGCTCAAGCATTAATTGAAGATATTGAATTATATGAACTCATTGCCTATTTAAGTTACGCAGAGGCAGTTTCTTTGCCATTTCCTCAAATTAATCTTATAAATGGTGCATTGCATGGAGATTCCAGTCTTGCAATACAAGAGTTTATGGTAATGCCTTTAGGCGCACAAAACTTTAGATCCTCATTTGAGATAGGCGTTGCTGTTTTTCATGAACTCAAACAAATTTTGCAAATGCATGGAAAATCTACTGCTGTGGGAGAAGAGGGTGGATTTTCAACAAACTTTTCATCTGACGAAGAAGCTTTAGATTATTTAACAGAAGCATTGCTACGCGTTGAAAGCAATTATGGAAATCGATGTGTTATTGCATTAGATATGGCTGCCACTCAGTGGTATGACCAAAGTTCTAAAACATATGTTCTTCATGGAACACGTTATACCCCAGGCGATCTTATTGCATGGTATGCAGATTTAATTGAAAAATATCCTATTTTCTCTATCGAAGACGGCCTTGCAGAAGATGACTGGGAAGGTTGGAAAGTAATGACCGGAACTCTTGCACACAAAATTCAATTAGTGGGTGATGATTTATTTGTGACCAATCGTGAACGAATTATCTATGGTGCTGAACATGAAAGCGCTACCGGTGTTATCATTAAGCCAAACCAAGTAGGTACAGTAACAGAAACATTACAAGCAATTCATGAAAGTAAGCTACGCGAATTAAATGTTATTATCTCCCATCGCTCTGGCGAAACTGAAGAATCATTTATCGCAGACCTTGCAGTTGGTACAAGTGCGGGTCAAATAAAAGCAGGCGGCTGTACTCGTGGCGAACGCCTAGCAAAATACAACCGCCTATTAGCTATAGAAGATGTTCTTATGAACCAGATGGTATCATAGCATTAAATGGATTTTCTTCGTCCACAAGTAATTCTTGCAGTTGTTGATCTTCTGGATCAACAACTGTTTCAACTATGTCTGAATTTGTTTTACGAGCATTGTTCAAGTAAATATCCATAACTTGCTGATCTTCACTCTGATTTGCACGGAAGAACCAACGAGTAATCGGATCTTTGTATGAATCACCAGGAAGATAATATGGTAAATCGCTATAACCGCGGGCAACTTTACCATCGGTAAATGCCGCTTGACCCATACGAGCTTTTGGCCCAACGATGGTTGGACTTATAAGAACACAAAGATTATTGCGCGTCACCCGTTTTTGATTACTTCTAAAGAGCCAACCAAAAATTGGAATTTGTCCCAATATTGGGGTTTGTGATTCTGAGTCAGTTTCTTCAAGTCGGCTTAACCCACCAAAAGCAATAACTTCACCGGAAGATAAATTTGCGCTCGTGCCAACTTTACGTGTAGTACGGGTAAAGCTGGTGTTATCATCAGGGTCAGTAAAGGCTTCAATGTCGATATCAATTTGAAGATTCACGCGATCAGCAGAACTTACACGTGGTGTAACTGCGACTTTTAGTTTTGCTTCAAAGTCTTGTTGCTTAATCGTTGAAACCGCACCTTCACCAATAGACTGATTACCACGTCCTTGTTTAATAATATTAACGATTTCTTCGGCTTTAGTGTTATTAAGTGTTACTAAATATGGATGAGACAAGAATTTTGTTTGTACTTGTCTTTGCAAAATCTTTATCACGGACCAAATACCACTTCCAGACGGATCGTTAATAGCAAAAATTAATGAACCATTATTGATAGCTAATGTTTGTCTAAAAGCCATCGAAGTGTCTGTTGGAGATCCTAATAAAATGCGTAATAAATCTGCGGCAAGTGTAGTTGCATTTCCTGGATCAATCTGAGTGTTATCAAGTACTGGACCAATAATATGAGCGGCTTGAAATTCGATACCTTCTGGTAAATTTGCTCCAGCAGGGTTTCGTGTTTGGCCAGAAATAATTTTTCCCTCATCGATACTTACGTCAAGAATCATAATCTCAATAATTACTTGCCATTCTGGTTTATCCAGTTGTTGTATTAATTGTTTGATACGCAACCAATCTTTTTCTTTTGCTGCAATAATTAATCGGTTACCACCAAAGTAAACGGTGCCGGTGTCTTCGACGCCTTGTTGGGTGCCTGAAATTGTTTTAGCTGCTTCAGCTGCTTGATATGTTTCTGCAACAATCTTTACGCCTTCAAAGAATTGATAAGGGCCCGTACTTTCTTTCTGTGATTGGCCGTTGGTCGATCCTTGGCTTGCCACTACGCTTTGTAATACTCGAGCGGCTTGATCAGCATCTAAATATTGTAGGTCGTAAGAATGTAATATCGAATTACCGGATTCTTGTGGCGCATCCATATAATCTTGGATAAATTCTTTCAAGCGATCTACTGATGTTTGTTTTCCCATCAATACGATAGAATTCAAATGGTCGATTGCAATGATACGTGTATTAGGTGCAAAATAAAGACTTGAATCTGTTTTAATATCGGTACGAATAGCACCACGAGGGTCTACGGCTGTAGCAACAATTTGTTCTTTTAATAAAGCGGCAACAGTACGAGCGGAAGAGTTATAAAGTTGAATCATTTCAACTGAATCTTTCAACCCTGAATTATCTAATTCTAAAATAATGGTCATTGCACTGCTGATATTGTCAGCTTGGTCGGCAATAATAATCGCATTAGATTTTTGATCAAATAAAAAGATACCATTGGTAGACAATAAATCACGCAAGATTACCGTAAGCGGATCAACGCCTTGGTTTGTGTCGGGTACTCGCAAATTCCCAAGATAATAAATTGCGCGTATTTCTTTACCAAAAGGCAATTCTTCAGGTTTAACATTCACATACAAAGGAAGTGGAACGCGAGTAATAGTGTTTTCCATTTTTGTAAGAACCATATGATCGCCATCAGGATATAATGCATATCCGGACAATCTCAAAAACATATTGATAAATTCTTCAGCATCAGCCAACGGAATTTTGTGTTGAGATTTTGGATTAAACGTAATGGTTTGAGTAATTGGTTCTGCAGGAAAAACAATATTTATTTGCTTTTTTGCGGCAAATTTTTGGAGAATATTGCCAAGATTTTCATTTTCAAATGAAAACTCGATCAAAGGATTTTTCTTAGGCATTCTCTTTGAAATTGCTTCAAGAGGCATACAGAGAAAACCGATACTGAAAATATAGAGTGCTAGTGTAATAAGTTGCATGATCTTCCTAAACCTCGTTATGATTTTGCCTGAAGCGTTGCGATCACAAGTGATACTTCAAGTGTAGGTGAAGTTGGGGATTTATTAATAACAATCTCTTTAGTGTAGACGCGATCAGTATCTTCAATTTTAGATAAGAGCTCCACCAGTTGTTGCATCGTAATACCCGTTAATTGAGCGGTCAGAGAAATTTCTTCATAATCACTCGTGACATCTCGAGGTTCACTTACTTCTGCTTGTTTGCTCAGATACTGAGTAAGGCGAACATTTTGAAGAAGGGTGATAAAGAATTCTTTGATTTTAAAGTTTTTTTCTTTTTCAAGAATTTCATTTACGGCATTTTTTTGTTGTTGCATTTGTTCATGGCGGGCCAAGATTGTGCGGGTTTCTTCACGCAATTTATTAATAGCTACCATCTTTTGTTCCCAGCTATGAGTGCGGGAAATCATATTGAACAAAATTATAAATATGAGTAAGAAACAAGCGCCAACAAATGAGCCAATAACAATATATTGCTGTTTTTTTGATTGTTGTCCGAGATAAGAAAGCAATGTATCAAATAGTTGCATAAAATTCCTTACACAGCATTCTTGTCAATTATGAGTTCAAGTTTAAAGTTAGTTTGTTGAAGATTAGGAACGCTTTTGAATAAGCCCGTATCTTGTAACGCTTGTTCTAAAGATCGTAAGGCTTCATAGTTTTTAACTGAACCCTCAAGAATTAATATATCTTCTGGTGAACGATCCACTGTTTTAATTATCAATTGACGCAGATCTAATCCAATTGCTTCACGATTAATACGTGTACTTAATTCTTTAAGATACCAAAGGTAGGCAAATCGATTATGTAATGATAGCGCAAACCAAACTTTTTCTTCTTGATTCAATTGCTCTTTAGCTGCTTTTACCGCACGAGAAAGATTAGAAGTTTCTGACCCTCTTAGAGTAAAAACTTGCTTGAGTTTGTTGACCGCGTCTTTTTCTGCTGCTGCTACTGTTGATCGCAATTGGTACAGTGACCAAACGCTATACCCACCAAACAATAACAACGTTGAAAGAAGCAATGCACCAATCGTAATAAATTGTACAAGCGACGTTTTTTTCTCTTGGTTTGTATATAAATAGGGATTCAACGAAAAATCTTTGAGTTTTGGTATATCCAACGCAGTAGCTAAACTTACTTCATGTTCAGGTTTGAAGGAAGTATGTTGTACTGTCTCTATTATCCCGTTATGTACAATTTTATGCAGCGCAATTTTTTCTGCTGGATGCGAAAGTGCATCTTGCATAAAGGTTATTGCAGAAGATGATTCGCTTTTCTTGCCGCTAATAAACAAATGGACAGAATCTTGCGCATGTTTTGTCAAAAAATTCTGAATTGTGATAATCAATGGCATGAAATCGAGGCGATTTTTATCTTCAGATTTTGATTCATGATAGATGATATTAAATGAGCGCATCAATTTTAATTGCCCGTTTGAAGTAAGCCATAAACGAGTAACATCATCATCGAGATCGATAAAAATGCTTACACCTTCGGACTTTTTATATTCCGGTATTGCCGTATACAGATTATACAATTCAACAAGATCCAAAGTGATTGTATCTAAATTAAGACCAGCGAGTTCAAAGTATTTGCTATAATCCATCAAATTATTTTGCGGTGTTGCAATTGCAAAAACATCTGAAAAATTTGCCGATTGATGACTTATGTAAGGACTTATCTGTGCTTGCGTAATACCAAAAGGCAAAAGTTGTTCAACTTCAAATGGGAGAACCATTGAAATCTTTCTTTCATCGGTAAAAGGCAAACGCACTTCTTTTATTACCGCAGATTTACCAGGATAGGCACAAATAATCTTGTCGTAACTGCCAATTCTTTCAAATAATTTTTTTAGGGAGGAAGCTATTCTTTGATCAAGAGGTGTTATTTGTTCTTGATCAATTGGTTCTTCAAAAAAAGAATCAATTATTCTCTTTTTTCCTTGTGCAAAAACAACCGTTGCATAAACAGTATGAGCGGTAATTTCAATCCCAACGATTTTAGTTTTTAGCAAATAGTAGGCATTAATTTGTTGAGGCAAGAACACTTGGCGAATCATTGAGCATCCCCTATCTGTTCAAGTGGTCTTTGTACAATAGCGTTTTCTGGATCGTTGTAATATCGAGAATCTGGTCTTTCATCTTGCAATGAAACTACAGTTTGTTCATCTTCACGATCAACATAACGATTTTGATTTTGTGCAAATTCGTCAATAAGTAGATTTTCTTTATCAAGATGATCACCGAAGAACCAACGATTGAGTGGATCTTTAAGCTGATCCATACGTGCATTAGCAGTTATTAATTCATTCTTAATATTATTCATTCTGAATTGAGTGAAGTTTTCCGCAACATTTCCAACGTCATTGGATGGAATAATTTCTGGAGTAATTAAAATTAACAAGCTTGATTTTGCATATTGTTTTGTTTTGTTTTTAAACAACCAACCAGCTAATGGAATATCGCCAAGAATTGGAACTTTAGTTTCATTTTCAACAACTAAATCTCGCATCAATCCACCAAGGGCAACGGTTTCATTATTTGCAAGAAGAACAGATGTTTTCACTTCTTTAATGGTACGGTTACCATTTGATTGATCAACGTTACTCGTAAATGTTTCGATGGTGACACGATTGTTTAGCGTAATGTATCCATCATAGCTGATTTGGGGTTCAATATAGATTTCAAGTTTTGCAGTCAAGTCATCAAAGGAATCAATAGGACCTGTTGCAGTAAGTGCGGTGCCAGTAATAATACGACGAGTTTCACCAAGAGATACAATTAATGGATATTTATTAACCACCACACCAAATGGATTTGCTACAACACAAACCTTTGAATAACTTTGCAACACTTTTAACATACCCCACACACCAAATGCATCGCTTCCAAGCGTAAGGAATGTTGCGCCCGGGTTTACGGTAGTGGTTGCAAGATTCACTAAGTCGCCAAGAAGTCTTGTTGCGCCCGAACCGTTAGGATTTTCAACCACTGGGCGACCGGTACCTGCAAGACCAGAAGTTTGGTAAGTGACGTTATCACCAAGAAGACCATTAGGTCCTGGAACTTTATCACGCATTTGCACGCCAAGTTCTCGTTCGTCAATAAGGTTTACGTCAAGAACTAAAACTTTTAACGCAACTTGCGGTTGTTCAATATCAATTTTTTGTAACAACTCATAAATTTTTAAATAATCTTCATATTCAGCGTTAATAATAAGACGGTTTCCCATTTTTTCTGGAGTAATCGTCATCGGCTTGAAATACTTATCACCTTCACGTACACCACCGAATTTTGCAGCTTCAGTGTCTGCTTGAAATTGCACGGCTTCACGCAAAATATTGGCCATGGTTTCAGCAGCTACATATTTTAATTTATATACATGAAGTGGTGAAAAGGGTGCATCAATACCTTTATCAATCTTGGTTCGAATAAAATCTTCAATTTTTTTCAATGAATGTTTATTACCAAAGAAGAACAAAGTATTTGTGCGAGGTTCTGCAACAACACGTACCGTTTCATCAAAATACATAGTTGTTTGCGGTTTTCTTCCGCCAAGCAAACGCGTTGCAAGACTCGTTTGTGTTTCATCTTTTGCAAGCGAACGATATAATTCTGCGATTTTTGTAGCATCGGTATTCTTTAAACGAATCGCAATCATTGATTCAGGCATGTTAACGCGATCAAGCTCCTTAATAACTTCTACTAATGCTTTTACCGTAGAAGATTTATCAGTGATGATAACAGCGCGTAAGTCGGTGAATATCACAATCCCTGGAGCGGTTGCGCTCTTAAATGATTCGATAACGTTCTTGATAACTTCAAGAGAAGTATTTTCTACAAAATATACATAACGAATACGAATATCATTTGTAGGCAATTGTGATGGATCTGTGCCAATAAAAGTTGGGATTGGTCCACGAGTCACGCTCAATGGTGAACGTGGATCAGTTGGGCTTAAGCGATAAACGCGAGGCTGAGGGCCAGGTTGCGGCGCAAGTCCTGCGATATCTAAGAAGGTCACAAATAAATTCCATGCATCCTTCTTTGTTAATGGAGAATGGGTTCGGAAGCTAATTTTTGTGCCCGCAACTTTTTTTCCGCCTGCTGGCGCTGGATTTATTAAATCATCATAAATAAAAGTTAAGTTATATTGCTTTTCAAAATACTGAATAACACTTAATAATTCTGCGTTCTCAAATTGAAATTCAATTAACTCATTTGGATCACCGAATTCCCATGGTTTAAGATATTCCTGCAAGAATGCTTTTTTGGGTAATTGCTTGGGTTCTTCAATGGTTGTTTTAGTAACCTGAATCACCGGCTCTGGTGTAGGTTCAGTATTGGTATTTTCTTCGATAATATTTTCTATATTAACCTGAGGGCTTTCTTCAAAAAGCTTTTCTTGCGCTGGAGTACTATCAATATCACTATCGCTTTCAAGTGACACTTCAGGCAGAAGTATGGGCTCAGCGGCATTAGCTACTGCTGCAGGTTGAGTTTGAGTACCGTCATTAGAAGTTGGTGTCTCAGCGGTGTTGACGAATGCCGCGCATAGGGTGAAAAAGATACAAATAAGTTTCATGTTCATATTATGCTACTGTTTCGCCAGAAAATCGTTGTAACAGTGTTTTTTTATTACCGTTTTGCATGCTTCGTCGTTCATTAACGCGCATGGTACGTGCAGATTTTTCAAATCGAGCACTGTCTTGATTAATAGTTTTCGCTACGTTTCGTTGTTCTTCGATGCGAGGCGAGGTAAGGGTATCAGAACCATTTATTGCTACTACTTCACCTAATCTAGGAGCAGTTGTATCATTCGGTTTAATTTTTTGTAGTTTATACACGTGGGTATATTCTTGATTTTTACGCATGAGTGTCACAACTATTTGATCACCTTCAATCATGTTTTTTATCGATTGATAAATAGCCGTACGATCTTTAGTTGTAGTGGTAGGGATCTGATTAATGCGCGTTATAATGTCTCCTGACTCAAATCCAAGCGCCGTACCAATCGATTGAGGTGCAATCGAACCAATCATGCAACCAAGACTTTTACCTTGTTGATATGCAGTCGTGAGGTCAAGCATCTCTATCATTTGCGACACATTTGGAATTCGTTTTATCAACGCTTTTGGATCAACGATATACATATTTTGTTCAACAGACTTAACGACCTTTGACCATGGCGCATTGCGTTGATATGCAGGATCGTTTGTTGCATCAGCAGGCGTTACGTAAATAGTTTCTTGCTGACCATTTGAGCGCAGCACAATAATCTTATGACGATCGATATAAATAATATCAGCGTCTTCAATGCGATCGCCAATACGGTACAGTTGTTCTTGTTTTGTTTTATTATCTGCAATAATCGCAGAATTTTGATCCTGATTAGCGGTGTACATTATTCCCTTCAATGCAATATTGAGCGGAGGAAGGAATGATGCCTGCTTTTTGGAAGCAGCTATTACCGGTTGAGGAGCAGGCGGTAGTGGCATTGCAGCCATTGTATCAGGCTGTTGTGGTTTTTCTGGAATTCTAAACGTGGTATTAAATAAATCATTTTCATAAATTTGTGCAGGTGCAACTTGAGAAAATTCTTGTTTGCCCTGTTTGTCCACATAACCGCCACTCAATGTTTTTTTTGATGGCAAGGGTCTGTAGGTGATGAAGATCGCACCTATTACTGTCAGAAGTAATATTATTAATGCACTTGTAGCAATCCACAAGGGATTTTTCATACAGCGGCCTTGCCTTTTAAGTTCATGAGACTTATGATCAATAGTTGCGTCTCAGTTTTGTTTTGTCAAGCGGCCATAATTATGGCGTAGGTATCGTAGAAAGTATATTTTTTATGATCGTATCTGCAGTCATATTATTTGATTCAGCGACATATGATAATGCAAGGCGATGGCGTAGTACCCATGGAGCGAGCGCTTTGACATCATCGGGTAACACAAAATGTCGTTTGCCAACAAAAAATGCGTAAGCTTTTACTGCCTGACACAGAGCCAATGTTGCACGAGGTGATGCGCCACACGTGATGAGCTGTTTCAGTGAGGATAAACCATAATTTTCTGGTGTACGCGTTGCATGCACAATCGCCAAAATATAATTTATAATCTTTTCATCGGTGTACACATGTTCAACTAATTTCTGCGCACGGAGAATATCTTGCTGCGTTAATATTTGTTGAATATGATGTGCTTCACGTTTTGCTTTAATGATTTCTTTTTCTTGTTCAAGAGTAGGGTAGCCAATATTTATTTTAAAAATAAATCGATCTAATTGAGCTTCTGGTAAACGATAGGTGCCTTCTTGCTCGATAGGATTTTGTGTTGCAAAAACAAGAAATGGTTCATCAAGTTTGTATGTATTTGAACCAATAGTTACTTGTCGTTCCTGCATGCACTCTAGCATAGCCGATTGGGTTTTTGCAGAAGCGCGATTTATTTCATCAGCAAGGACTAGATTTGCAAAAATTGGTCCTTTTTTGACTTCAAAATCCAGATTTTTCTGATTATAGATGGAAGTGCCTATAACGTCGCTTGGTAATAAATCAGGAGTAAATTGGATCCGTTTAAACGATAAGCCTAATGCTTGGGCGATAGAAACAACCATGGTAGTTTTTGCAACGCCAGGAAGTCCTTCAAGTAAAATATGTCCCTTGCATAAAATGCCAAGAACGATTGCATTTATTGCATCTTGGTTTCCTACGACTACTTTACTTACTTCATTGCTGAGTAAATGAAAGCGCAAGCTTTCTTCTCTAATTGCGTCGGCGTTATTTAGTGATGTTTGATAGGCAATGTTCTGCGTAGCTTCCATATGAAAATCCTTAGCTCGTACTTTTATAGTAAAGCGAGCTTGATTTTCTGTCAAAAATACGCCACTTATTGCTCTATTGAGAATTCTTTTATGCCGTCGGCATTAATTCTATATTTATTTTTATCTATGTCATGATACCAAATAGACTTGGTTCCATCTTTGTTAGACGTAATTGATGTTTTTGTTATTGAATTGCAATAATCCAGGTCTTGCTTCATGAGGCCTAGTATTGAATGTGATTTGCTCTTTGTTAAGGATGGAAAAATTGAACGGATCGAAGGTTTTTTTTCAGAGGTATTAATAAAAATTGCTGTTAAAAAAAGTATGATTGATATCTTCATGGATCATTCTCTTTGATTATTTTTTAAATTATAACAGAGAACTAAATGCCAAGAACAGGTTTTTTTGCAGTAAAATCATCCGGCTGGATCGGGCCAGCAGTTAAGCCACGGATAAACTGATAGACATATGGATTATTCGAATCCCAGATAGATTTTGCAGGACCAAAGTATTGAATAACTCCCTTGTAGAGCAATGCCACAAAATCTACATACTGGAATATTTCTACATCATGAGATATCACTACCGAAGTGACACCGTATTGATGCTGCAAATCACCCATAAGTTTGTGTACGACTCGAGAAGTGACAGGATCTAAACCACTGGTTGGTTCGTCATAAAATATAACATGGGGATCATTCATGAGTGTCCGGGCAAGGCCTACGCGTTTGCGCATGCCACCAGAAAGTTCGGCAGGATATTTAGTCAAAATATCTTCAGATAAATGCACCAGTGAAAGCTTTTCTAATACTTTTTTATGAATTATCTCAGGTTGTACCGATTGTTCGAGTAATGGTAATGCAATGTTTTCCCAAATAGTTAAAGAATCTAATAATGCAGCAAACTGAAAAACATAGCCGCAGCGATGATATACATCTTGCAGTTCTTTATCGCTTAATTGGGTTATATCGGTTCCATCAAAGATCAGTGCGCCAGCAGTTGGTTTTATAAGACCAGCCATCTGTTTTAATAACACTGATTTTCCCTCTCCCGATGGCCCAATGATACACGTCATTTTTCCTTTGGGAATGTGAAGATTAACTCCGTTGTTGATCCAGCGATCACCAAACCGTTTTTTAATATCAATTAATTGTATCATCCAATGCCGATCTGAAAGAGAATTAAGCTAAGAGCATAATTAGATAATAAAATTAATACAGATGCCGCAACCACGGTATTAGTTGTGGCAAGTCCAACACCGCGAGCACCGCCATGGGCGCGTATTCCTTGAAATATGCCAATAGATGCAATAATGAAACCAAAAACGGTTGATTTTAAAAGCCCGCCAAAAATATCACTCATAGTGACTTGCTCTTGGAAAATAGTAATATACGCAGCTTGATTTATAGAAAGTATTTGGGTTGATAGAAAAAATCCACCAATAATCCCTGAAATCATGGCAAAAAGTGTAGCACACGGAATAATTAAAATGCTTGCCATAAGTCGAGGGGCCAAGATGAAATAATAGGGATCAATACACAATGTTTTCAGCGCATCGATTTGTTCGGTAATTTTCATAGTGCCTATTTCGGCAGCCATCGCAGATCCACAGCGACCCGCAATCATAAGTGCGGTTAATACTGGTCCTAATTCTCGTGTCATGCCTTTGCCAACAACAAGACTCACTAGGCTATCAACGCCCATACGGTGCAGTGCTATATAGCTTTGGAGTGCTAACGCTAAACCGGTGCATAATCCAGTCAAAACGATAATAAGTAGTGATTCAACGCCAATGGCGTACATCTGAAAAAAAAACTCGCGCATTCTAAGGCCCTTTGAAAAGAGGGCCTTGATGACGCGAGCTAAAAATAATATATAACTACCGATAAGAGCGCACCAAGAAATGCAATGAGCTCCCAGATAATCGACTAAACCAAGTATCATGCTTGCTGAGATGTAGTCTCTTCTTGAACGTTTGTTGTTTCCGTTACTGGAGCTTCTGCTGGAGCAGCTTGAGGCAACATGCGTTTATCAGTAATTTGTGTTAAATAGCGTGTGGTATGAAGACTTGATGACTTCATTAATGCAAGACCGAGTGATCCAAACATTAATAAAAAGCCTAATACCCAAGTAGTTTTTTGGAAAATATCTTGTCCGCCGCTTGCGCCGAATAATAATTGAGTGCCGCCTCCCATGGTGCCCATACCAAGGCTGCTTTTACCTTTTTGAACAAGTACCAAGAGAATTATCAATAAACAAACAAAAACATACAATGACAAAAGAAATCCATACAGCATATATATATCCTTGATTAAGAAGCTTTTGATAGTGAGGATACAATTTTTTTTAAGTTTTGAAAATCTAGGCCGGCTCTTCCTACAAGGATTCCATCTACTCCAGGAATGGCCAGGATACTTGCTGCATTGCTTGCATCAACGCTTCCGCCGTAGAAAAACTGTATTTGGCAAGGGCTTAGGTAATCGCGTACGCTTTGCTCGATAGCGCTTATTTGTGTTGTTGATGCGGCCAAATTTCCTTGTATTGATGCTGCAGGTTCATAGGCGATGCATAAGTTTCGTTCAGGAAGCCAAAACGATCTCAGCGGTGCTAGTTGTTTTTCCAGTGTTTCAGATAAAGATTTTTCTGCGTGTGCTGACCCAATGCAAAGGATTGGCGTAATACCGACCGTCGAGAGATTAAGGCATTTTTGAGCAATTTCTTCATCGCTTTCGTTAAAATAATGTCGGCGCTCATAGTGTCCAATCAAACAATATGTTGCGCCGGCGTCCATAAGAGAATGCACCGATGTTTCGCCTGTATAAGGACCTGTAATAAATTTGCTGCAGTTTTGAGCGCCAAGCCTGATTGATGTTCCCTTTAGTATGGTATGAGTGCTCGGTATCGCTATCGTTTCAGGACAAATAATTATTTCTTGAGAATCACCTAGTGATAAAAGTTCATTTTTATTGGAGATAAGCCATGAAACGCATTCATTGAGCGGCAATTGCATTTTCCAATTTACAACAATAGTATGACGTTTCATGGCTTACGATCCTAAACTTTTTGAGCGTTTTGTTTATTAACCATATTAACGTATTCTATTGGGTTTCCGTCTTCAATATCATCCAATGCTAAGAAGTTTGGATAATTTTTTGGAAAGCTTCCGCCGCAATCGTTAAAGAGTTTAGTAAGAGCCTTATAAGTATTAGCATCTTTGCCAGCTTGTCCGGGCTTAAAATTGTTAATCACCGTTAATTGTCTTTGTCCAAGATTATTTTTGATGCTGGTAAAACGTGTGACTAAGCCATCAAAAAGTGCAATACGCTCTTTTTGCAATTCCGCATTTTTTTCGTCTTTAGTCGCAATTTTTTTGGCATCATTAACAACTTTTGTGTATTTGTTAATAAGACCATCAGCGACTTTCTTTGCGTTATCTAATTTTGATTCATCACGTTGTTGGCAAATTTTTGGTCGTGAGTTGGTATTGTACCAATTCTCAAATGTATAGAACCATTGATAATACATACCCAAAGCTTCGCCTTCAGGTTTGCTATCAAAAATGATTAAACGTTTATTGCGTTTTTGTAACTCTTCAAGTGTTGGCCAACCCCCAAGAGGAATTCCCTCATGTTGTTCATAAGGATTCCAATCATTTGGAGTAAGTAGGTAGGCTCGTGCACGTTTATTTTTCTTTATAACGTTCCAAACTTTTTCTGAAGATGTTTCATTTTGCAGAATGATAGAGATTACTTCTTGAGGGTTTTGGTCAAGAAAGTCGCAGACTTCATTCAAGCATTTGTTGAATTTTTTATAGCCAAGATCATCGCCAAACTGCGCCTTAAGCGATTTTGTACTTGCTTTTATGGTGTCATCAAGGTTTCCCAATGATTTAAAAAATGATTTTGCTGAATCAACTTTTGGAACAGAACCAGTCTTTTTGAAAACGCCTTTGCCCCCACAATCTTCATGACATAGATACACGTCGCCTTGAAACCACCAAGTATCAAGCATAAGAGAACGTACGCCATGATCGTTCATTTGCTTTTTAATACTTGTTTCTTGTTGATGACTTTTAAAGCCTTCTTCTTTATTGGCATATGCATTATGTGAACAGAGGTAACATACTTGATCGAAGCGCAGTCGTTTGTCTGGTATTACCCACGCCTGTTGAACAGTAACATTAGACACGTGAAGAGTGCTTGTGAAAAGCAAGCAAAATAAAGTAAAAATATAGACCATAACCATCCTTTTCCTTTTTATTACTATGTCAAATTTGACCGTATAATAGCAATAATGTGAAGGAGCGCGGTCAACCTAGTTCTGCCTTTCCAGATTGATGATAGTCGCTTTATTGACTGATCTTGGTTTTGGCGCTACTTTGAACATATCTTTGAGAAAGGAAAATTTGTATGAAAAAAACATTGTTATTAGCGGTATTTTTACTCGCATCTTGCGCAAATCATGTTGCTGCTGAAACAGTAGCGGCTACAGGTTCATGGGCATTCTTCAAACTCAGCGAAATTTTTGGTCCAGATTCAAAGAGTGAAGAATGGAACGAGTTTATGCAGGAAATGGAAGCTGATTTTAAAGCAAATCAAGCAGAAATGCAGCGTGAAGAACAAGCATTCCAAAAAGCAGTGATGGAAGCGCAGAAAAAAGAACAAGCTAAATTGTTAAACGATGTAAGTCGTGAAGCTGAAGGTCGCAAATTGCAAGAAATGCAAAATCGCGCACAGCAAAAAATGCGTAAATTTGATGAAGATACTAAGCGCAAACAACAAACAAAATTTGAAGCATTAGTGCAAAAAATCAAATTAATCTTACAGCGCTTCAAAAAAGATAAAAATATCATTGGATTCATCGTTGATTCCGCATGGGAAGTTGATGCAATCGTTGACTATACCGACGAAATTGTACGTGAATTGAACGAAGAATTTCGTAAAGACAAAAAAGCTCGCGAAGCAAAAAAAGCTCCAGCTAAATCTGTAGCAAAAAAATAATATTACTTACTATGTACAAAGCAATTATTGGCCTGGGTAATCCAGGCCTTCAATTTTTCAAAACAAGACATAACATCGGTTTTCGCGTGCTCGATGCATTAGCGGAGCAGCAGGGCGCTTCTTGGAATCTGAAGAAAGATGCCAAGTTAGAATATGCTTCAATTGATATTAATGGTCATGAAGTTCTCTTGGTTAAGCCTTTGACTTTTATGAACTCTTCCGGTGAAATTGTTCCTTGGCTTTCCAAAAAAGGAATTAAACCTGAAGATGTAATTATTGTTCATGATGAGCTTGAATTTCCTTTTGGAAAAGTGGGATTTAAGTTTGGCGGTAGCGCAAAAGGTCATAATGGTTTGCGTTCATTTATTGCTCATTGGGGTGATGGATTTGAGCGGTTACGCGTTGGTATTGGTCGACCTGCTGAAAAATCTGAAGTTCCACATTTTGTATTGGCTCCCTTTACTGAAGGTGAAGAGCCAGTTAATCGATTGATTAATGAAGCCGTTAAGGCGATTGAAAATAAAAAAAAGAGCGGCAATTAAACCGCTCTTTTTTAATGTAATAAAATGCTTAGCATTTGCAGTGATGACCGCGAACCACAGCATCAAGCAACATTAATAAGCTGATTAAGCCAGCGATACCAACGATGTATTGGAATGGAACGAGGAAGTTTGAGAAATTTTGTACAACAAATGGTAAATCGAACAAGTTACGTCCTGCAGCAACAAGACCCCAGTTGATTGCGCCGATTGAAGTAAGTAACCACACCAAGATGCCTACAAATCTGTGAATTGGTGAAGAATGAAACATACACGCTCCTTTTTTGGAATTGCAAATAATTGCCATTAATCCCTATAACTCTATAAATCTTCCATAAGGTCTGTAAATAGTTTTAGAAATTTTTTATGGAATCGCGTATGTAGTTTAGATGCAATTTCCAGAACAGCTTCCGCAGGTTAATAAAGCAACGATTGCAGTAAGTCCACAGCAAATACCGCATCCGGTTAAGCATTTTTGAGTTTTCTCTTTTGAGTGCTGTTCTGCAGTTTTAGGCTTAGTATTGAGGCGTGATTGATGTTGTTGAGATGCTGTTTGTTTTTCTTGAATTGATTGTTCCGAGTCAGAGCAAGTAGATGCACATGCAATTAACAAGCCGAATGCATAGAATTTCATATTCTCTCCAAAAAATGTATAAAAAAAGGGAGCGTTTAAGCTCCCTCATAATTTTTTTAATTATTACGCAGCTTCTGAACACTCAGTGCATTCTACGTTGCAGCGAACTTGTGATTCAAGATATTCTTTAATTCTTGCAAGTTCTTCTGCTTCGATAGCAGCTTCGTTTTCAGCTAATGCTTGTAACAAGTCAGCGATAATTGTTTCTAAAGCTTCGCCTTTTTGAATGCGTGCGCTGATGCATGTTTGAACATTTTCCAAATTAATGGTTTGGCAACATTCAGGATGTGCATTGCTCAAAGTAGCAGCTACAAGCATAGCTAAGATAAGTTTTTTCATGATAATACCTTTGTTGAGTTGTAAACATCGCTAGTTAGTTTATCTCAACATTCAAAAAGCTCAAGCAGTCTGATCTTTGAAGAGAGTCAGTAATTCATACAAGTGATTGAATCGAATAGTTCTGCAAGACGTTTCAAGTTTTTGATTATTCGATAACAATATTTGTTGAATGCCGAGCTTTGCAGCTTCGCTTAAATGTATTGAAGCATGGTTAATGGGCTTGATTTGTCCTGTGAGACTAATTTCACCAAGAGCAAGTGATTGATGGGGTAATGGTTGTTGGAAATAACTTGAAAGCAATGCAAGTGCTATGCCTAAATCAGCACCATGACCTTTTACTTTAAGTCCGCCGCTAATTTTAAAAAATATATCGTGCCCCGATAATTTTATTCCTAAATATTTTTCTAATATTGCTGCAATAATAATCACATGATTATGATCAAATCCTGTTATTACTCGTTGGGGATTGCCAAATTTGGTGGGCACTGTAAGCGCTTGCACTTCAATGATAAGAGGACGTGTCCCTTCGAGCGTTGAAATTAACGCAGAACCTGGATGCTTTGTTGCTTCCATCAAAAATTCTTGATGCAACGTAGATAATTCTTGCAATCCATGTTCGCTCATTTCAAACAATCCAATTTCATGTACGGCGCCAAAACGATTTTTTACGGAACGCAAAATACGGGTTTGCCAACGATCTTCACCTTGCAAATAAAACACGGCATCAACCATATGCTCAACCATTTTGGGGCCAGCCATCATACCTTCTTTGGTAATGTGACCGCTCAAAATGATGGCAATAGTATGTTCTTTTGCAAGTCGCATGAGCTTGAATGCTATTTCTTTAACGCTATTACTACTACCCGGTAAATGATCAGGTGATGATACAGCACAATTTTGGAGCGAATCAATGATGACTAATTCTGGTTTGCTTCGAATGCACGTAGCAATAATATCATCTAAATGTGCTTGATCAGAAAACAGCATATTGCAGTGTGCAGCATTGAGTCGGTCAGCACGTGACTTAACTTGTTCTAATGATTCTTCAGATGAAAAATAAAAGACCGATCCTTTGGTGGCTACTGCATTACCGATTTGTAAAAGCAACGTAGATTTACCGATCCCAGGATCACCGGTAAGCATGATAAATGCTCCCGGTACAATACCACCGCCGGTTACACGATCCCATTCTTGTATGCCCGTTTTTAAACGCTCTGTAGGTTTTTGTGCCACCGTGGCAAGCGAATGCATTTGCAAGCTGCGACCTATCTGGGGCTGTAATCCATGGGTGGGAGCTACTTCTTGTTCAAGGCTAAAAGTATTCCATTCAGAACATTCAGGGCAACAACCAATCCATTTCAATGATTGGTATTTACATGAAGAACATGTGTACGTGGGGGTATGTTTCTTGGCCATATTATTGATCGATTTGATAGCAACTTCTGCATCGTGCTTGATAACATTCTTCTGCACCGATAACAATTACTGGATCATCAAAGCGCGATGGCTTACCGTTAATCAAACGTTGGGTAAAATGTGCATCTGCGCCACAGGTGATACACACGGCGTTGAGTTTGGTAATTGAATCGGCTAATGCAAGAAGTTGTGGAATGCAGCCAAAAGGAACACCACGAAAATCTAGGTCTAGTCCTGCAACAATAACGCGATTGCCGCGATTGACCAGGGTCAGGATTGCTTCAATGATACGGCTATCAAAGAATTGCACTTCATCAATGCCAACCACCGTGCTGGGTTCTATCATGGTTGATAGCACCACAGAAGAATCCTGAACTGGATATGCTGCAAGCATGGTGCCGTTGTGTGAGTTGATCGTTAAAGCATCGCGACGAGTATCGATTGCTGGTTTAAAAATATGAGTTTTTTGTTTTGCAAGTTCAGCACGACGCAATCGTCGAATAAGTTCTTCAGTTTTACCTGAAAACATGGAGCCGCATATTACTTCGAGTCGACCGTTTTTTGAGTGTATCATGTGCGTTTTTGGGGCTAGTTGATTGTTTTTCTTATAACTTGCGTTACTATAAACTTAGTATAATCAGTTAAAGAATATTAAAAAGGGCACTTATGTTGAGAATTTTATTGCTTGTACCACTTATTAGTATTTTAAGTTATACACAGGACCAGAAAGCGAATTCCCAAGCCTCAGAAATAGAGGAATTAAAGTATAAAAATCCTGTGGCTTATTGGGACGCTAAGTCTAATCTGTATTCTCAGAAAGAAATAGTAACTAGCGCAGTTGGGACAATGATCGTCCAGCGCAAACGTTTTGAGGACGGTGTAAAGCAATACGAGTTTGGGCAAAAAATATGCTTTCCGCAGTTGATGCTTTTTTATGCACCCAAAATAAAATTAGCGTCTGATGCTTATACATCCGCATTGAATGCCGGAAGTTATACTCAAGAACAATTGGATCGATTAAAGGCAAAACATAATTTTTTAAAATCATCTCTTGCGGAGCTTTCCGGAGTTGTCATGTTACCACCGTTGAGTGCCTCCATTTGTGGTAGATATGTCGATTCAAAAGATAAGACCGCTTCAACTAAAGCGATAAAAAAAATAAACGAGCTTTTGGAAGATGATTATCATAGAAGAGAGAAAGATTTTGAAGAGTCTTTTGAGTTATCTAAAATGGTTGAGCAAGAAGATAAAGATTCTCAAAAAGTGAAAGAAGAAATTGAAAAGGAAGTTCAAAAAATTATTAAAGAATAATTTTAAGCATGTAAAGTGAGAAATTCACTGAAAGTTATTTTTATTAATCTATGATTTTAACCCAATGTAATTGCATTGGGTTTTTTAATACCATACTTTTTTTATGAGCGTTTGTGGTAAGCTAATAAAAAAGTGCTGGTTGTTATGAGAAAAAAAACGCGTATTCAATGGTTTTTGGCAATTCTCTTGGGCTTGGTGGTAATGGTTTTATTCCGCTATTATCGGCTTGAAAGATTTTTTACTCTGGAAGCATTCAAGCTTAATCATGATCGATTAGTGAATGTGGTTGAACATCGACCGATTGCGTCCATAATTATCTTTATACTCATATATTTTGTTGATGTTGTTTTAGCCTTGCCAACGGCAGCGTTATTAACCGTTATCGGTGGTTATTTGTTTGGGGTTCTGCCTGGAGCAATTTTTTCGACCATCGCTGCAGTGCTCGGCGCCTACGTTTTGTTTTTATTTACCCGTTATTTCTTTGGCCATTCATTACAAGCAAAATATGCTGATCGCTTGCATAGAATTAATCATGAAATTCATATCAATGGTATTTATTACATGATCATTCTGCGATTACTGCCATTTGTTCCCTTCTTCTTAGTGAATGTATTGTTTGGTTTAACTAAAGTTCCGGCATTCACCTTTGTATGGACCACCATTGTTGGAGTCTTTCCCGCTACACTGTTGTATGCACTTGCAGGAGAACAATTGCAGCATATTACTTCCATTTCAGATATTTTATCATTTCGAATGCTTTCTATTCTTACCTTGATTGCTCTCTTCTTTGCTATCCCGCTCGGCATTCGATTAATGCGCAGTAAACGGTAATTTCTTGCAAATGCCTGAACTTTTGGCAAGCTGAAGCCATTCAAATAAGGATTTATATATGTTTATTTATGGCTTGCTTTTAATGCTTTCGATTTCCGTGAATGCATTTTTTAGTCCCCGGGAAGAAATAAAAAAAACTTTGGATCATATGTTGACCAATGAGAACTGCGAGGAAATGAAAAAAACTTGGGATCAAATGTTAACTAATGAAAACCGCAAAGAAGTGAAAAAATATGTAAAGCAGACTCCAAATGAGATTAACTACGGTTTAGATAGTGTGAATAAGCTAATCAATCAAAAAGAAATTGATTTTAAAAACAATACTATGGGTTCTGCTGACAAGACGCGTTTTTGTGTGGGTGGCGGTTTGGCTCTAATTGGATTAGGCGTTTTAATTAAAGCGATAGTCCAAATTAGTAATGGAGAGACCTTGGATGAGTATCTGGAATTGGCATTTGTAGCTGCTAGTGGTGGCAGTCTGGTAGAGGGCGTGCGATTGTTCTCTAGCTCTACCGGTCGACATGGTTTGCAAGAAAGCATACAAAACTTAAAAGCAATTAAATGTGAATTAATGGAAGCTCAACAGAAAAATATATCAAAAAAATAGTTGTGGTAATGAACGAATACACAAAAGCATTAATTTCCTATTTTGAGACGCTGGTCACGCCTAATAAACTTCAACGAATGCATGAAGTATTGGCTCAACGCACGCGCAAGATCTCCGTGGTAATCGAAGAACCGTATCACGATGCAAACGTGAGTGCCATTTTGCGCTCTGCCGAAGGTTTTGGGGTGCAGGATATTCATCTTATTGAAAGCTATAATCAAAGCTCATTTAAAGTTGGTATTGCCCGCGGCTCTGATCAATGGTTATCTATTTCTCGTCATACTGAAAAAAATGCTTCAGAGACGTGTCTTCAGAAGTTTAAAGAAGATGGCTATCGCGTTGTTGCAACCGTCCCAGATCGAGATGCACTATCGATATCTGATGTGTCGCTTGATAAACCTATAGCGCTTGTATTTGGTAATGAACGACTTGGCATATCTCAAACGGTGCGTGAGCAGGCAGATATTTTTGCAACTATACCCATGGTTGGCTTTACCGAAAGTCTAAATGTCTCGGTTGCTGCGGGAACGATATTGTATGATTTAGTCCATCGTTTAAAAAAAGAGCGTAACGATTGGCGTTTGTCTACTGAAGAAATCGATCACATTAAATTACAATGGTTTCGTATTATAATTAACTCATGCGAAGAACATGAAAAACGATTTTTAGAGCAATTTACTAAATAAATAGTTGGAGATGGTAACAATGGATGTTGCTAGTATTGCATTAATTGCGGGAATTTCTACTTTTCAGGTTATTGATTTAACGCACTTGATAACGCCAGATGTACGGGTTTGGGATTATAGTTGTGGTTTTAATGCTGAATTGACCGGTGATTACGGTAACGGCGGTTTTAGAGGTTATCGTTATTCAATGAGATCATGTCTTGGCACTCATATGGATTC
>JAEYYR010000001.1 GCA_023428375.1 bacterium | reverse complement strand
GGATTAGTAGTGGTGAAATTCTATGCCGTTTGGTGCGGTCCTTGTAAATCAATGGCGCCTGCATATGAAAAAGTTGCAGAAAAATATGCTGACAAAGCAACATTCACTCAAATCAATGCAGACAACGGCAGCTTTGAACCATTAATGAAAATTCATGCTACGGGATTGCCATCAACTATTTTCGTAGTGAATGGCCAAGTAGTTGATAAATTACGTGGTGGAGTTCCTGATTATATTATTGAAGCAAAAGTACAAGAACATTTAAAAAACGTTTAATATTAACGTAAAAAGGGGGTAGAATTTTCTACCCCCTTTTTATTGCTTATAAAGTATCTTCAAATCGTTCAAGAACTTTTAGTTTATCATTAATTGATTGCGATGTTTCATAGGATAATAAATACAATAACAGTGGCATAAACGGTAACATTCCATACAAAATATACGTATGACCATTTTGTATATGTTGATCAATTATATATTCATCAGCGCCATTCAGCATTGAATGTATTGCTTGAGTATAGGTTAGCGACATTAAGAAACAGCTTAATCCTAAACAACGATATACATGTTTTCTTTTATCTTGTTTCAAATTGTTTTTAATTAAATCTACGCATTCTTGAGCTAACGCTTTTTCGTAATAGGCAATATCTTTAATTGTTTTGCGTGTCGAGTTATCCCAAAGTTTATTAAAATTATAATGATGTATTTGCATTTCATACATTAACAGAGGTTGATAATAATAAGGCAAGATGTCAATGGGATGTTCCTCTGATAAGGATTCTATGTTGGCATGTATGTTTTTTAGTACGAAATGTGAAGCTCGGTAATATCTATTCAGTGATTGTATTCTTTTTTTATATTTATAAGCACTAAAACAAGCTATAGATACGATCATGAAGGTGCGAAAAAATTCGCTTTGACTGCGAGCAATTTCCCATTGAAGCTTATTATGAATGTGGAAAAAATGAGGACATGTATTATCAAAAATGCTTGAGCATATTTTATCTTGCCATAATCCATACCCTAGTTCAAAACAATGATTGATACATGGGTAAATCATCGCGACAAATACATGCTGTGCGGTTATCTGAGCGCGTTGCTTAATAACTTGAAAATCAATGTTAGTAGATGCTTCTTCAATAAATTGTAAAGCTAAAGACTTTTTATGATATGTCGCAAGAGTTGATAGATGCTCTTCAACGTTATTTGTTTTGTAGGCGACATTATTTTTAAACTGATTGAAAATTTGTAATATGCTTTCATTACAATTAATGTTAAAAAGACAAAGTATTCCTAAAGTAAATATTATATTAAGGTTCATAGATCCATCCTAAATTATGGAAATAGAATACTTATATGTAATCTTTATTCAATAAAACTTTGGTATTTGATATGAGATTATTCGATTGAACGTGCTTTTTTTAGCGCGTCTAATGCTTGTTGTTTTTCTTCTTTTTGTGCATTAAGACGATATGCACCACCTGCAAAACCAGCAGCGGTGCCTAATCCGGTTAATGCAGTAACTCCACCAAATTTCATATATTTCGATCGGAGTAATTCTTTGAGCAACCATCCGCTCAATGCGCCAGTTGTACCACCAAGAAGAGTATGCATGGTTACGCGCTTAACCCATTCATTTTGTATAGTATCTATTTTTTTTTGTAAGCCTTTTTCAGCATAGATATTGCTGCGTAGCTGTTGATGTATGGTAAGATTTCTATTTTTATCGGTGAATACAGGATAAACCATATAGTCATCACGTTTAATAGCTTGCTCTAATTCACTATATGCTTGTTTATTTAATTTGGGATCTTTTAACAATTGTTCAAAAGTATAAATTGGCGCGGGAGCTTCAATCTGTTCTACTTGAACTGGCTTTGGCTTGAAATAATTGGGGATCCAATCCTGCCATGCAGCAGAAATGAACATGGAATAAAATAGGAAAATAATAAAATATCGATGTTTCATTGCTATTTCTCGTTATATTTTATCATTTAGTATAGTAAATTGGGGTAGGAGAATCAATGAAATGCGTGTAAACAACGCTAGACTTGAGTTGCTGGAGTGTAAGTGCCACTTTGTAAACTATTCAAAAATGAAGAGACTTCCCATTTTTTTTGTTCTATAGATTTATTGTGTTTTATAATGCCTTTTGCTTTTTGATTAAATACAAAAATGCATCCGCCAAGAGTTATAAAGTTAATAAGAACCCACGGAACGATAATTGCATATATATATTCTTGATACGCTGAATTTTTTATGGAAAAACCAGCATTAAAACAGTTTTTGTCTTTCTGATCGCAGAATATGTCTCGCGTATCTCCATATATTTGCGCATAAATATATGCAATGCCATTCATTAAACACAGCGAGAAAAATGTTGTTCGAGACAATTTTTTATTAAGATTACTTAAATCAATCTTTTCTTTATCTAAATTTAAATGTAAGACATTGAGGCTATTTCTAGCTATTAATGGTCTTGAGAGATGCGTGCTATATAATTTTGCTTTTAATACATCATTAAATTCTTCATCAAAATTGCGTTGATTTATTAAATTTAATGAATACCAATCTATTGATGTATCACCGGTAGAAATATAATTAATTGTCATGAGAGTAATAAAAAGATAAAGAAAGTTGACCATGGATACACTCTGTTTTTTAGTTAGTATATCCACGGTCAATTTCGATTGGCTATAATTGATTAAAATTGGTCGGCCGCTTTTTTTATGAATTTATAATTGCGTTTCATCATTGAAACCCATGCATTATGATCATAAAAATGTGCGGAAACACCAGCTACGGTACCGACAGCGCCGATAGGAGCAGAAATTGGTGAAATTTCTTTATCTCCGTAAGCAGCTGCCATAACTGAAGCAACAACAATCGCAAACGAAGCCCATTTTGCTTTATCAAGTAAGTAAATGGTCCATGTTTCTTTTGAATCTTTTATTTTTATGTTGTATTGGTCTTTTAACTCTTCTTTGATTTCTTTTAACGTATGTTTGATTTCTTTTTTTTGCTCATCACTTAAATGATGTTTTTTTAATTGATGTAATGTTTCTGTGACTGCTTTGTGACAATTGCTTTCTAGTGTTTCTGGATAACGTGTTAAACGATACGTATTGCCCGGCATACTACATTCACGCTTGAATACTTTTTTCATTTCTTCAGGTGAATATGCGCATAGCAGGGTAGTAAGAAAAAATAGTATGATCATGAGAAATTCCTTTTTGCAACATAGCGTAGGGAGATCTCATGGTTTTGTAAACATTTTCTGTTTATTGCAGCGTGATATTGAATTTTTTAATAGCATTCACCATATGATCAATTTTATTATTATACCGATCAATTGAGAGGCCATAACAAAGAAACGGTAGTGCAATATATTGTGAAGCTTTAAACAATATTTCTTTTCGGGTGAAGTATGAATCATGGAATGTAAAATATATATCAAGGGGGCACGTATCGGGTTCGGGAATACAGGCTTCAATATTTTCTAGAAAAATAATGAAATGGTTAATAAAATGTGCAGCAAATAAAAATCCTAGGCCTACATATATATAAGATTCTAGATCAATTTTCTTTAAACTTTTTAATTCCTCTTGCTTGGTGCGCAGCAATTCTTTGGTTCTTCTTTTATGAAGAGGAGTATGGTAAAAATCCTTTAAAGTTTTTTCTAATTGCAAGTTCCACGTCTGATGAAAGTTTGTAGGAGCTATTTGTTCCACCATCCGTTGCACGTAATAAAAGTCATGTGAAGTAATTGTCCCGAATAGTGTTAGAGTTATATAAAGGATACCTTTTGATAGCGTCATAAAAATTCCTTCCTTTATTCTCTATGAACATGCTTTCATTGTAGCAAGTTGTTTTTTAAGAGGTAAAGGAGTTTCTGTGAATAAATTATCAGCGCTTATGCTTTTGATGGCGATCCCGTTAATTAATAGCAAGCCATCTTGCTGCCAAAAAGAACGAAAATCAATGGTAAATATCAATGGTGAAGCAGAAGGCAATTCAGCACCAAGCAAGCCAAGCATTACCACGGATCAACATTGTTTGCTAAAAACAACCATGAGAAAATTATGGTCAGATCATGGTATCTTCACCCATCAATTTATTGTTTCGTATATTGCCGGCATTAATGACGTACAAGCAATAACCAATCGATTAATGAAGAATCAACAAGATATTGGGGATGCCTTAATCCCTTATTATGGAAAATCTGTTGGTCAATCGGTTGCCAATTTATTAAAAGAGCATATTAAATTAGCTGCTGAAGTAGTAAAAGAGGCAAAAGCTCAAAACGACAAAGCGCTTAAAGATGCAGATGCACGTTGGCACAAAAATGCCGATGAAATAGCTGCTTTTCTTGCAAAAGCTAATCCTTCATATTGGGATGAACAAATGTGGAAAGATATGCTGTATGAACATCTTAAATTAGTGACAAACAGTGCTACCACACGTTTGAATAAACAATGGGCGGAAGATATTGAAGATTTTGATACCTATTATACTCAAATTTTAGAAATGGCAGATACCTTAAGTTATGGTATCCTATATCAGTTTCCGAATAAATTTTAATAAATGTGGCGCTCATTTGAGCGCCTTTTTTATCTCAATTTATTGGCATATTTTTGAATTTGATTTAATCGAAAGTTTAATAGATCAAATTCGCTTTGAAGATCGCTTATAGTTTGATAAGAAAAATAACCCATTAGTCCAATCGCACTATAGAAATAAAGTAATTCTGGCAAATGAAAATACCCATAATACGCCGCACCTGTTGGTGGCAGCATACTCAAGCCCATAATATAGGGCAATAGTTGCAAGTAAGGATTATCTAAATGATTTTTTGTTGATTTTAAATGCGCGTAAATAGTGTTTTGTACAGAATTCATTAATTTATTAATAGTATTTTTGATTCTACGGTTTTCATCTACAACTGAACTTAATTTACTAACGTATTCTAAATATTCTTGTAGATTTCTATTCCAATTATTGCAAAAATTTAAAGGAGTTAGATTTCTAAGATCATGAAGCGCTTTATCTTTATCATATTTATATAGTTGAGGCATGATCACTTGGCTTGGCTGTCCCCATTCTTTCATAGAAGTTATATCAGCAGCAATACCATTCAATGTTAGAAACAAAATAAAATACAACATCATAATTACTCCAAGCTCATGGTCTTGCCTACGATATAGTGTTGCTGTGGTAGTAATTCCTTTTGCCATTGCATAAGAACTTTTTCGTAGCAATTTAGTTTTTCGTGTTCACTCGTTACTTTATAAATGTAATATCCGACTGCCGGCAAATAAATGAAAGTACCTATACCGCCACCTAAAGTTATGCAGAAATTATGAGTTAACCAACCAGCAAGCAACGCAAAAGGGCTTCCTGTTGCAATGGTAATAATGGAACCAGCTTGGCATTTTTTGCAGGATGTACCGCATTCACTCTTATATAATTTGTTTTTATCGGTATGAATATCAGTTAAAGCTTCATGAAAGTACGCGCTTAAAGTCCTTGAATCCTGCGTTTTAAGATATTCAAAATGTTCTTGGGATCCTAAAATCTGCGCATAAGACTTAGGAACATACGAAATCGGTGCATAGCGAGTTTGCGAGTACATTGATGGCAAAATCAACTGCAGCTCTGAAGAGCAAGCGGTACATGCGATAAGAAATAGTAACAGTATTTTCATGGAGCTCCTTTTTTATCGTGTTATAACATTGGTTGTATTTTATTCCATTCGCATACTTGCAGGAAATTGCTGAATATTTGATGAGGCATTATTTAATGCTCTATACCACTGTAAAGCAGCATGTTCATAAACATCTAAATGGTTATAAGTATTAATTGCTTGCACTATACTCCACCCTATTGTAGGAATATACACGACGGTTGCTATAGTACCGCAAACAGTTATATATGAATAATTGGTTAATAAGCCAGTAATGATTGCTACAGGACTCGCGCATCCACATCCCGTTAAACTAGCTGTTTTGCATAGAGCAGAAGAGCTACCGCACCATTTATTGTAAAGTATATCCCTCTCATGACGTATATCACTTAACATGCTATGCATAAAATTATTGACCAAGCTGTGTTGTGTCGATTTATTTTTTTGCAGTCGCTCAAATTCAGCGTGTGATTTTAAGATATCTACATAAGAGCCTTCTTCATACTGCAAGGGCAATGAAAGTAATTTTGATTGTTCTGATGAAAAAAGAGATTGTGAAAAGAATAAAGAAAAGAGGAGTAATTGCTTCATTCTACAGATTCTTAATTTTAATTTTTGTGTGTTTCAAAAGTTGCGGGAGCATTAATGCTCCCGCAGTAGTATTTATCGCATAGTTACGAGTAAAAGTGCAACCATCGACATTAATTTGATTAAAATGTTCAATGCTGGACCAGATGTATCCTTGAATGGATCTCCAACCGTGTCGCCGATAACTGCGGCACCATGGGTGGCAGAACCTTTACCACCAAAGTGGCCAGCTTCAATATATTTCTTAGCATTGTCCCATGCGCCACCGCCGTTTGCCATCATTAATGCAAGCAATACGCCAACAAGAGTTGCACCTACCAAGAAACCACCAAGTGCTAAGCTGCCAAATGCAACATACACAAATACTGGTGCTGTTACCGTGATAATACCAGGTAAAATCATTTCATGGAGTGAAGCTTGCGTGCTGATTGCAACACAACGACGATAGTCAGGTTCTGCTTTGCCTTCCATAAGGCCAGGAATTTCTCTAAATTGACGACGAACTTCCATAACCATTTTGAGAGCAGCATCACCTACTGAACGCATAGTGAGTGCAGAAATCAAGAATGGCAATGCGCCACCGATAAATACACCAACTAAAACGACAGGATTCATTAAATCTAAGGTGTGAATATTTGCTTTTTCGCCGTATGCAGCAAAAACGCCAAGCGCAGCTAATAATGCGGATCCGATTGCAAAACCTTTACCCATAGCAGCCGTAGTGTTACCAAGTGCGTCAAGTTTGTCAGTGATTGAACGTACTGAAGGACCAAAGCCAGCCATTTCAGCAATACCACCAGCATTATCCGCTATCGGTCCGTAAGCATCAACAGTCATGGTGATGGCAATAGTTGCAAGCATTGAAACTGCAGCTAATGAAACACCAAAAAGACCACCACCGTAAACGTATGCTAACCAAACTGCAATTCCAAGCAAGATTGTTGGTAAAACGGTTGATTCCATACCTACGGATAAACCGTAAATTAAGTTTGTTGCAGCGCCTGATTGTGAGCTTGATGCCAATTTGCGAATTGGAGCGCCACCGGTGTAATATTCGGTAATTAAACCAACAAGTACGCCGGATACACAACCAATTACCAATGAATTGAATAATGCCATATCAAGGTACATGTAAGACATGTACGCATACGTAGCTGCTAAATAAAATGCTACTGAAATAAACGTTGCATTGCGAAGTAATGTCGCAGATGAAGCGCGAATAAGCAAGTTTGAGAAAAGGCCGATGATTGAGCCAAAAAGACCGTATACCGCAACCATCAAAGGAAGCGAAATATACGCTAAATCACCAGGATGAGCATTTGATGCCAAAATAATGGTAGAGACTGCTGAAGCTACATAAGATTCATAAAGATCAGCACCGGTACCAGCGATATCACCTACGTTATCACCAACGTTATCAGCGATAACGGCAGGGTTACGTGGATCATCTTCAGGAATACCTGCTTCAACTTTACCAACTAAATCTGCGCCAACGTCTGCAGATTTGGTATAAATACCGCCACCAACGCGAGCAAAGAATGCTACAAGTGAAGCACCAAGACCAAAGCTAGTAAGTAATAATTCAAATTGTTCAGTACCGTAAAAGAGATAGAGGAGACTGCCAAGGCCAAAAAGACCAATGCTTGCTACTGCAAATCCCATCGCACCACCACCAAAGAAAGCTACAAAAAACGCAGCGCGTTCGCCACTGTTTTTAGCTGCCAAGGTTGTACGTACGTTTGCATCTGTAGCGGCACACATACCAATAAAGCCGGTCGACAATGATAATACCGAACCAGCGATAAAAGCAGCAGCTGCCATTACCGATCCAAAATAGGAGAGTAACAATGCAATGATAGCTACCACAAACGAAATGACCTTGTATTCTTCCCAGAGAAAGGTCATCGCGCCTGAGCGAATAGCGCTTGCAATGTGTTGAGCTTTTGCATCATCAACTTTTATCGAGCGGATGTATGCCATAAGCCCGGCAACAATCGCTAAGCCTAACAGTACGGCTATAGCAACAGAGCCATAAATAAACGAATCCAGCATAGAGTATCCTTTTGTTTATACGGACTGCATAAATACGTTAATCGTACAATATAGGGCTGTTTTGTAAAGATTGATGTATGCAGCCAGACCTTAAAAATAATAGTTTTTAATTGAAGATTAATGATTCTTGTTGAATAATCGTTCGATTTGTTACCATTATCTGACAATAGGGGAGTTATGATGAACAGATTCTTAGTATGTCTAATAAGTCTACAAGTGTGTCAGGCTTATAAAATTAAAGTTCGAAATCACACAAACCAGGAAATCAAAGTAGTAGTTGATACCGTACTTAGAAAGAAAAATTTTGAATTTACGGTAAAACCTGGCAAACGTAATGAAATTGATACAAAACTTTGGACCTGGCGTGGCATAAAAGTCGAGACCATTGAAGGTTCAAAGCGCAAGGGTTCAGCAGGCCCTTTAGGAAGTGGATGTTATGTTGATGACGCGGATAAAATTTTTATTTTCGAAAAGAATGGAGAAGATGTAGAGTATCTTGCTGGTTGTAAATCAAGGCAAACCGGAAATCTAGATGATGGATTTTTTGATGTGTTTCTTCCTGAGCAGGGTAAATTCAGAGTAAAGAAAACAGTTGGTCATAAAGACGAAACTATTAGAGATACAGGAAGCAATCTTGTGGTTGTTAATCGTTTTTTTAATACAAAATATTAAAGAGGGGCGATTTGCGCCCCTGGATTTTAGTAGTCTTTTTTCTTGCCGTACTGCTCAGTTTCTTTTGCAAGTGCGATTTTGTTGCGTTGTTGGATAAGTTGTTTTTTCAATTGTTGGTTTTCTTCCTTTAATTTAGCAAGCTCCACAGCGGTGAGAGGCTTGCTGTTGCACCAATCAAACCATCCTTGAGTTTTTACTGGATTATTTAAGGGCGTAAGAGCATTAATCTTGGTGTTTATTATGGATAATTGGTCCTTAATGCGATTTTTTTCTTTGTGGAAGTCTCCATTGGAAGAGTTTTCCGGAGCATTTAATGTAGCAATTGTTTCATCATCGCTATCACTTAATGCTTCTTCCATTTTTTTATTATAAGCATTTTCTTGTGTTAGCTTTAGTCTATTTAGTCTATTAGTAAGCTCAATCTTTTTATTTTTAAGCCATTCAAGCTCTTGGTTATTATCTGCGGCACATAGAGGGATAATTATTAAGAGAAGAAAAATCATAAATCATAATTCCAAATTAATTGTTTTGTTTTGTATTAATATAATTAAAACCATATATTATGCATTCTTTTTTCGCTCAATGCATTCTTTTATTTCTCGGATAATGATCGGTGCGGATTCTATCACGGAATACTCGGTTAAGCTACTTAATTCCATCATTTGTTTTGCATTGTAGGTGAAATTTTCTGTTGCGCAATAGCTTTTTAGTATGCATTTTGCAGGATCAAAATTCTTTGAATAATGTTCATTTTGGATAAGAGGCATATAAATTATTATAGGTGTTTGTGGATTGGTTGCATCTTTAAATACACTGCATACTTTTTTATCAATATCCTTAATTTCTATTGCAGGAAAGGGAAGATTTTTCTTTTTTGCATAGTTTTGAGCACCAATTAACGCGGGAGCGTTTTGAATATAATACGAATTATCAAACACAATGATAATGTCTATTTCGCGTTCAGTGCGTAACAATGGAGGCATTGGAATATTAAAGTCTAATCCTGCGTCGATTAACGTTAATATTTTCTGTTGGCTACGTGATGAAGAAAGCATGCCCAGATAGGGGTTTGCAATTTTTGCAGGTAATATGCGTACGCCACCAAAATATTCATAGCCAGCGCCAAGATCAAGCGCATCACGCAATACTTTTGAATCGATTTTATCCTTATAGGCATCATACGTTTCTTTAATATTTGCGGAAAATGCAGAGCCCCAGATCCCCATACAAAAGCCTAAATGCTGCTCAGGTACCACATCGATTAAGGTGCCATTTTTAAATTCACATCCGAATGCCCATGTTGGAATAAAACCACCAAGATAATTGCTGCCAACTTCAAAGGGTGTGAATTCGAGCCATTCATAGGGATCTTTTGTAGCAATAGCCGTATAAATGGGCAAGGGTAATGTTCCGTTATTGATACGTGCTTGTTGTTGTGCAAGGGTAATTTTGTACGGATTTTTTTTAGGCATGCGCAACAAACGATTGCCGAGAAATCCACCATATACATCTATAGTTGATAGTGGTTCATCAAAAACGAATTTTTTCCATAATGTATCAAGTAATTGCAGAGTATTTACATCTTCTGACAAATTTTTATTGATGCGAGGGATTAATTGTTCTCTAAATTCTTGTAATGAATTTCCCATGCTGATCCATGGAGCAATTGTCCAGGTTGATCCAGATAATCCCGCCATATAACTTACTGCATTTAATAATCCGCTTTTTTCTAGACCAATGAGTGAGCCTAGAGCGCAGGTCATAGCGCGATAACCACCACCACTACAACAAATGGCAATTCGTGGTAGCGAGTCAGACGTGATTGATTCTCCCGTTAATGCATTTAATGCTTGTATGGTTTGCGTTGAGCGTTTTGAAAGATACGCTTGTTCTTCAGGAGAAAGATTCGCGCTTGCCCGTACAGAAGCTTTTTTCTTTTTATTGGGATTTTTGTATTGATTACGGAGTGGTTTTCGCATGGTATCGCTAAATTTTTGAAGTGAACCTTCAATTTTTTGTAATACGGGTTGCAATGCTTTATCGAGGATATTATATCCCTTGAAAATACCATCAAGAAAAACTATAAGGTAGGTATCTCCTTGGGTGTATCCAATATTAAAATTAGGAACAAGATCTGATTCGCCCCGACTGAGTTCTTCGGTCAAAGCTTCTTTATTGATACTAAAATATACCTGCCTATCGTAACCGCTTTTTAATGGCGGACGATCAACTTTTATGCGTTTACCTGCAGGTAAAAATTGAATCTCAGAATTTTTTTTACTCGTAATTTTTGAGTAATATACGGCACAATACAGATCTATAGGTGTTTTGTTTTCAATAGTGATTATCGGTGATGCTATTTCTTCGCTAGCAACAGTAGTTGTTTTTAATGTTTCGATAGCGGCTTTTAAAACACCATCAGCGGAAACTTTTGCTGCTTTTAATGCTGCTTTTTCTGTTTCAAGAGAGCTAATTTTTAACGCAAATGAAGGACCCTCACTTGCTTGTGATTTGCCCGTAACACTAATCTTTGGTAAATCGTAGTATTCTTTTTTTACTCTATCGATTTTCTTATGAGCGTTATCGATTTCTTTTTGAATGGTTTCAACTTTATCCCGCGCCTTTTGCACTTGATTTTGTGCATCTTCAGTGCTTATAGAAAAGAGTTGAAATGCCGTAAAGAATAATAAAAGAATCCAAGCGAACATACGTACCCCTCTGTATATAGAGGGTATTTTAATGTTGCGTAGTAAGATTATACAAGGGAAGTTAGAACAAGGCTGCAAAAGTGGGAATTTTTATAAAGCAGCAACTTCGTGTGCGTCGCAATAATAATGTTTAATTCCCATGATTTCTTGATATTCTTCAAGTCCTTTTCCAAGAATTGCAATAATGCTTTCATTGCAACTGATTTCATAGGCTTTTTGAATAGCTTTAGAGCGATTAAGTTCACAATAAACTTTAGTCATATCTTCTTGCAAAATGCCCTTTAGAATATCGCCAACAATGATTGCTGGATCTTCATAACGTGGATTGTCAGAAGTAATTATAAGCTTGTTTGCATATTGAGCGGCTATGGAGCCCATTACTGGTCGTTTAAGCGGATCTTTTCCGCCACCACAACCAAACACTACAATTAAATCATTCGTGTAATTTCTCAAAGTGGATAAGAGCGCTTGGTACGAGGATGGATTGTGCGCATAGTCTAAAAATGCCGTAGCTCCGTTAGGAAGAACATATTTAGTGAGTCTGCCTGGAACGCCTGCAAAATTTTCAAAAATATGAGGGAATGCTTGGATATTAAGTGCTTTAAGTATTTCTAATGCAGCGATCATATTACTTGCGTTATAATTGCCACATAAAGCAGAACATTGATACCATATATCATGATGTCTGACATTAATACCTTTTAAGGAGTCGTGCGTATCATCAGGAGTTGGCTGTTCATAGATGACAGGATTGGACGTATGTGACGCCAATGACGCTATGCGTGCATCGTTTTTACACAAAATAACTGGCGCGTTAGGCTTAGCGTACTTAATAATGGATGCTTTTGCAATAAAATAATCGTCATAACTTGCATAAAACTCAGCATGTTCTTGGGCAAAGTTCATGAAAATCACTGCATCAAATTCAATACCATGCACGCGATATAAACTCATTGCCTGAGCGGCAACTTCCATGACGACATATTCCACGTTTTGTTTTACACATTCTGCAAAAAATGCATGTAAATAATCAGGTTGACGCGTTGTCAGCGTCGTTGGAAGAATAGTTGTGCCAATTTTATTATGTACACTGCTCAGCATTGCGGTTTTGTAACCAGCTTGAGCGAGTGCATGCTCAGTTAAAAACGTTGTGGTTGTTTTACCTTTTGTAGCGGTAATACCAATAATTTTGAGTTTTTTTGCAGGGTAATTATAAGCTTGAGCACTTAATTCAGCCAATGCTTTTCTCGCGTTTTCAACGCGAATCACTACAGCATTATATTTTTTGATTTTCTCGTTAATTTCTGCAGAGAGTTCACACGTCTTCTCAATAACAATGGTACCGGCGCCTTTTTCAAGCGCTACTGGTATGTATTTTTCACCATGTTCTTTCATGCCCGCAACAACAACAAAGGTAGTGCCTTGTCCGACATGATCAGTGTGAGAAGTGACATGAAATATTTGAGGAAAAATCATAGGTTTATTTTACGAAAAGTAATGCTTATTCTTGTGTAGTATTTTTGCCCCAAAAATCTTTTTTTGCTTTGGCTGTAGCTTCTAAATGAGCGCTTTTTAAAATAAATGAAGCATAATTCTGGATGAATGGATTACTGTTGCTCGCATATAAATCTGTAGGTAAATTGAACTCAGATAACATATTTTTAAAATGTTTATACTGACGTTCATTTTTTTCATGTTCAGTTTTGCAGATGTACATTACTAGAGATGGCAATGTAAATGCTACGCATGCAATATTTTTTCCCAAAAATGCCGCGTTGTTCATGCTCGCTACAAAAAATAATGATACTAAAATTGATCTTAACATTGAAATATTCCTTTATTTAAGCACTTTATATACTATACGATCTATTTAATTAAATAACTATAGAGTTAAGCAGTTTCTTTTGATATTTGTGACATAATTGACGGCAATAACATCATGATGCCGTACATATTAAGAAACATCATGCAAGCATTACCAATGTCAACGGCTGCCCAAATGGTGTGCACTGGCATAACGGCTCCGATTCCTGCCATCATGCAATAGGCTGCATTATAAATCCATATGAATTGCGGCCCAAAAAGAAAGAGCCAGCATTCACGACCTATAAATGCATAGGCTACTAAAACGCCCAATCCGAATACCATACTCAAAAAAGTTATTAATAGACTGCCAAAGGTACCAAACACAGTTTCGTAAGCGGCACAGGTCATGGCAGTGCTTGTGAGACCAGAATTCCACACGCCAGTCATAATAAATAAGAGCAATAAAAGGCAACATACCAAATGATTGCTAATAAAAAGTGAAATCATCGACATACATGAACTGCGCCAAGGATTTGGGTTTTGTGTTGATCCAAAGAAAATACCTGCAGTGCCAAGGCCAGCTTCAGTTGCGCTGACCGATCGCGAAATGCCATAACGCAACGCTTGTTTTACCGTGTAGCCTTGTGCAACACCAAGCATTGCTTGGCTGGTGAATGCATGTTCAAGAACGATTTGAATGGCTGCAATAAATTTATGAATATGGAATAAAAATACTATGGTTGTAGCTGTAAAAAAGAGTAAAACTTTTACGGGAATAATGGTTTCTGAAAAACGCATAATACGTTGAGCGCCGCCTGATAAAACATAAGCAACAATAATGAGCGCAATTAATCCACATACAAGATGATCAACGCCGGTTAAGCGATTAACGCTGATGGTGATCGAGTTTGCTTGCATGCCACTACCAGCAGCAATGCTGACAAACAACGTTGCAATAGCGTAGAGCATTGGCAAAAACCTACGTCCGGGTACATGATGCAGGAATACCATAGGACCACCGCGAAACATACCAGCGCCCGTTGAATCAATGACCGTGGTGCTTAAAAATACTTCGGCAAATCGTAATGCCATTCCTAAAAAACCATTAATAAATATCCAGAAAACAACACCCGGACCGCCTGAATATAAAGCGGTAGCCATACCCGCAGCGCTGCCATTACCTAAAGAAGCACTTAATGTATTTAAGAAAGCTTGAAAGGGAGAAATATAATTTTCTTTTTGAGCAGTATGTGTGAATCGCAGGTACTGCCAAGAACTAAAAAAATAACGAAATTGAATACCGCGTAACGAAATAGTAGCTATGAGATTTGCAATAATAACGAGGCTGACCAAAGGCCAGCCCCAAATAAATTCTGCAATAGAATCAAGAATCATATTATGCCTGTGCATTCATATATGCTTGTAGGCCTTTTCGAATTTCTGGTAAAAGAACTAATAACGCATAAAGGTTAATCGTAATAAGACCAGCATTGATTAAATCAGTTAAGTTCCAGATTAAGTTTACCTTGCTTAACGCACCAAATGCAGCCATACCGCAATAAATTGCCGTATAGAGCCATTCCATTTTGCCGTGAGTTAAGAACATCCAGCATTCACGTCCGATGTATGCATAAGCGACAAGTACACCCATACCAAATGTGATAGATAAGAAGGTTACAACCCATCCACCAAATTCACCAAATACGCTCGTATAAGCTGCAATAGTTAATGGAGTGCTGGTAAGTCCACTGTTATAAACACCAGAAACAACAAATACTAACATCAACATAAAGCATACTAAATGGTTGCTAATGAAGATTGAAGCCATAGACATAATTGCGCTGCGTACTGGGTGTTTGCTTGCCGTTGAACCATATAAAATTGCGGCGCTGCCAAGACCAGCTTCTGTTGCATTAAGGGTGCGAGAAATACCAAAACGAATAGCATTTTGAACCGTCCATCCTGTCAACGCGCCAGCAACCGCTTGTGGAGTAAATGCACTGGTAACGATTAAACGTAATGCATCAATAATGCTTGCATAGTGGTACACGAGCACAACGAATGTAGCAATAAAGAATAGGCCCACTTTTACCGGTACAATTCTATCCGATACTTTGATGATACGCTGAGCGCCACCGAGCATGATGTAAAGCAAGAAGCCAAACATAAACATTGCGATAACATATGGATTAGCGCAGGTCATTTTTTCAATGCCAAGACGCATTGAGTTACATTGCATTGCGTTACCGGTGATAAATGCCAGCATCAAACAGAAAAAGGCATAGGCATACGCAAGGACTGAACCGCCAGGAACGCGTTGAATATAACGCATTGGTCCACCACGCAAACCTTGTGGTGTTTGATCAACAAAATGAGTACTTGCATACACTTCGGCATAACGAATAGCCATATTTAAAAAACCAAGTACAAATATCCAAAACGCCGCTCCAGGTCCACCTTGGAACATTGCGGTAGCCATTCCAGCGGTGCTACCATTACCAACGGAAGCGCTCAATGTATTAACAAATGCCTGTAATGGGCTAATATATTCGCCTTGATTAGATGTTTTTTCGGGGAATAAAACATATTTCCACGCTCTAAAGAAATAACGGAACTGCACGCCATGTAATGCAATGGTCATAATCAACCCTGATGCGATTACAAAAATCACTAATGGCCAGCCCCAAAGAAAGTCAGTCGTTGCTTTTACGATTTCATCTAAAGCATTAATATTCATACGTTCCCTTAATAGTAAAATTGACGTAGTATTACAAAATCATATGAAACTTTGACCAAGAAAGCAAACCATGGCGAAAATAGCAGCACTGGATTTAGGCGACCAATGGGTCGGTATTGCCTTGTCGGATAGTACCCGTATTCTTGCAAAACCGTACGCAACGTCCCCGTTGGCCGAATTTAAAGAACAACTAAAAAAATTATTTGATATAGAAGATATTGATACTGTGGTTGTTGGATATCCCCGTACCATGCATGGTACGGAGAGTGCGCAAACTCTAAAAATCAAAGAACAATTTAATGAACTAAAACAAGAGTGGCCGCAAAAAAAGTGGATTCAGTGGGATGAACGGTTGAGTAGTCAGCGCGCTTCGACGTTACAAAAAGGATTTTCCAAAGAAGAAAAAATAAAATCCCATGCACGAGCAGCTGCTTTTATTTTAGATTCATATCTTTTGCATTGCAGCATGCATTCTGAGTGATTTGCAGTTTTTAATCTATAAAAACTATTGACAAATCGACAAACTCACGACTACCTTGTAGAAGAAAATTTGTCAGCCACTAATACAGGGAGAGTGGGTCAATGAAATGCTCAAAGTGCTCAGGACTTATGGTTTTACAGTCCTTTTTTGACCATTTTTTAAACTTTGATGCATGGAAATGCTTAAATTGTGGTAAGATTATTACTAAAAAAGAAAAAACTATCGAATTTGATGCATTTAGCATTTTCTATCAACAGCAAAAATGCAATGATAAAAAATAGTAACAAAACAGTAATAATTAGATATGCTCACTTCTAACTCTCGTGATACTTTACCGTACGCTCTTGTTTTCCATACAGGTTTCAGTTCTGTCCGTTTTTTTCTTGCTCATGGTTCTCGTGTTATTAAATCCATGATGGAAGAGAATAAAAAAGTCAGTAAAACGTTATTGCCTCACATTGATTCCTTGTTAAAAGAACATCATTTGACATTAAAAGATATACAATTTATTGCTGCAACTACTGGGCCTGCGCCTTTAACGACCTTGCGTTCCACATTGGCAACGATTAATGGCATTGCTGCAGCCAGTGGAATTCCTTTAATTGGATTATCAACATTAGATATATTATCTGAAGAACCTCTGCTTTCCGAGCAACAAGCATCGCTTGCAATTTTAGATGCATTTTGTGGAGAAATTCACTTTAAAATTTATAAAGATGAGTCAGTAGTCCAAGGAACTTCTACTATAGAAAATTTGGCAACCCAATTAATCCAGATGCCCTATAATTCTTTTATTATTAAAGGCGAAATGGCAGAGGCGTATAAAAAACAATTAGATGCGCTTGTACCGGTTAAGAAGTTGTTTCTTGATTCAGAAAATGATACTTCGAATGATTTTTTAGCAAAACAAGCGCTTCAAGCATTCGAAAATAATCACGTAGTGCCGCAATTGTTTCCTCTATACCTGAAGCCTGCGGTTTTTAGCAGTAAATAATTTGTTAGTTATTTGTTCATTTTAATAAATTGTTCAAGAACAATACCAATAAAGTATGCTTCTTGTTTTTCTGCAGGTAATAGAACAAGGGTTTGATTGCGAAGAGCCTCTTTATTAATATAAGGGGCAATTGAAGACGATTCATGCTGAAGCAATTTCATGTATTCAGAATAAGTTTTTTCTACATATTCTGTTACTTCATCTTTTCTTTTTAATCGAATATTTTTTTGTTCTTCACTCATGGCGCTAAATAATGCTATGGCATCCGAACATGGATGACCTTTATGGTTTTTTAAGCTTTCACTGACTGCGCTTAATAATACAGACTCGTATGCATGTTCTAGCATAGTATTAATTTCTTGCGCATAAATTTGACTGATTAATAATGAAGAGAGAAGAAAATATTTTTTTATCATATATGGCTCAAGGTAATTTCTATTTTGACTTAATAAAGTATTGATCAATAGTAATAATAGTCAAATAATTCTTACTTTTTCTGAAGATGCTGTGGCACCCTAATTGAAAAAGGATATTACATGAAAATTATATGGAAGGGCTCTATTTCATTTGGTTTAGTAAATATTCCGGTAAAAATGTATTCCGCAACAGAATCACATGCAATTGGATTTACCTTGCTCCATTCCACCTGTCATACGCCGGTAAAATATCATCGCTGGTGTCCTCATTGCAAAAAAGAGATTACATGGGAACAAACGGTAAAAGGTTTAGCAATTGATGGAGAATATCTTATTTTGACCCAAGAAATGATCAAAGAATTACGACCAGAAACAACCGATACCATTTCTATCGTTGAATTTGTAGATTTTGCTGCAATAGATTTGGTGTATATGAATAATCATTATATTATCGCCCCAGACAAAAAAAGTAAGGCAGTTTTTGACCTTTTTATGAAAGCGCTTGAATCGCTTGATAAGGTTGCAATCGGTAGATTTGTAATGCGTGATAAAGAATATACCTGTATGATACAATCACATGAATCATACTTATTATTAACGACACTTCATTATACCTATGAAATTCGTGATATTAGTGATGTAATACCGACAGGAAAAACTAAAGTTGATCCAAAAGAATTAAAATTAGCACAAGATCTCATTTCAAAGCTTTCAGTAAAGAAATTTGATATGAGCAAGTTTAAAGATACTTTCGCTCAACAATTAAAAAAATTACTCAAGCAATCAAAATCTAAAAAAGCGACAAAAACTAAGCCCATGAAAAAGCGCGTTGAGCGTAAAAAACCAACGATCGTCGATGCCTTAAAAGCAAGTCTAAATGAAAAAAGAATAGTCGCCCGAGCTTAAAAAAGAAGGCGCCTTCTAAAGGCGCCTTTAATTACTGTAAAGATTTAATGTTATTTTGAAAGTTAGTCAGTGTTTGATTGTATGTTGTAATATGACTTAGTATGTTTGTGGCTCTCTTTTGGGAAATGTATTTATTTTTTTCTCTTCCAGCACTAATTCTCTCTAGTTGCTGAATTTTTTCTTCAGACATATTTTGTATCGTGATGGTTGTTATATGTCGTGGACCGATTAGCGATGCACTTAGAAAAATATGTTCTAATGCTTCATCATAGCAGGTATATTGAACCATTTTTTCAGAATGATTATCGGTGCTCCAAGATGATGAAATGCAAAAACAAAGTAATAGTGCAAACATAGTAACTCCTAACACTTTTAATATATAGTTATTTGAATTTTAAGTTATTTTCTTCTTTTAATGCTATTTGGTGCTGGAACAATTGAATTATAATGAATCAATACATTTGTATAATGGTGATGCATTTTTTGTATAATCTTTGCTTCATCTGCAGATATTACCGAACTTTTTCTTTTATTCTTACTTATTTCCCGAATTTCCACTTCTTTTTCTGGTGTAATGCTTTGAAGAATAAGGGTAGATAAAATTGATGGCCCAGTTGTATTACATCCCTTACATATAGATACTAATGCGTGATCAAATGATTCATAAGATTCTTCAGCAAAATAATTTTTTTTGCTAGTACTATCTTCAGAACAAAACAAATGTAATGCGCTCAGGCAAAAAAAGAATAATACCATTTTTGATCTCCTAATTTTTAATAAGATTAATTATTAAACTTATCAGCAAAAAATTATTATAGCTCTGAAAAGTAATAGGCCAGCCTAGCAATCTGAGCTGGTGATTGCTTTAATTAACCTTGCAAAATCGAATCCATATTGTCTCATAAAATGAGCATATCCACTGATAATATATTTTAATCGATCAGGATTATGCTTAAGATACGCAATAAATTCCAGAGGATGAATCATCTCAAAGGTTGTGTCAAGTTGTTCATGATGGACTAATTTGAATTCACAAACACTAGCTAATGACTCAGCGTTAGCGAATGTATTTCGGCGAGGAATTTTAAATAGAGATTTGAGATCTTTGGAATTTGCTTTGGGTCTATAAATATCTAATAAAAGACTTTTTTCATTCCGTGCAAAAGTATGGTTATTAATAAGTTCTATAAGTTCGCGATCTAGATCAAAATAATTGCGTCGTGATTTTTTAATAGGCTGTGTTCTTATTTTATCGTTTGTATAAACATATTTTTCATCATAACAATGTTGAAGATATTTTTGATATACCTCTTCAGTCAACATAATCTTGTGATCTTGTGGAAATTGTACCAATAATTTTTTATAAATCTAGCTCTAATCGCTTTCTTCCATCGGTAAACCAGAATGTATTACGTTCATTTTCGGTCAAACTTGAATCTTGCAACATTTGCTCAATTTTTTTACCTATTTTTCTTTCAAATTGCAGCTTAATATTAAAACTTTTAATTACTAACTCATACAATTCGTGCATGCTGTATTTACTAAACGCTGGCGAGATTGACTTATACGTTGGTTTTAAAGTAAATAATGCTGCCACAGCTTCTACAACAGGAAGATCTTCTATTACTGCATTACGAAAAGCTTTCTTTGTTCCTTTAAAAAAATTAATAATATTATCGTTAAAAAAACAATTATTAGGATCAAACATTTGTGTCAAAGGTGTAAAATGTCTGCACGTTTGGCATAAAATTTCATCATCTGAGAGCATCGAAATTGCTAAAATTCTTCTTTCAGGATCTTTAACTAAACTTGAAAGACTCCAATCAGCGACTCTATTATAAAATAACGGAGCTAAGGCATGTATAGTATCTGCAGACGGATCACTATCTTCAAGGTGAATTACAGAAAAATCTATGGAATTAACTAAACTGAAATGTAAGAAAAATAGTAAAAAAGTATGCAACATGGAGTGTCCGTTTTATATATTGTTAGGATTTTTATGACATACGTATTTTTTGTATTAAATGTCATGGTTTATTTGCAAAACATGTATTTAAGCTAAAAAAATAAATATATTGCGCATTAGCCTACACTAAATTATTAGCAAATTGAACGATTACTTACCATTTTTTTATTAGAACAAAAAAATGGTAAGTAAATGGATCTGTTATAGAATATATTGTTTCATTGTATCGTTAAGATATTGTGGGTTAACCTAACATAAAATACCACGTTCTTAAGGAGAATTATGGAAAATAAAACTCTTTCGCTTACAGAAGCGATAAAATTTGGTTTTATAACCACCATGGATAACATTTGGTTGTTTTTGGGTCTTGTTTTTTTGCAAGGATTAATCCGTATTTTGCGCTACAGCGGCATACTATTTTTGTTTGCAATGAATTTTATTCATGGGTTTAGGGTTGTACAGCCGCAAACCATTACATGGGAATTTTTGGCTAGTCTCATTTCGGTACAGCTCATTTTGGTGAGTGCATTATTATATATTTTATTTAGTATTTTGGATTACGGATTTCAAGCAGGTATGCGAGCCGTGATGCTTGAACTGCATGATACTGGGCATTCACGATTTTCTACGCTCTTTACCTCATTTCCTATCGTAATAAATTATGCAATCGCACAAATATTTTATTCAATTTTGGTGGGATTAGGATTTTTATTGTTTGTAATTCCTGGTGTATGGGCCGCAGTAACGTACTATTTCTTTGATTATGCTATCGTTGATAAAAATGTTGGTCCAATTGAATCATTTAAAATCAGTTCACGTATTACCAAAGGCAATCGTTATCAAGTATTAGCTTTATTATTACTTATCTGGCTTGCCTATGCCCTAGCGTTCCAGTTCTATGGATTCACGCTTCTATTGGCAATCCCGCTTTGCTATGGCGCTAAAGTGTATTTATATCGTCATCTAGAATCTCAATCTATCAAACGTTATTAAAAACCGGGCCTTGACTCATTTAGTTGAGGCCGCTGAAAAATCATTGTATTCTCAGTTATTATGACAACATCAATCACTCTATATTCACCAACCGCTTTTCAAAAAATGATCCGTGGTGAAGAAATAACCTATCGTTTTATTTCAACATCTGCAGGCATCTTAAAACTTTCTATGTGTTCTATAGGGATTTTTAAAAGTGAGTTTGTAGAAGATTCACCCCATGCTTTAATGGAATTAGATCACGTATCCCTCATTCTAGTTGGCACTCCATTTCAACATTCTGTGTGGCAAGCGGCCTTGAAGATTCATGCAGGGACAACCATAACGTATAATCAATTGGCGCTAGAAATTGGAAATCCTAAAGCATGTCGTGCAGTCGCCAGAGCATTGGGTGCTAACAACTTAGCGTATTTGGTGCCATGTCATCGAGTAATAGGTAAAAATGGTTCGTTGACGGGATTTAAATGGGGTTTAGAAAAAAAACGTCATTTATTGCAAAATGAATCTCTTTAATAACGTCTAAATTTCTTTCCAAGTTCTTGCAATGGCATATGCCACCAGGTTGGTCGTCCATGAGGACAGGTGGAATGATTTGGTGTTTTCATCAGCGTATCAATAATTTCATGCATTTTTTCACGCGATAATTGATCGCCAGCCTTAACGGCCGCTTTGCATGCCATCATCGCTTGAATTTTTTTATTAAATTCTTTTTTTAATTGTTCATCAGGTAAAAAATCAAGAGTGGCAACAATTTGCAGTATTTCATGTGCAACATCTTTTAGGGAAACTTGTTGGGCATGCACAGGCTTTGAATAGACAACTAAGGTCGTTGAATCAAGTGCATCAAGAATAATGCCTTGTAATTTCATTGCTTCTTGATAGTGCATGACAGTATTCAATTCTTCCGATTTCATAACAAGTGTTTCAGGAAAGAGGAGTTTTACCGTCGGTGCTTCATTAAGCCGAGAGGCAAACTGTTCATATAATATTCGTTCATGCGCAGCATGCTGATCAAATATGACTAATCCATTATCTCGTTCCACGATAATGTACGTGTCATACGCCTGTCCGATTAACAGATAAGAAAATTCAGCACTCGTTTCTTCAACAGTCCGAGGAGCAAAGAATGTTTCTTGCACTTGTGTCATAGGCACAAAATCTGGTTTAGATTCTGAGCGAGTGGAAATCGTCTGAGCGGTATACGAAGTTGGTGCATTCCATTGCGGTGGTTGAGGCGCGTAATAAGATGTCGGTGAAAAAGGTACTTCTTTTTTAGTTATCACACCAATCTCTTGTGACAGCGCTTTCTGCACTGTGTTTGTTATTAACTCTTCGATTCTGCGTGGGTGAAGAAACACGACTTCTTCTTTTCTTGGATGAATATTAACATCGATTTCAGCTGGATCAATCGTAATAAATAAACAACCGACAGGATATTTGCCATCATTGAGCACCGTAGTATAACCTCGAATAAATGCTTGCACAATCTTATGGTTTTTAATCCATCGGTTATTCACAAAACAATAAATATGTTGACGATCATAACGGGTATAGCTTGGTGGTCCAGCAAATAATTTTACGCATGGTGTTTCAAGTGAAGATTGCTCTTGAAATATTTGCATGTGGTGACTATCGGCTAAAATATCTTTAACCCGTTCCACATGGGTAGTTTTTGGAAAATGATAAATCTGCTTATTGTTGTGGTAGACCGTAAAAGTATGATCCGGATAACATAATGCATACGCTTGAATCAATTGAGCGATTGCACGCCATTCAGTTTCTGAAGTTTTTAAAAATTTTTTTCGAGCTGGCACATTATAAAAAATATCTTCAATGACAATCTCGGTTCCAGGAGATGCGCTTACCATTGATTCTTGAATAATGGATCCTTCTTCAACTTCTAGCTTTACCGCTTTCAGCTCATCGGCAGTTCTCGTGGTTATTGAAAAGTGACTTATTGCAGAAATACTTGCTAATGCTTCTCCGCGAAAACCAAATGATTTAATGAGGGCAATATCATCCACGCAACGTATTTTGCTGGTGGTATGAGGAAGAATACATAAACGCGCATCTTCAACGGTCATGCCGTGGCCATCATCGATGAGTCGAATGAGCTTTTTGCCACCGTCTTCTATATAAAATATTAGTCGCTGTGCACCGGCATCAAGAGAGTTTTCGAGCAATTCTTTGACGATATTTGCTGGACGTTCTACAACTTCACCAGCAGCAATCTTTTGAATTTCTTCGCGAGGAAGTTGGTATATTTTTGCCATGAATCTAAGGAATAAAGTACTATTTCAGTATAGATGCCTGTCTTAAAAGCACAAGCTTAGAGAAAAAGAATATACATTCTTTTTGGGGATCTTTTGTAAATATTCAACTTTGATTTCAGAAACCCATTCAACACATTCTAGTATTTCGGTCCATGTTGCCCACGCATGCTGATCTATTGTTTTGCCTTGTATGGTCAAATGATCATTTTCAAGCTGTAACGCGGTAAATGAAACAGAACCAGGTAAACGATCAGTAATTTGTTCAAGAATAACGGTAACTTGTGGAAGTGGCATTTTTTCAATTGCTGGCGGCTGAATAATCGACGGCATCACCGATTCGTTTGCTGAAATAATGCGATACATTCGCATCGTACATAAGGTGGTTACGAGAACAGTTATTATTCCTAATATACCGGCAAGAAGCCACCATTTTTTTAAAGATGCGCGTTCGTGTGATGCAATAAGAAAATGAGTATTTTTCACGAGATATATTTGCCAATTACAACGCGGTCATGACCCTGGTAATCTTTAAGGATCTTAACGTCACGATAGTCATACTTTTTAAAAAGTTCAACTACTTCTGGTCCTTGCTTATATCCAATTTCAATCCACATATTGTATGGCACGTTATTATTATTTTTCAAATAGTTGCGGCTGTTTAACAAGATTTGTTCAATAATGTAAAAACCCTTATCTGAAGCAACTAATGCTCTCTTGTCTTCCCACTCCTTAACATTAGGCTCTATAGTTTGCCATTCTTCTTCACTTAGGTAAGGAGGGTTTGAAACAATAAGATCGTACTTTTGATCAGCAATAGAATTAAATAGATCGCTCAAAATAAAATGCACGTTGGTAAGGTTGTTTTTTTCTGCATTACGCTGTGCCAAGTTAATCGCATCTGGATTAATATCGCTTGCGACAACCAGGGCTTTCGGAAATGCATCGGCTAATGCAAGCGCAAGGCATCCTGAACCTGTACACATATCTAAAATGGATAATGAATCATTTTGTAATGGTTTTATTATATTAATTAGTTCTGCGCACCATGATTCGGTTTCTGGTCGAGGAATCAATATCGGAGGCTTAACATCGATCCATAAATCGAGAAATGGGACTTGTCCTAGAATATATTGCAATGGTTTATGCTTCTTTAACTCATCGATCCAACGGTGCAATTGCTGTTCTTGTTCAGGAGCAATTGATAGATGGTGCATTGCAATAAGTTCTTCACGACGTTTTCCAAACAATTTTTCAAGCAATAACCAAGCCGTTGATGCTTGATTTTCTTGATCAGGCACTATGCGCTTGAGTGTTTGTAGAAGTTGCTGATATAGACTCGTTATATGGTTATTGCTCATGATTTTGCATAGGTACTTTCATTTCGAACTATGTAATCTATGACACTAGGAATATCATGTAAAAATATGGGAAAATCTTGCAACAGTTCTTGAATTATTTCAGCGTATTTTTTCTTTTTGCGGGTATCATAGCAATAACTCTCTAATGTTTGCCACATTAAAAATTTAAAATAAATTGATCGATTTTTGGGGAAAAGATTTGTAGTCGTGGGCTTATTTTCAGAAAGCCATTTTTGATCTTCAGATGTAATTTTGTCTAAAAATGTAAATGCTTGCGTTGCCGAGAGAAGCAAAAAAGCTGTATCAGAAGACCCTAAGAAGTTATCAAGATAATAAGGTTTTGATAATCTTTTATGATCTACTTTTTCGCGGGAATTGAATCGCCATAAAATATAAATTATAAAATTTTTCATCTGTAAGTCTTTATACCAAATCTTGTATTTATGTTGCAAAAGCTTATTAGAACTATTCATTGTTTCTATTTGCAAAAACATACTGGTTTGAGTCAAATCGGCCAAATGTTTATAGTCAGTTAAATAATTAGAAAATTCGGGAGCAATATACATTTGTCTTTCATATTTTTCTTTTAAATCTGAATGGTCAAACGCTGTTAATGAAGTTACTAAGAAAATAAGTGCAATAATCATGAAAAAATGGCTCAAATAATGATGTTATATCGCATTAATGTACCCAAGTAATCATTGATTATCAATACCATTAGTCAGATTCTGAAGAAGACCAAGAATATATTTTTATGAATTCAGCTTGCATTGTATCATATGCAAGTTCTTTTTCTTGTCTGTATTTTAAAATTGTTGGAATTGTCAGCAAATTTGAGGGTAAATCTTTGACCGTTTTTTGCACACGCTCTTTATAGATATCTACGTATTCACTGCATCCAAATTTCTCTAATAACGCGACTAATAAAAACTGGAAATAGAGATCTTTATGCTTTAATGGTAGCTTTTTAAACATACCTTCATCTTGCTTTCTTAAATTATAAAGCAAGGTTTGTATAGATGCAGCTCGATCAGATATTGATTTTTTTATCCCTAGCCTTTCATCAACTGAATCATTGATGTAAGTTCTATCAATTCTAGCAGAATATTTAGTCTTAGATGTATCATACTCTTTGATTATTTTTTCGATTATTATGTGTTTAGTGCGTAATTCTTCATACCATGTAAGCAATTTAGGCTCAGTTTCAGGAAAATAGAGAGCGTGAGTATAGAGTATGCTTATGGTTCTAGTAAGCACATTCGTTGCAGGTGTAAATGCATGGAGATAATTAAAAAAATTACCGGGTATCAAGAGTGATTGAACAAATTGTTCTTCAATATACTGTGCCTCAAAGCCGATTAGGCTTACATATACTAATACAACAATATATTTCAGCATATATCCAAAAATGGTGCGATTAATCATACAAATGCCATTATTTGTAAATCATTAGAAAAATCATCAATTAATTGATTCGTTTCAAAATTAGTAAGTTCGTCACGATATGCATTTATAAATGACGTTCTTATCATGAGTATTTCATTTAAACGCAATAATGCTTGATGCACATCATTAAAGATTCCGTCAGAACTGACAGAATTTGGATTCAAAATTTCTTTTAAAGAAAGGGAGATGAATATTAACTTCTTTTCTTCAGACGAGAAGAATATACGTTTTTTTGCAACTAAAAATGAAATTCTGTAAAAATTATTTATAACAACGGCAATAATGTCTTTGGTTTTTTGGACTTCACGTTGCGCATTCTCGATAGTGCCATAAATTGTTTCTTCAGCTGCAGTATGCTGCCAAATGCCTGATGCATCCAAATCTAGTTGGGACAAATCTGCCGTTTTGAGATTCGCTATTTTATCAGCAAAAATATTTGTCGCACTTAATTGGTTCAGCTTTGTATAAATATCTATAATGTCTTGTTTATTGTAGACATCGAATAAATTCAAGAAATTGTCGGCTATAAATTCTTGCAGATTTTCAGCAGCGGTTAATACATCTTCAACTGATTTTACTGAAATAGTTTTTGGATTATTTAATGTGTAGATGTTTGATTTTAAAGCATTACGTAATTCATTAAAATCTGAGGTATTTGTATCTGACGCAAATGACTGAAAAAATAAAAAGAATGCAAAAAATGCTACCACGACAAACCCCTTGTATAAGACTTTATAATCTTATAAAAGGGGTTTTTATATTTACAATAATTTATTCTGCAAAAAGACTGTCTGTGAATGTATTTGATTCGAAGGGCAGGAGTGATTCTATGTTTTCGCCACTTGATACATATACTATAGGTAATTGTAATTCGTGCGCTATAGCAAGTACAATACCACCGCGAGCTGAACTATCCATTTTTGATAAAATGATACCATCAATCGCAGTTGCCTGATTAAATATTCGTGCTTGCTCAAGCGAATTTTGACCTAACATTGCGTCAATTACTAAAAGAGTCGAAATTTGTTTGTTAGGTGCAGCCTTAGTAATAGTACGTTTAATCTTATCAAGTTCATGCATAAGATTGGTTTTTGTCTGGAGTCGTCCAGCCGTATCAATAATGCAAATATCTTTGTTTTGATTCAAAAACTCCTGACAACCTTTAAAAACCACCGCTGCTGGGTCTTGAATATTGTCTGGTGCATACACGGGTACATTTATTTTTTCTCCCCATGAGCGTAGTTGTTCACGTGCTGCTGCTCTGAATGTATCAGCACCGATCAGAAAGGGATGTTTGCCTAGCTGTTGATATTTGTATGCTAATTTAGCCGCATTAGTAGTTTTGCCGCTGCCATTTATACCAACGAGTAAAAAAATATCTCCAAGCGGTGCCACTGGAGTTTTGTTAAGCATGTCGTTAATAATTTGTTTCAAAGCGCTATACAAATCCTGGCCGGTAGCAGAGCTTGGCATTTGGTCTTTTAATTGCTTAATAATGAAGGTAATTGTGGGCAAGCCAACATCTGCTTGCAAAAGAATTGTTTCAAGTTCTTTTAAATGTTCTTCATTAAGAGCTTTTATCCCAAACAAAGATTTAAGTTTTGTTGCGGTTGATTGAAAAAGATTGTTAATTGTTTTTTTAAAAAGTGAGAACATAGTCACCTACAGAGATAGCTGTTGAAAATAATGATTTGTTGCTTCAATACGCTGTAAAAATAATCTCAATTTTCTATAATCGTTGCAATGATAGGCAAATAGATCGATGCAATGGAGTAAGCTTTTTTTAGTAAGAGCGTTGTGGGTTGCTCTTTTTCGTAATAATGCAAGGAGTAACTCTTCATGCGGTATGTTTTGTGGTTGCAATAATAAAGGCAGATACATTTCGGTTGCAAAGAATGTTTGATAATGCTCTTGAGTTGCTAATGATACAAAGCTGTGAATATTTGGAGGTGTAGGAGGCAATTGATAATACATTGAATTGTTTTCCATAAAGCCCACCGGCAAATAGGTGCAAGTCGTTTGTAAAAATTCAAATACTTGTGGTTGTTCAGCAAGTAATTCTTCTTCGGTTTTTTGATAGGCATACGGCTGGCGTGAAGGATCGATGGAGCCAAGTTGAATAGAATTGATAATACCAAAATTGAGATGCTTTTTTGTTTGAATAGTAATGAGTGATCCTAATTCGGGCACTACATTCCATTGCCAACATTGTATTGTGCTTGACGTTATTGAACTTTGAATAACTTCTGCAAATGGCTTAATCATGTTCAATCACCGGTACCAATTCTTCAGCGTTAAAGATTAAATGCTGTTCATTTACTTGGGTATTTGCAAAATGATCGATAAAACTTTCTCTATGAATCATGCATGCGCCAAATTCGTGTAGATTTTTCTTATGTTTTGCGGTGCTATAGCCCTTATGTTCTTTAAAATCATAACCGGGAATGGTCATTTCTAGTTGGCCCAGCAATCTATCACGGGTTACTTTTGCTACTATTGAAGCCGCTGCAATAGAGCTTGATTTTTTTTCCCCATATATAAATGAAATAACATCACCTTCAAAGGAAGTGAGTTCAAGGGGGACCGCGTCAACAAGTACGCATTGTGGTTTGACCTGAGACAAACTTAACACTTGAGCTGAAGCGCGTGCCATTGCCAACATAGATGCTTGGTAAATATTTATATGATCAATCCACCGATGATGGATGATGCCAACACCATACCAGCTGTTCTTTGTAATCCATGTATACGCCTTAATCAATTCCTCATGGTCAAGAAGTTTTGAGTCTTTTAGGAGCCGATTTGACTTATTTGGATGCAAAATTACCGCCCCAGCAACGACCGGTCCGGCAAGACATCCACGCCCAACTTCATCGATTCCAAGTACTGTGCTATCCTGTAACCAGGCTTGGTTTTCATAAAAATCTTTTTTAAAATCAGGCTTACGTCGTATCGTTGGCATGCTGAAACCGCATTGATAAATATTGACTATATGAAATATTAAAGTACAATGTGAAATATGGCGTATAATAAACGTACTTTGTATACCATTTAAAGACTAACAGAAGGAGCATTTTATGTCATCTACAGCACTCCGTGTTAAGGAGCTGTTACGTGAAAAAGGGTGGACGACTAAAATTCTTGCCGAAAAAACCGGCATGTCGGAAAGCTATTTGACGCATATTAAAAACGGTACTCGTCGTTGGAATGAACACTGCTTAAAAAAACTCGCAGTTGCTTTTGAAGTAAGTCCTATAGATTTATTTGCTCAGCGTCGTCAACGTACTGATGAAATCAGCAGTTCAGTAAATATGCCAGAAAAAACTGACGTAAAATTGAATGTGCATATTGTTCCCGTAGTAGGGGATATCCCATCAAATCCATCACCATATAATAATCAATTGTTACAAGTAACTAGTGGTTGCAAAGATATGTTTGTGCCGGTGTTAACCTGCAGCGATCCTTCTCTTTTTGCTCTCAAATTAAACAGCAATACTTTGGCGCCAACCTTTGAAAAGGGCGATATTCTATTGATTTCTCCTGAAACTTGGACACGCTCAGGTGATATTGCTGCTGTTGAATATGGTAATGATGTTGCAGTTAAAGCGGTTATGAAAGTTACCTATACAGAAGACTTTGTAGTGCTTGAATCTGTTAACTCTAAACAAGCTCCAATTGCTTTAATCCGTGGAAAAGATCACTTCCGTATCATTGGACGTGTTATTGAACGCCACCAAAATCTTGTCTTCTAATAGCAAAAAAGACTATAAAAACAATATTTTTATGCTAAAATAGAACTTAATACTAAATACCGCATGTCGTAGTCCGTGCGGTATAGTCTTTTTTATTTCCATTTAGTACGAGGTTTACATGGTTCGCTACGAACTTCTAATGTTGACTTTACCAGAGCTCACCACTGATGAATCAGCGATGCTCGAAAGTCAATTGCAACAAATCGTTAAAGAAAACCGCGCTGAACTCATTTCATATGAGCGTTGGGGCAAATTCAAACTTGCATATCCTATCCGCAATTATGATTATGGCGTTTATTTCTTAGCGCGTTTTAGCTGTTCAGAAGCTAATAAACAGGCATTATTGTCTGCGGTTAAAGTATTCTGCATGGTTAAACATACTGAATTGATCATGCGTCATATGCTTCATGCATTGCCAGCGACCGGTTCACTTGAATATTACCGTCCAGAATCTCTTGAAGAAGCGCCATCACGTTCAGTTGATGCGTTTTTGAAAGAAAACAAAATGACCGGATTATTGGGTAAAGCTGATGAAGCTGAAGTTGCAGCTCCTGCTGCTCAGCAAGAAGCTGTTTAATAGGATTTGAACATGGCAAAAAAAGTTAAATTAAAAATTAGTACGCGTTTATTGCGTAAAAAAGCACGTCGTAGCTCTTATTCACAAAAGAAACATTGCCGTTTCTGTGTGAGCGAAAGCCAAGAGCGTACAGTAGATTACAAAAATGCTCACTTGCTTCGTTCATTCTTGACCGAGCGAGCAAAGATTTTACCATCACGTATTTCTGGTAACTGTGCATTGCATCAACGTATGCTTTCTACAGAAATCAAGAAATCCCGCGTTATGGGATTATTGCCATACACCTCATTGTATTAATAGGTTGAGCGATAATGGCTCAATGGCATCAATAAAAATAAAACCCCGTGCCTTTTTCGAGCGCGGGGCTTTTTTATAAAGCAGGAAAATTATGAAAACAATCTCATTCTTATTCAGCATGTTGTTCGCATTGAGTTCTCAATTGGCAGCCTATGAAGGTTCAACTGGTATGTCACCTATGGATTTGCATCAAGCATATATGTCTGGCAAAGAAAAATTTGCACAACATAGATTTATGCTCTGGCAACAACTCTGGAAGCAAATCGGTGATGCAGTTCAAATGGGTGTGATTGGGGTTGGCGCAGGTTGTGCTTATAAGGTATATGTTCATCAAGAGCCTGAGTCATTGATTAGTTCTCCGTGGGCGTTCCGTGCAGGATGTGCTGCAGTTGCTTTTCTTATGATGAAAGAATTGTATGGACTAGTAACGCTTGTTAGACCTGGATTTGCTCAGCTTGCATTGATGGAAAAAGATCTTGATGCTGAATATCAAAAACAAGTTCGTTATTTATTGTTAGGCGAAACTGAAGAACAAGATCAAATTGAAGAAACTCCAGTAAGCGCTGAAACGGATGCAAAAGTTTTGGTAGAAGATGCTTCGGTTGAAGTCGTTGATAATAATGAAAAAAATAATAATTAATGTTTAACATTAAAGAAAATAGAGCATGAATAGAAGAAGAACAGATATACGTAATATTGCTATTATTGCACACGTTGACCATGGTAAAACGACCTTGGTTGATAAGTTGTTGCGTCAGTCAGGTACTCTTGATGACATGACTGAAGACCGCGTAATGGATTCTAATGCCATTGAACGTGAACGTGGTATTACCATTCTTGCAAAGAATACTGGTATTAACTACAAAGGTATGACTATTAATATTGTAGACACCCCAGGACACAGTGACTTTGGTGGCGAAGTAGAACGTACTTTACAAATGGTTGAAGGGTTCTTGCTGTTGGTTGACGCTGCTGAAGGCGTGTTGCCAGGTACCCGTTTTGTATTGCAAAAAGCGTTACAATTGAACTTAAGACCAATCGTTTTGATTAACAAAATTGATCGTAAAGACGCTGATATTGAACGTACAGAATCATTGATTCACGATTTATTCTTGGATCTTGCAACAAGTGATGATCAATTAGATTTCCCAATCCTTTATGGTTCATCACGTATGGGATTTGCAACTACCAACCCAGATGTTCCTAGCGAAGATATGACACCGCTCTTTGATGCGATCATCAATACTATTCCAGGTCCAGTAGAAAAAGAAAATGGTCTTCAAGTTTTGACAACCAGTCTTGATCATTCAGACTTCTTGGGTCTTATTGTTATTGGTCGTGTGTACAGTGGTTCTATGACTATGGGTCAGCAATTTATTATCTGCAAAGATGATTATGTTAGCCGTCCTATGAAAGTAACCAAATTGTATAAATTCTTGGGTCTTCAAAAGTTTGAAGTACAAGAAGTTAGCTTTGGTGATATTATCGCGGTTACTGGCTTTACTGAACAAGTAAGCATTGGTTCTACATTGTGTGAAGTTGGTAAGCCATTACCACATCCATATGTTAAGATTGATGAACCAACCTTATCTATGTATATCTCCGTAAACGATTCTCCTTTTAACGGACAAGACGGTAAGCTTCTTACCTCTCGTCAAATTAAAGATCGTTTAGAAAAAGAATTGAAAACAAACGTTGCCTTACGCGTTGAAGCAACAGATTCTAGTGATGTGTTTAAAATTTCTGGCCGCGGCCAATTGCATCTTGGAATCTTGATTGAAAACATGCGTCGTGAAGGTTTTGAGTTACAACTTTCAGCACCTGAAGTTATTTATAAGACTATCAATGGTGCAAAATGCGAACCGATTGAATATTTGGTTTGCGATGTTATGGAAGAGCACCAAGGCGTGGTCATGGAATATGTTGGCCGTCGTAAAGGTGAAATGAAAAACATGCAACATTATGAAAATGGTCGCGTGCGTATTGAATTTGAAGTTCCTTCACGTGGTCTTCTTGGTTTCAGAAGCCAATTTTTAACTGATACTCGTGGTACTGGTATTGCTACTTTTAGCTTCCATGGTTATCAACCATATAAAGGTGATATTCCTTTCCGTACTAAGGGTGCATTGGTTTCTATGGAATCTGGTCAAGTAACGGGTTATGCATTGGATACACTCCAAGAACGCGCAACTATGTTTGTAAAACCTGGCGATAAAGTATATGAAGGTATGATCGTTGGCGAAAATAGCCGTGACGATGATATGGACGTAAACCCATGTAAGCAAAAGAAATTAACAAACATGCGTGCATCAGGATCTGATGATACCGTTAAAATTGAACCACCACGTATTATGTCTCTTGAAACATGTATGGAATGGATCATGCCTGACGAATTGATTGAGGTAACACCAAACAATATTCGTTTGCGCAAAAAAATTCTACGTGCGTCATTAAGAAAATAATTACGTAACTAGATAAATATATGTACACGTACAAATTGCTTATAGCCTACGATGGGACATCCTATTCTGGCTGGCAACACCAACCGAATCATAAAACCGTTCAGAGTGTTTTGCAAAAGCAATTTGTACGTGTTTTTAATAGACCAATTTCTCTCTTTGCAGCATCGCGTACCGATGCTGGCGTACATGCACTAGGACAAGTGGTAAGTTTTACTACTGATTTATATCTTGATCCTCATATCTTAAAAAAAGCATGGAACGGATTATTGCCAAACGATATCCATATTCGCGATATTACCTATATGCCTAATGGTTTTCGTTCTCAGGTAAACGTGATTGAAAAGACCTATGATTATTATGTTTTTAATAAACGACCATTACCTTTTATGGCACGCTATGGGTGGTATCATCCACGTGCATTTAAGCCTGAAATAATTCAGGAGGTGATGCAGCTTTTTGTAGGCACTCATGATTTTCATGCCTTTTGTGCTAATGGTGAATCATATACGACAACCATCCGAACTGTCAATTCATGTGATGTGCAGTATTTGAAACGATTACAGGCATTTCGTATTCGCGTAAAGGGGCCGGGGTTCATGCGTTATATGGTCAGACGTATGGTAGGGGCATCGTTGTATGCAGCATCGCATGAAGAATATCCGATTGGACGAGTTAAGTTAGCATTAGATTCAAAGATTCCTGATGCGCCATTAGTATGTGCGCCACCAGAGGGATTAGTATTACGAAAGATTGTTTATGGAAATGAAGACGTATAATAAGAAAATTATTTTTATTATTGCAGCCCTTGTAAGCGTAACTGCCGGTATTAGTTTTTATTTGTTTAATGCTCGTTCATGCAATGGTGTCATTGCTTATGATGCACAGCGAGATAAGCCAGCGGTTAAACAATTGTTTCAGCAAAATTTATCGTGGCTGGTGAATGGTCCAAGTTACCAAAGCTATGATGTCGATTTTATGCTTGATAATCATGCTTCTGCATTTGATCCGATCAATAAAAGAAATTTAATTTTTAACGTCTATTGTGATCATGGTCGTACGGTGGGATTTGAAGCACATTTCATAAAATCTTTTTTAAAGGGATACATTCTTTTCATGGTGGTTGATCAAGCTGAACGTGGTAAGGGTTATGGCGTGCAATTGTTAAAAGCTGCTATAGAACAAATAGCAAAAGCAGGTTGTTCTATTGTTGAGTTGGTTACCAGTATTGATAATATTCCCGCACAGAAATTGTATGAAAAAGTTGGATTTTCTGAAGTACGACGTGATGAACATGTAGTATATTATGAATATAGAATTATATACGGCAATAACAATCCAAAAAAAATAGTTAAGATCTCATGAAAAAAATTGCTTCAATGTTCCTCATTTTGAGCATCAGTTTGATTTCTTTTAATGTATTTTCTTCAGAATATGATCCTAAAGAGATTGATCTTGCGCATATTAAGAACATTAAGAATGCGTCAACCAATGAGTCGGAAAAATACATTGCAGAGCTCGGTCCAATAACGTGTAATGACCGTATCTTTGTATGTAAAAATAAGAATACTGGTATATTGAATTGTTGGCGCATTTGTAAAATTCCTGAAAATCGTACAATTTTGCATGCATCGTATTTTGCAGAGATACAGTCAAAATTTAATTCCCAAAATAATAAATAACTATAAAAAGGACGAGTGTGATGTTATCTAAATTGTTTTTAGCTACTTTGTGTTGTGGTGTATTTGTCTCCCAAGCTTCAGATGGCAAATTTAATCTTCCCGCTTTTGCAGTTGAGTGGAAAAATGCCGTTGCAGCCTCAGAGATTGATCTAGCTCAAATTACTCAAGTAAAGAGATCCTATGGTGATGATGAAACCTATATGGCAACATTAAAAGACAATACTGAAGTTACTGCTACAAAATCTACTAGTACAAAAAGAATTCATTGTATTCGTAAGATGAGCGAAAAGTCTTTTGTGATGCTGGAAAATAAATATTTTGAGCAGATAAAATTTATCTATTTCCAGAATTGCCATAAAAAATAAAATATTACAGGAAGGTTTAAGCCTTCCTTTTTTTATAGTCTTTTTACTGGAATTAAATGGGTATGTATGAAGTGTTTCGTCGTTTTATTGAGTCTTTTTTGTTTCAGTATACACGCGCAAGATAATGAACAGAAAAGAGTACTGTTGCATTATAGATTAAATACGGATTTTGATTATTATCTAGATTCACATAAATCTCGTTACCTGCCATTATATGGTGGTTGTTTAGATTTTTGGCAATCTGTTGATTTGAAGCGACAGTATGCACAATTATTCACGCTTGAAATGCAAAATGAATCACAATGGAATAACTATATTTCCGATTTACAAGTCAATAGTCAAAGTTATAAAAAATTTATAAACAATTTAATCTATCTTAATATTTTATGGATTCAAGTGACCATATTTAGTGGGCTACTTGCTGGTATTCTGTATCTACGTTATGACAATGATTATTATGTAAGTTTATTTTCTGCCCTCGCTGGTTTTGAAACCTCTTTACGATTTACAGCTCTGTATATAATATCTCAAGAGAATAAGAAAATTGAAAAACTAATTAAATCTAAATTTCCCCGTTTAAAGCATATTACAGTGCCCGATAAACAAATTATGTCTGCTGATGTTGAAAGCATTTATGTTCTTGTGCAATAGTTTTATTACGCGGTAGAGACATTTATTTTCTAAAACAATATCGCAATGCAAAAAGCTGGGGGAAAAAATGAAAACTGGTTTCTTTGTTTTATTTTATTTTAGCTTTTGTCTGAGTAATGATTCTGTTGATAGACAACGAATTCTATTGCATAACTCCTATGATTTACACATTAAGGAGTATCTATCTGATAAGACTTGGAGTGCGCTACGGTGTATACCATTCACTGGACAGGTAATGGATTGCATTACTAATTCCTATCTAAAAATGAGATATCATAAGCTATTCGAGTCAGAAGTAAGAAATCAGCAGCAGTGGAATGATTATATTTCACGCTTACAAGAGAATGAAAAGAATTTGAATAAGTTATTGAAAAACTGTTTTCTTCGCTTAGTAATAGATTTTTTTATTGTTGCGAGTTTTGGTGGTACGACTATTTATTTATTAGATTATCATCAAAATGATTATTTTTTGCATAATTTTGTCTATATGTACGCAGTGTCTACATTAGTGCGTAGCTTTGGTTGTGGATTGCTTGCATGGGAGACGTATAGAATAAAGCAAAATAATATACATAATCCGCGATTACTAAACGTTCACAATGCGTTAGAGGCAGGATCAGAAGCAGTGGCAGATCCAGCAATATAGAAATTTCTTAACTGTTACATAGTTTTAATTGACTGTTTGAATATATTGTCTATCCTTATTAATAGATAAGGATATAGTATGTATAAACACTGTTTATTAGGTTTATTGGTTTTTAGTAGTTCCATATTTCCGGCCAATCAGAATATTCATCCTAGCAATGAAGCTTTAGCTGGCTATCTATCATTTATTCAATTTAAAACAAAGAATGATTTTTCAAAAGATGAAAATCGCAATATTTTTGATGATGATAAAAAATTAACATCAAGAATACATTCTCTGAATGAAGGATATGAAGAAATTGGCTATGGATTATTTCGTAATTGGTCAGAAGCACAAAGGATTAAGATTGATGAAATCTTGAATTCAGTTATTCAACCGATTGATACAATTGATAAGGTTTCAAAACAAGCTGAAAATCTTTTAGCAACTATTGAATCCAATAGATTTTTATTGAATAGTAGCTCTATGGGGCTGACTGGAATTAATAATGGTTTGCGTGCGTGGAATAAAGCCTATCCCGCATATGATATTCATTTTCAGCGTTTTACTAACGGCGATAATGGAATGAGTGTTCGTCCAATACGAAACCGCATTCCTTCTCAATCGGTCAAGATCAGTCACTATATGACATCATTTTTTGAAGTTTTTAGATTAGGTTCTTTAATTTTTAAGAGTAAGCAAGAAGATAAAATAATTGATCGTCATGAACAAATTTGCAATGTCATTCTTAAAGGTGTGGATCTTATAGTCTTAAATCAAGATCTTATTAATAGTTCTAAAAAATAAAAAATTAAAAATCAAGCCATAAATGGTCACTAAGTTGGACAAAACTTGGTGACTTTTTTTTTACAAAAGTTTCTTAGAAGCTTTCGTTTTTTTAAAAAAGTTATTCTTGATACTGGTACATCAAATAAAATGGTATATAATCTTTTCTTGTAGTTGCTAGATTGCACTATAACACACGTAGTACATAGTAGGGGAATATAATGAATACAAAGAAATTAATGCTTATTACCTTATTAAGCTTAGTATCTATACCACAACAAAGAATTGAAGCACGTCCCCCTCTAATGATTGATGATGGGACATCAATAAATGGGGATGATTTTTTTTCGTTTGAAGCACTTATGAAAGCAACAGATTTACCCGTTTCTGCACCTTCAACAGAAAAACCGGCAGGTATCAAAATATTTTGTCAGTATCTCGGTTTGATAATTTTTATGAAAATGATTGATATAAAAAACTGGTGTCAAAGCTCGTGCAAAGTTTTATTACAAAAAATTTCTTGTTTAACCACATTGCGACATGAATCAAGATAAGCATATTTTTGCCATTTATACTGAATTATTAAAACCAAAAATCGGTAATCAAATAATTGCTGATGATATTCTTGTGCATCGTTTAAAAAATATTTTGCGACTGCAAGAAGGTGAGTCAGTGCTATTATTTAATGGTCAACACAAGGCGCAAGCAACAATTGAATCATTTAATAATAAGTTGGTTGCTATTCGTATAGATAAAGTTGATGAAGCTCAATCAATTAAACCTGATATAATTTGGCTTTTGCCAATCTTAGATCGAGAAGCTTTTGAACAAGCATTAACATTTTTAGCGGTTGTGGGAGTAACTACCATACAACCGCTTATTACTCAAAAGTCTCGTCGTGCGTGGGGATCTTCAAAAGATTATGAGCGTGCTCAAAAAATGCTCATTGCCGGTTGTGAACAATCTAAGCAGTTTGTAATTCCAACAATATTGCCAGTAAAAGAATTTACTGCATATGAATGGAACGCCTTGCCTGCAACACGTCTGTTTTTTGACGCGGCAGGTTCTCCTTTGTTTGAGGCATTACAACAATTTCATGGCACATTGCCACTATGCTGTTTTGTAGGCCCTGAAGGGGATCTGACTGCGATGGAAAAAGAAGTCTTAAAAAATCAGCAATTTAGATTTTGCGCATTAACGTCAAATATTTTAAGAGCAGTTGATGCGATCACGGTTGTGTCGGGAATGTTACGTACTTTAATTGTTTAAATACTTAATATTAAATTTTAAAGTTAAATCCATTAAATAACAGCTTTATTAAGATTCTTTTCTTGCTAATTTCTGCGTAGATATTATTCTAATTTTAATTACCTACGCGAAATAATTGGTTGTATATGAAAAAGAATCTTATTTTATTTTCCATTTTGTACTTGTTTTTTTGGGATTGCATCGCCGTTGATTTTTTGAGACATATATCTTCTCCTATGTTGCAAACAAATTTGAAACTGTTAATGAACGCGGAAAATAAAGATACTTGTAAGTCGTTGTTATCACAAGAATGTGAATGTTTTTATAAATTAATTCAAAATGTGGACTTTGGTACAGATTTTACAAAAAATAAAAAAGATTCATTTTTCAATAATTTTGAACGATATCATATTAGTCGTATTGATGAATTTGTTAAAAATAATTTGAACGACATAAGATTAATAAATAAAATTCTTTTTCCTGAATGGATTAAGCTTTCTTCACAGGATCAAGAAATTTGTCATAAGACAATGAGTGATGTCCAGTTGTTATCTTATACAGGTCCAGCTTTTGCCAGAACAACAGAAAATAAATTTTCTGAGCAGTGTCATGACGATACAGCAATGTTGGCAAATTTATTGGATTCAAAAAGTATCCTTACAGAACAAACGAAATTAGCTCAGCGCACCTGTAATGTATATTTTGATAAAATGCAAAGCTCTTCAGATTCTTTGAAAAAAACAAAAAATATGATGCGTTACAATCCATTTTTATTACAGACATCTCTAATTTCTTCAAGTTATTTCGGATGGCTATTGTATAATTCTTCGGTGGCATTAGCAACATGTACGAATCCATTCACCATAGGCATTTTAAGCTTAGCTGGAATATCAAGTTATTTGTTATGTAATAATTATAAAAAATATTTCATGAAAAAAGCCGCTTTCAATATAGCTTGTAAAAATGAAGAACTTTCAAATTCGTCATATAATTCCTTAAAAGAACGAAATTCTTTCTTAGATAAAGACATAACTGAGAAACAGCAACTGTTGTTGAATAATCAACAAAAGTTAACGAAGCTTAAGACGCCATTATTCAAATTATTAAAAGATTTAAATCAAGCGAGCGATTTTAGCTTGCAACCACATTTTATAAAATTTCAAACGCAAGCAGCATCTATTCATTTCTTGTATAAAATTTCTCAAATTAAAATAACCAATACTGCAGAAGAAGATTTATCCCTTTTTGCAGATGCGATTCGATCCTATAGCTGTATTAATTAAAAATTTTAATCACTTGTATTGAGTGAGAATTTGTTAATTATTATTTGCATTCATTGAATAAATTTTTATTTTAATTTAATCCATTTATCAAACATTCTCGTAATAGACCTGCTATCAGTTGGTAGTAGGTCTTTATTTTTGCTAAACCATTGAATTGCTTGGGACTCTTCATTCTTAATTATGTCTTCATTACTTTTCACTTGTAAGAGAAAACGAATATCATAATGATAATGCTCTTTTTCTCTTGTATTAGCAGGAATAAAATGAATATCAATATCAAATATATCAGTTGATATTGGTTGAATGTGTTGTATGCCAGATTCTTCTTGAGCTTCTTTGATTGCCACATCTAACACATTGGGATTGCCATCACAGTGTCCGCCGGGCTGTACCCAAATATTAAGCTTGATATGATGCATCAAGAATGCATGGGTATTATCTCTATTAACAAGCCATGCTGATGCGGTTATGTGACCTATTGCTAGGCTTCGCTCAAAACACGTTGGATAATTCTGAATGAAATTAATAATGTGATGCTTGTGATCTTGTTCTTCGGGATAACCGATATAGCTTTGTAATTGCTCTACAAGTGAATAATGTGGCATGGGACTCTTTTAATATTTTATTGATTTTGTGTTTTTTACTATTATACAATAATTATTAGTAGGAAAAATATAAGGAATTGTAGCATGAAAAGAATTATTGTCCTAGCATTATTGTCCCTTTCTGGCCTTGTTGAGGCATATAAAATTGAAGTAAAAAATGAAACAGATAAAGCCTTAAAAGTGCTCATTCTTTATCAGCCTGCTGGTGGTGAAATGCTTAAAACGGCCATTACCGCTATGACCAAGGAACCGCGCATTGATAAGTTAGACAATAATATGGATGGCGCAATGTGGGGCTTTGAAGGCAATTTTAGCAAAGAGAATGATAAATACCTCCAGGCTAAAGTTCTTGATCCAAAAGGACAGGGTACTGACAGTCATAAATTTGACGTAGGCGCTGGATGTATTAGAAAAGTTAAGGCATGGGTTGTGACCAAAAAATCATTGCCTGCTGATCAAATTACTACAGCAATGGTCAGCGGTGGTGATAAAGGTGGCACAAACCTCGGTAGAATTTACGATAAAAATAAATCACAGTGGAATATGTGGGTTACCAACAAGACCCCAGTCGAATATATAGAATATACTAATGCATACAGCAAATCATGGGATACTAAAAAGGCATCAGGCAACACTTGCGCAAGCCATACCTATAAGGTATTTGTAAGTGGTGATAAATTAACCGTAGAACAAACAAAATAAACAGTATCTCGAATAAATGCCATGAAAAAATTAATTTAGTAATTGAACGGGACGATCAAGAATCGTCCCTTAATATTATTAATCCGCAAATCCAATAAATTCATTGATGCATTCAGAAGTTTGTTGATTATGCAGTTGAGTTTGCATTAATTTAAGTTGATTTGATCCTATGACAGCGTACCATATGCTGATTTGGTAGGGTTTTTTCTTATGTTCCAATGTGCTCAATGGTATTCGGGATTCGTTAATATTCCAAATGCTCACTTCATTTTTTTCCACATGCGACAGAAACTCTTTTAAATGATGAAGTGTATTGATTTTTTCTTTTGTTCTTTCTACATTTCTATTTTCTAAACGAATGAATTTTTGGTCTTTTAATAAATAAACGTTAAAAACTGTTTTTTGGGCTCTACAATCAAAGTAAGGTACACAGCTTGAATTAGACTCATTGGTAAGATTTCTCAGATGCCGAGCAAAGCAAGCTGTTGATGATATTAGAGTATCGACGTTATCCGCGTATTCAATAGTAAATGGTGTGCTGCTATCGGTAAAGGTGTGGAGCTTTGAATCAGCATAAACAGGTAAAGTTTGCTGCAATGTATCGGTGGTATCTAATGCGCTCAACAAATTCGCACATAATAAAATGAGTAGTTTCATAACGTTCCTTTTTGTAAACGCTATAAAAACTACTCTTTTTAAATTTATTGTAAATAATTATGGCTGAACGACAAATTTAATATAATTACCGTTAGTTTTATTCACTAATCCAATATCAAAAGTAAGTCCTTGCTGCCATCCGCACACAAAGAATACTCGATCCACGTGCGCATGAGGTAAAATTTCGATCGGTTCGTGATGTTTCATATTATAATGCTCAAGCATTTTATCCATGTCATGATTATAATGCATCATGTAATAGGCGCTTGGCAAAATTACGAGTGGAATCAATTGGAAGCAATATATTCCCGCCAATAATCCTGTGGTGAAGGTGAGCCACCATGTTGGCCAATCGGTATAATCTTTAATAACAAAGTCTGCCGTAAGTGGCACTGCAATATGTTGCCAATCAAGAACGTAGGTATGTGAGCTGGTATTATAAAAATGAACATGGAATGGTTGATAGCCTTGAGAAATCAAATCGGTTCCAAAAAGAGAATAGCTTTCACCAGCGGTTAATGCTTTAACGCTCAATTCAACTTGATGTTGCTCAGCGCGGTAGCTTGGAACGATGGTATCAAATTTTGGTTCGTAGCGTTTACGACATGCGGGAATCAGAGAGATTATGCTTAATACAAGTAATAAGCGCATATATTTCATATCTATATTCCTTATGGAGCAAAGCTGCAGAATTTAACAAAAAAATAAAAAGAAGTATATTGATAGTAACAAATTTAAAAAAAATTGCCATAAGGAATTAGGCCTCATGTTGCATCTTTTCTTCTGTTTTTATATCAGCGCTACCTTATTTGCAGGTATTCTCGAAGACTTAATAATCATTGGTAAAAAGTGGGATAATTACTGTAAAAAGAACCGGCAAGAACTAGTTCAAGCATGGACTAAGCCCGATGATTTTTTTGATCCCAATCGATTTGAACAAAATACACCCAATTCTCAAGGCGACGATCGTCGCTACACCAAAGCAGACATTGCAGGAAAGATTGCACCAGAAATTGACGATCTTTTGAATGAAGATGCACGTCGTGAAAAAAATAAAGAACTTGGTGTAAAGCCAATCAAAGGTATTTTGCTGTATGGTCCTCCAGGAACTGGTAAAACACTGTATGCTCGTGTCTTAGCTGGCGAAATGAATGCGTATTTTATATCAGCAAGTGGTAGCGAGTTTGTTGAAATTTATGTTGGTAATGGTCCAAAGCGTGTACGCGAACTATTTAATCAAGCAAAACAAGCGCTCCTACTTGGTGCTCCTAAAGTTGTAATTTTTATAGATGAAATTGATGCGATTGGTGGTTCAAGAGATTTAGAACCAAATAGTGAATATCGCAACACACTCAACGAGCTTCTTAAGCAAATGGATGGTTTTGATAAAAACGAAAAAATCATGGTTATCGGCGCTACTAACCATCTAGAAACTATTGATAAAGCATTACGTCGTCCAGGAAGATTTGATCGATTAATCAAAATTAATTTACCTGATTATGAAGATCGTTGTGAAATCTTGAATCATTATCGAGAAAAAGTTAAATATGGCGGCGATATGGAATTGATTAAATCTATTGCTGATAAAACCTCCGGATTTTCACAAGCTGAGCTTGAAAGTATATGGAACGAAGCGGCGCATTTAGCCGCACGACAAGATGCAGATTCAATACTAGAAGAACATCTTGAACAAGCATATGAAATTGCACTGCAACAACATAAAAATCGTTAACTAATTATTTAAGTATTTCCCTGGACAAACAATAGATCATCGATATATCTAACGATGGTACATGGTTTAAAGGGGAAATATGCAAAAATTATTTTTGACTGTAGGGTTGTTTTTTGGTTCTTTGAACTTTCTTGAGGCCCACTATTATTTTAGTAAGCATTGGAATCCATCAACAATTGATGAAGCTAAAACATATATTACTGAAAATAATGTGAATGCAGCGGTGAATAATGGTGACTTATCAAGCATGAGCCGTATATATTATTGTTGTAAATTTCTTAATTCTCGCCAAGAAAATTGGAGTCTTAAAGATATCGATTTCTCGAGTATTCGAAATAATCTAATTGAAACGAATGCGTGTATTAAGCGTCAACAATATTCTAATTTTTACAATCTCTGCATGATGTATGGAACAACCTTTCTGCTTTCATGCGGTTTTACTATAGTGCATTGCATGAGGCCATCATCATCATTTTTTTGGTCAGGAGTAGCAGTGGCGGGATGTAGCGTCTTAAACCTTTTCATGGTGCGTCGGGAGTACAAAAGGCCAACACATAACGAAGAAATGATTCGTTATTTAAATAAATTGAGCGGATTTGTTGTACAACATGAAGCACAAAGAATTTCCAGTGCTCTTCAAGTTGCCAGTTATGTTAATGGTGAACTTGTGTCTATCAAAGAAACCAATACTACTTCTTCTGTTGATATAACTTCTCAAGTTGTTTCAAATACAGGGACAAATAAACTCAATCACAAGGAAGGCAAAGATGAAATTCCTGTACAATAATTGTATGTTATTTTTGGTATTATCAAATCTTACTATTGCTGATTCTAGATGTTTTATTGCAATCGATGAACAAAATCTCGATCGTTCTATGACGATAATTTCAAATCATTTTGAATCTGTCGTAAAAAACTGCGTGGTGAATAGCGCGCCTAAATTTGGTTTGATTGGCGCAGGTGTTGGATTGACAGTGATGGGTGGTTTGATTGCGTATCAAACAATAAAAACACCCTCATTTAATACCATGATCAATAGCCATAATTCTCAGGCAACACTTACTCCCGTAGACAACATGACCATTCCGGCATACACTCCTCATAAACTTGATTGGTATAAGTTTATTTTTGGCGGTTTTTTTTCTTGTATTTCTGTACCATTGGGTATTTATTTAATTTGCAACGCAAATAAAATTATTAATTAATGTTAAATTATTGAATCTCTCAAGGTCACCTTTGTAAAGTAATTGCAGGGGTGACCTATGAAAAGATTTATTATTTTATTGATGATGACAATTTCGCTATCTGCTTATAAGCGCGAATGTTATGTAAATTACGATCCAGAAACTATGCGTGCGCCATTTTATGGACGACCATCAACCTATATTTTTGAAACAACCGACCAAACGACTGGCTTATTTGTTTTTCCTGAACCGGATTATTATGTAAAGCCACCATGCGGCAGACCTATCGGTAAATGTGGCAAGAAACAACGTCCTTGTTTAAGAAAAATTTATCGTCGCTGCAGAAGACGTAAAGGTTTGCCAGTCCCAATGGATGATGCAACTTTAGCAAAACTAAATGGCACAGCAGTAACAACCTGCTTTGTGCAGTTATCAAAAATTGATACTGATCAATTATACGAAGACTTGTTGCGTTTTGATCCGCAAACGTATTTAGATGATTTAGAATTTTTCCAAAATTCATTAGTCGGTACGGTTGCTGAAGAAGTAACAATTATGAAGAAAATGGATAATCCAAACGCACGTGCACAAGTGTATGATATCTTGGATCTCTTAAATCTTTATACGAGTTAACTATTAATAATTTTTTTGACCATAGTAACTATTGCTTGGGCATCAATGCCGGCAAACTTTAATAATTCTGTTGAAGAGCCAGAACGGGGCAATTGTTTTACTGCAAGAATGTGCTGCTGTATATCAGTTGCAGCTATTGCATGAGCGATTGCTTCGCCCAGACCACCTTCTTGGTAGTGATCTTCTACCGAAATAAGGAGATTGTTGCATTCTTGAGCGTGCTCAATTAATGATGCACCGGGTAAAGGTTTTATTGAGTAGCAATCAAGAACGCGCACAGAAATTCCTTCAGCGTTAAGCATTTCTTGTGCTTTTAATGCTTCAAATACGGTTATGCCTGCCGCTACTATACATATTTGATCATCTTTTGATGCGCGTAATACTTTCAATTCACCTAAATGAAAATGTTCATCTGATTTATAAATCTGTGGCGTTTTATTGCGGGTGGTGCGCAAATAACTTATACCTTCAGTGTATGAAAGCATTAATGTTAAACACGCTGTAGTACTTGTAGCATCACACGGATAAAGAATGATAGAATTTGGCAATGTTCTAAAGAGGGCAATATCTTCAAGTCCCATCTGTGAAGGACCATCTTCACCTATTGATATTCCTGCATGTGATCCGACTACGCGTAATGGTGCTTGCGCAATAGCGCTCATGCGTAATTGATCAAAACAGCGGGAATAGAAAGCTGCAAAGGTGGAAACAAAGGGAATGTATCCATTTGCTGCAAGGCCCTGTGCCATACCGATCATATTTTGTTCTGCGATATAGGCTTGCCCAAATCGTTCAGGAAATTGGTGCATAAAAATATTGGTATAGGTTGAGTTATTCACCTCAGCATCAAGAACAATTAAATTTTTAATCTTCGTTCCTGCAAGGGCAAGTGCTTTACCAAAAGACTCGCGGGTAGCTTCCGGTTCAGTATGCGGTTGCACGGTTAATAATGAGATAGTTGCATCAAATTTTTTATAATGACTAAATAATGGTTTTAAAAGATGTGCTCGTTGTTCGATGAATGCTTTATCATCTAGAGAAATAGATTCTGTTGAGCATTCAGGGAATGTATTATTAAGTTGTTCTAATCGAGCTTCTAACTCTGATGATTTAAATGCTTTACCATGAAAGCCTTCTTTATCCACAACATCAGAACCAAGCCCATAGCCTTTATAGGTTTTTGCAAGAATGACCGTAGGTTTTTTTGACGATCGTTTAAATGCTGTTTCAAGTTCATTTACCGAATGGCCATCCACTACGATAACATCCCATCCAAAACCTTGCCAACGTGAGGCAATAATATTTAGATGATGATCATCAATGGTTTCAGTACTTTGTCCAAGGCGATTAACATCGATAATTGCAACGAGATTTGAGCATTCATACGTTGGTGCTAGCATCACTGCTTCCCAAACGGAACCTTCTGTACATTCGCTGTCTCCAAGAAGTACAAAAACACGCCCATCTTTATTTTGTTTCTTAAGACCTAACGTATAACCGAGGCCGATTGAAAGACCTTGTCCTAATGATCCAGTTGCATACCAAATATAAGGGCATCGTGGAGTAGGATGTCCTTCAAGAGTTGAATTAAATTGTCTTAAGGTGAGTAGTTCGGATTCTGTGATATATCCTAATTGATGGAAAATGCTGTAAAGAAGAGGTGCTGCATGACCTTTGGAAAGAATGAATTGATCATGTTGCGTGAGCGTGGAAAAAATTAACGTAGAAACAATATCAGCTGCAGAGAGACATGAGGTTACATGTCCAGAGCCTGCAGCTGTCGTTGCTTTTATGCAATCTTTACGTAGTTGATACGCAAGTATTTCTACCAATGATGGCTTCATAAATAACCATTCTTATTGGCGATGACTTTTTTCGATAAGATCAAGTAAACGTTGTGCAGCTTGTGCAACTTCCTGATGATTTTGTTTTTTAGCATTTTCAGCAGCGAGTTTAAGTGCGCTTCTTTGAATTTCGCTAAAATCACCAACGGGATAAATATAACGTTCTTTACTTTCTACTTTTGCGTTGTCTGTATCAACGCCAAGAAACCATTCGCCATACTCTTCAAGATCATGCGTATTTAAATAACGCACGGTTTGTGATGAGGTTGGGTTTGCTTCTGACCAAGGAACATGATTATATTCAAATTCATGTGCCTTAATAAGTTTTTCTGCGTGAGCAATAGCTTTTTCATTTAATTTGATAGCCATGGCTAATCCTTTTTTCTTAATGCTTCATTACTTTTTGACATGATTCATAGATCGCATCAGCTTCTTGAATGCATGCAGTTACCGTATTATTACAATCTTCAGTCTCTTTTGCAAAAGCACGTGACCATTCATCAACATGTTTTATAAAATCATGCGCAGATTCATACAACATTTTGCAATCATCTTGGCAGCTTACATCTTTACACGTTGCTAAATGTTCTTTTGATGCAGACTTGAGCTGCTCTGCAATATGGAGAGCAGCTTCAATTTTTGCTTTATTGCCATTATTAACGCGCGGTTGTGAAAAACCACAAAAGCGCAATGAATCATGCATAAGTTGTATGCAATCATTGAGCACAGGTAACGCATTTTGCAAGATTTGTTGATATTCTCTTGAAATGTGTTTCATGATTGTTAGTCTATAATTTCAACATCAGCGTCATAACCTGAATCATAACCACTGTTTTGATCAACGATATATACTCTTTCACCATTATCAACATAGTAAGAACCACGATCATCCATATGAATTGCGCGGTCCGCAGCTCTGAAAGGTGAAGCAGCGATTTCTCCAGCGCCTTCAACAACGTCTGCTGCGCCTTCAGTTACACCTTCAATAGTGTTTCCAATAAAATCAAAAGCATTTAACATTGAAATTGAGCTTACTAATAAAGCTAATCCTAATAAACGTTTCATAGACACTCCTTTAAGATTCTTATAAGGTTATACATAAATTCTATTATTTCATTATATGTAAACTCAACAATAAATAACGATCTATACGCAATAAATCCCCTATAAATATATGTTTTCTCGTTTTACATCAAAAATAGTTGCACAATTGCTCAATGCAATCGAATTACAACTGTTTCTTATGATTACATCGTTGCCTATTTTAACCTGCTGGGGAATGCCCCTTTCACTGCTGGCAATTGCAGGAAATATCATTTTTGCGCCATTTTTAGTGATTTTTTTAGGAATGACTTCAATCGCTTGTATAGTGAGTATTTTTAATTGTAATTTTTGCTTTCTATCAATTCTTTTAAATTGGTTTACGGATTTCTGGTATTATCTTTTGCGGCTCGCACCCAGCTCAGTACTTATATACGTACCACAACCGCCGTTTTTTCTCTTAATAATACCGATAGTGTCCTTGCTTATTTTGTATAAAAACCCTCGTAGCTATAAATCTCAAATACTGCGTATCATTGGATTATGCATGATTTGCATTAGTTCAATTCTTGTATGGCATATGAGTATTATTCCTGGCAAACATGTCATCGACAAACAATGTACCATTGATAGGAATGCACAAGGTTTGGTCATTTACTATTCAGGCAGAGCACCAAAAAATTATGATTCATGGATACGCTATACTTTCATCCCATGTTGTGCCAAAAATTATGGCACGATTTATTGTGATTCATTCATTATTACTTCACTAACGACAAGTCAAATAGGTTTTATGCGTACATTTCTTCCGGAGATTAAACCACAAAAAGTGATTATTGCGGGATATAAAGACGAGAGAATTAAAAATTCTTTGATGGATGTGTTACAAGAAAATAATTATAAAAAAATGAAGGGCAATGTATTTGCCCTTCATCCTAAATAGATGTTTTTATTGCTTTACTAAATGTGAACGTAACATCCACGCAATTTTTTCATGTTTTTCAATCAAATCACAGAGGAAGTTGTTGGTACCTTCATCATGAAGCGCATCTGAAATATCAATAGCTTTACGCAATTGGCGAATAACTTCTTCATGATCTTCGGTAAGTTCTTTAATCATACCTTGATCATTTGGGTTTTTACCCGGTTTTTCTTTGAGAGTACTTAATTTTTTAAATTCTTCTAACGTACCAAGAGCCTCATAGCCCAGTTGTTGGCAACGTTCAGCTAAATCATCATTAAATTCAAAGAGTTTTTCATATTGATCTTTAAATAATGCATGGAGTGGGCCAAAGAAGGGTCCTTGAATGTTCCAATGAAATTTCAATGTTTTTGTATACAAGGCAAATTCATTAGCTTGCAATTCATGCAAGACATCAACCATTTGTTGGCGTTCTTTATCAGTAAGTCCAATATTAATTTTCACGTTATTCTCCTCAGATAATTCCGTCATTTGTTCTTCAGGTGTAAGTGTATTACTAAAAACAAATAACAGAAGTATGCATGTTTGCATAGACGTTTTCATAGTTTACCTATTATTTAATATATTTTTATTAGTTTAGATAAACGATGAAGGTAAATACCAGAGATTAGTTTAGTATTTAGTTGATGGATCATTGGGATTAAAAGGTCGGTACCCGGTGCTTTGTATACTATGATTGAAAGTGTCGGGAGATTCCATTACAGATTTGAAACCAAAAGCATCAGGAGCCATTATTGCATCATAAATGTCTAAGTATTTATCCGAGATAGCAATGTGGGTGCTTTTATCTTCTAACTTTCTTTGCGCAAGAAAGGCTGCAAAATCCGAACGTAAATTTTGATTAATTTTATCAAATTCCGCGTCTTTTTTTTCATCTAAGCAACTTTTGATACAGTATCCCGCAAGTCCATATAATACTATGCATAGTAAAGTACCAATCCGATTTTCTTTAACGGCTTCATTTAAAGCGTCCAAGTTTTGTTGTTCGATACATTCTACTATGTATGGTGAGTACAAAAATAAATTGACTATTGATGCCCACTTTATACCTCTAAAGATGCGTTCACGATTATCTGAGAGTTTTTCTAAATCGTTCTTATTTCGTTGAAGCTCAACAGATTCTCTGAGTAATTCTAAACGAATTTCTTTTATTTTATTGAGGAATTCCTCTTTTTCTTCCGATGATAATTTTTCAGTGAAAATCTTTAGCTTAAGAGCTTCTTTGCCTTCGCTGCCATACATGAAGGTTTTATAGAAATGAGTAGAGTCTGTTTGTTGTGGTTGTTCAGCGGTTTTGCACCATGAAAAGAATAAAATAAATAGTACGTAGATATGCATGAATTTTACAAGTTCTGTATGTTTTTTGGTTATTTTATGTCAAATCTTTGCAAAAGCGTGCCCGAAATTAATGAGGGCTAATCTTATCAAAAAAGGAGGACAATTCTTTTTTTGTTTGTTTGATGGTATTTTTGTATTGAAAATACTGCTCAAGTTCTTGCAAGAAAATCGTATACTCAATCATTTCCGAGAGATGGGTAGCCAATTGGTATTTTTTTGTGCTATTAATATATTCTTGTTTTAATACATCAAAATTCTTATCTTTTTTAGTTTTTGTAAACATTCCAAAAATACCGCCACTCACAAATCCACCAATAATTATTTTATTCGCATAAGGTTCAATATATGAATCTAAATTTGGGTTTATACAAGACAGACCAATTATTGCTAATACAGATGTTACACTCCCTAATATTCCACCAATAGTTGCATTTTTTGCTTGCTCATTATAATCATCTTCTTTTAATAATATTTCGGTGGTTTTTTTAAGATTTATTAATTTATTTAGATTATCTTCTCTTGTTTTTAAAATTTTTTTTCTTAAAACTTCTTTTTGTTGTGTGCTTAAATGATGTGACGTTAACTTTTCAATTAAAAATAAATCATTTTCTCGTATGAATTCTTTTACAAACGTCTCAGTATCATTCATCGGTGTTTGATTTACAAGTGTATCATCAGCTAAAATTAGGAAAGAGCATAATGTTAATATCATAAAAGTCATGTTTAAGCCTTAAGTGCATAGTTTTTTTATTATTAGTATATTAAAAGGAGTGGCTTTCACCACTCCTTTTTTAAATTTATCGTAAAATACTTATGAACGGACGTATGCATCTAAGAATTCAGCCCATGCTGGACATAAATATGACCATATCAAACGAGGGTATGACGCATGAACGACTCGTTGTGGGAAGTAGATCGTAAGTCCCGCTGCGTGAGCATATTTTTTACCGTGAGCGTTTGCAATCACTGATTTTGCAAGTTGTCCACGGATAATTGCTAATGAATTTTTTATTTGACTTACTATTCTGTTTTTTTGCACATCATCAAGGTTCACATAGACCGTATCAATTTTTTGCTGTAATAATTGAGCAAAATGATCAAGATCGATATAGCTTGATTCTTCAAAGGTGGTACAGTACCCCGGCATAGAGCATTGTTGTAATAAGCTTTTTACGCTTTTATTAAATTGATAACGCAAAAGCGTTGTTAAAGAATTACCCAGCGAATCGATAGCTTTTGTTAATTCATTCATGCCACTCAGATTTACCGCAGACAAGGTATAACCTTCGTAATACGGTGAGTAATTTTGCTGATACGCTTTTACCCAGTGTGAAGCTAAGTCAGAAGGTTGTATTGCATGTTGCGCAACCGGTAACATTGCTCTGGTATAATTAAATCCGGTCCCGGGAATAGTTTCTTCAGAAGAAACGAAGTAATCTACGCAATTTGCAAACGATGCAGCAAGTTCAACACTTGCCATTAAACATGCATCACAGGCAAAAATATCAATTTTCTTACCTATCTTTTTAACGATATGATCAAATGCATAGCGTAAATCACGATCACTTAAATAATGGCCGGTAGTATAATCGTAGCAAATGCCACGCTCAATGCGATTCAATGCACCACTGCCATGATCCCAAGCAATAACGGCTAAATGTTCAGATGGAAAATCCTCCGTCGCCCAATCGATTGCTGCATGTAAGGTACGTGGTGAGCCGCTATCTATATCAGGTTCTTCAGATAAAATAACCGCTTTACCTTTTTCAATTTTTATTTTTTGTGCAACTTTACGTTGACCATGAGGATGTTTGCAGAGATATACAACAAAATTTACGAACGGAGAGCTACCAATACGCTTGAGTTGTTCGATATTCATAGATACATAGGGATATAAATCGTTATCACCTGCAATATAAATGAGCACGGTCCATTTTTTTTCTTTAGGTGTAGCGCTTTCAAGTGGTGATATGCCACCGAATAAACAACATAATACTATAAGAAGGGTTTTAATAGGTTTCATACTCATCTCCTTGTTAAAAACTTTTTGGTTTTTATAAAAATCTTTTAGTTGATAAAAGAGAATTATGATACATCTTTGTTTCGATCTTCTGGGCAAAGGTCTTTTATGAATTCTAAATATCCTCCGTACCAAAAGGCAGGATTACTTTCTCCGTTGTTAATTTTTTTTACTTGCTCAGTTGGGCACTTAGTTTGTGGAGATTTTTTTGCAGAATAAAATTCATCCCTTGCGCCATACCACACAGCATACGTATGATCGATTTCATTCTGTGTATTTTCTATATCTTGGGTGTTGGATAACGAAGCGCACAAGCTTAAAATTAGGAGTAAAACCATTGTTCCCTTTCACAATTTTTCAATGGCATGTCCGCCAAATAAGTGCCGAACGAAAGCTATAAGTTTTGTTGCAAAATTTCCACCATTTTTTCTCGAAAGGGCGCGCACATGTAAAGCTGCATGAAGAACTGGCGTTGGTATTTTTGCACGGTGTGCTTCATCTGCCATCCAAGCGCCCATACCAGATTCTGCAATCGAGCCTGATATAGATTTGAGTTGTGGTGATTGTAGCGCAGTATTGAATAATTCTAATAATCGAGATCCTATTAATGATCCATGGTTCCAAACGTTAATAATTTCTTCAACATGTAATGATTGATTTGGACCTTCTTTGAGCATCATAATGCCTTCGGCATATGCTTGCAGCAATCCATATTCAATACCATTGTGAATCATTTTTACATAATGTCCGCTTCCGGATGGACCACAATATAGAGTAGCTTGCGGTGCAGAGAGAGCAGCCCATAGTGGTTGCAGATTTTCTACGCTTTGTTTATCCCCACCTATCATTAAGCAAAATCCATGGTGAGAAATAATTCCACCAGAAACACCAACATCAATATAAGTAATATTCTTTGATTGACATACTTCTGCGCGGCGAATGGTATCGTGATAATTGCTATTACCACCATCAATTACAGTTAATCCGTTTGGTTTATGTAGTAAAATTTCTTTAATTACTTCATCTACGGAAGTATGTGGAATCATGAGCCAAACGATTGATGTTTTTTGAATGAGTTCGTCCAAAGATTTAACACTATGAATGGATGAAGAAATGCTATGAGTGTCATAACCAATGACTTCATGACCATGTGAGAGTAATCTGTGTGCGATTTGTTGTCCCATGTTGCCAAGACCAACAATGCCAATTTTCATAGTTCCTCAATGAATCGTTCTGCGGGATTACTTGATCCTTGTGGATATCGCATGAAGTTTGTAATTTTTTTCTTTGCTTGATCTATAATTGACCACTGCATTTCAATCTCTTTAGAGCTTACTGTAAGCAAGCGTTCACCAGCAATAATTTCACGCAAAAGTACTTCATATGCTTCAGGAGATTCAGTCTCAAATAAACATGAATAACAAAATTTAACGTCAACTGACTGAATGCCCGTAGTTTTGTGCGGTTGCTTCATATTAATAGTCAGATCAAAACCTTCTTGTGGTGTTAAATAAATATGTAAATAATTTGAATAACACGGCCCTACAAAAGGACAGGAAAGTGATTTAAATTTTATTAATATCTCAGTACGTTTTTCTTTTAATGCCTTACCGGTTGCAACATACCATGGTACATGATTCCATTGATTGTTATTAATAGTCAGTTTTATTGCCGCAAATGTTTCTGTTTTTGATTCAGAATTAATTGAATCTTCCCCTGTATATCCTTCATACTGACCCAGCAAAGTTTCTTGTACATGCACATTAGACAGTATTTCAGCTTTAGCGCGGTGTAATGCCTCTGGGTTGGTGTCGACATCATCAGGTATTTCCATTGCAAGTAATGCAACTAATTGCAGTAAATGATTTTGTATCATATCCGCTAATGCACCAGTCGCATCATAAAATGCTGCGCGATTATGCACGGTGTCTTTTTCATAAGCAATAATTTCAATCCGGTCAATATACTTGTTTGACCAAATGGGTTCAAAAAAAACATTCGCTTTTCTTAAAATCGTCAACGAGCTTACTAATTCTTTGGATAAATAATGATCGATACGATAGATCTGTTTTTCATCTAACATTGCATGCAAAGCATTATTCATCTCTTGAGCAGATTGTTGATTAGTACCGAATGGCTTTTCTAATACAATTCTGTGAAGATTGTTGTTTTTATCAAGTACACCAAGTGCATGCATTTTTTGTGCAATAGGGACAAATAATGATGAAGGCGTTGCGCAGTATACAATGCGCTCTGGATGTAAATTAAGTGATGCAATAAAGGGTTGAATATCATTATGGAGTATATCAGCTTGTAGATACATTATTGATGTTTCTAACTTTTTAAGCGTCTTCTCATCAATGTTTTTAATATATGTACGTGCATTTGTGATTAAATCGTTTGCTGTACTTGATTCACGACCAATAGCAACAACTTGTAACTCTATCTCGTTTTTTTTTAACAAATGATACAACGCAGGCAAAAGTCGTGTTATTGACAAATCACCAGTTGCCCCTATCAGAATAAAACTTACTTGCTTCATGATTCTAATACTCTTCGCGTTTCTTTTTTATAGAGTTCAACATGAGGTTGATTAAAGGCATTAACCCCCATGCCATGAGCAAGATATATAATTTCAAGCATGCATGTTTGCATATAATACCCCAGTGAAGTTTCATTGACGACATCAAGATCAACATAACTAAATGGTAGTTGTTGATTAGTGTATGCGCCTATGATTCCTTTCGATAATGCATTATGTAACGCCAGCAAAGGTTTGTTACTGATACCTTTTACTAGATGTGCTAATGCATTATCCGGAATTGCAAGTTGTGGACGCGTCGCCGAACCATCAATAAAAGTTGTGTATCGTACGGATGGTCCGCCTAAATATAATTGCGCAACGGAATGCAAATCATTGCTGCCCACAGAAACCGTCGGTGTCAAACCCACTGGGTTTTCTTGTGCATCGGTTTTGCCTAAGCTTTCGCCCATGAGTTGACGATACCATTGACCCATTTCAGTAAATGAGGGGGATAGAGCAAAAAAATCATGTATATGTATTTGATTTTTGTAATAATGCAAACGAATTAATGCATGTGTGAGTGCATCATTTTCTTCATTCAATTGTGTACCATCATAGGTGGCTTGCCGTGCACCTTCTAAGATTGCATCGACTGATGCACCAGCGATGCCTAATGGTAATAAACCCACCGCGGTAAAAACTGAAAATCTTCCGCCAATCGACAATGGAATATCCAAGCATTCGATGAGTTCACTGCTTGCAAAATGCCATAACGCAGAATTCTGGTCAGTGATAATATACGTATGTTGTTTGTATGTACTGTCATGCGTTTTAAAAAGTTCTAAAAATAGAGCAGCATTAGCGATGGTCTCAGTCGTAGTGCCTGATTTTGAAATAATTATGAGAACAATTTTTTTCTTGTTACGTAGGGCATTTGAAGCGATTTGATAGTGATCATACGTTTTAACGGCATCAATAGTATCGATCCACAAAACCTGAGGCGAATTGTCATTGTAGGTGCCATAAAGCGCTTGATACAATGCTTGCGATCCTGCCGCTGAACCACCAATGCCAACAACTAATAGTAAATCTGGTTTATATTCTCGTTGTTGTTGAATACATTTCAATAATTGTTTGTGTTCTGCAAAGGGAACCCCTGCAACATCGTATCCACTATTTGTTGATTCTAAGATACTTTTTTGTAACTGCGCTGCAATAGTTTGAAATTCTGCATACTGTTCTAATAAAGGTGCATATCCTGCATGGACCGTTGAAAATACGATATCGTTCATATATAACCTGTGTAAAGACAGATTTAACGGTATCATCAGATGATAGCTATTTGCAAGTACGCCTATTAATAAAAGTAGTCATCCCATATATCAGAATCTACATGAGAATTTAAATTTTTTCTTTTATCAACAATGATAGGGTCTTCATTCTGCGTAAATTTTTTTCTATAGTTCCAAAAATTCACCAGACTACGATAGTTGGTATTGTATAACACTTTGTCTCTAGAGCAATAAGACAGTAGTGAATCATACGTGGAATAAAAATCTTTGACCCAAGTATCTGTACGTATGCGTGCAATGGTGCGATTTTTGTTTATATCATACAATGAGTAGCCTTCTGATACTTCATCTGCATGCGCGACGACTAAAAGATTGTCTTGATTAAATATGAACGCAAAGTTTGTAACTCCCAAAAATGGCAATATTTCTTCATCACTGAAGATATCCTGATGAATTCTATAGCAATGCAATGTCTCACAACTATCCCGTATCACAGCTTTTTTTGTAGTTTGAGAAAAATTTATCCACCTACATTGATCCCTAGCGAATACTTGACGAATTTGATTCGTATTCAAATTAATAACGAAAGATCCTTTGAACTGTGTTTTTACAAAAAGATAATTGTTTTTTAATTGTTTGCAAAAATGAACGAAACCATCTTCTTCTATTTTCCACTTATTAAGAACAGTTGAAGGATTTTCTGGATCTAAACGATAGACTTTGTTTTTGCCGCCTATATATAAATTCCCATGTTCATACAGCATGGTATTATTATATTTATTAAAATTAAAGGTGGTTGTCGTAAAGTGTTGCCTACACATTTGGATTAGAGCGTTGCTCTTGCAGTGGCTTTTAGAATAGATAAAAAAGGTATCTTTGGTTGCGAAAATCGATAAGTTATAGGAATCAGGAACATATAATAGTATTTTATCATTTAAGAATAAATAATTTCCTGAGTTGCTGCCAGAAAGCCACCAGGTGCTCATGGATCCATTTAATATAAATTGATGAAAATAATTATCTGATTTTTTATCAATAGTTAAAAGCTCATTTTGAGCTATTTTTAGTCGATTATCTTCTTTAACGCAAACCATTTTTAATGCATGTTCACAATCGATTATATCAAACGTTATCTCCTGATCCTTAAAGGTAATATTTAATGGATTATTCTCTTTGCAATATGCAATAAAGCACAAACTTTTTAAATTTGGAATCGATGAAGAATCTGGTTGATTATTATCATTTTCATTTCCATTAAGAAAGTTAAAAGTCATGTAAAAAAATAGTACTATCAATTTTTTTTGTGATAAATAGAGCATATAATCCATTGGTATTTGGTGATATTTATTCATTACCCAATATTATTGGTTTTATACAGAAATCATTATTCATAGCTTTTTTTATAAGTTGATATCCCAATAATGTTTCATAATCAATTACTAATGTTCCACGGCCAGAATGTGAGGTGCAACACATTTTGTTATCAATAAAATTAAATTTTTTGACGCTATGAGTGAGCAATAATGTTAAGCGTTCGCATTGATTTTCAATATCATAAATACATACACGATGACCCGAGCCACGTTTTCCCGGAATTTGGTAGTTGAGAGCAATCAACGTATCGCTATTCGGTAAAAAATTAAATGCATACACATGATAAGGAAGTGGGGTAACTATTTTTTGAACAAATGGTGATTGCGGTAATACTCTATAAACATGCAACATAAAGCCATTGTCATGTACGCATAAAGTTTTACCTGATTCTGAAAACAAACTCTTTTTGCTCTCACTACAAGAGGTAAGTGGTTCTATTTCTTTTGAAATTTCATTAAAAACAAAGGAGCCTTTATGGCCCGTTTGTATAAGATAGAAATCTGTATTTAAAATACGATTATAACTTCGTGGATAACTCGTCTCTTTAACAAATATAGTTACATTTTCATTAGATTTTAAAAACGTTATTGAATGATCGCTGGTTAAATACAATAAATTTAACGTTTTATTATATCTTAATCGATTAATATAACTTGTATTTAGTAGAAATTGTGATTGATACGTTTCTTTAGATAGCGAAAACAATCCTTTCTCGGTAGTATAAAAAATCGTTGTGTCATTTTCCGCAATTTTTATAGTACCTTCGTTTGATAGCTGATGAATACCAGTCGAAGTTACTAAACAGCATCCTGTTTTCGTGCGTCCGTAACTAGTATCATCATAATAGCGCGTCCAAACACTCATGGTGGCATTATTTAAGAACTGCTTAAAAAACAAATGTGGATTTGTAAAGCCTGCTTTGAGTCGTGATTTTATTTTTTGTAATTCATCATTTTCATAGATATAGTCTAATAATTTCTTTTCAAAAAATTCGTTAAATTCTTTTTGTATGGCAGGTTCTAAAAAATACAAACTTTGATCAACAATTTCAGGATGATTAAATGCTTTTTTGCATGCATCTATCATTGTGCCTTGAAATAACGCAGGCCTGTTGTCGTTGATTGAAAGATTTTCATTGCAGTGAATTAATGAAGCTATTAATAAAAACAAAAGCATAAGAATATCGATGTATAACTGTTTAAATGGTAAGTGCTGTAAAAGGTTACAAGAATAATTAATGAGCTACAATAAAAAGTATATATAAAGGAAACTAATTATGTTTAAAAATTATACATTAGCGCTTTCACTTATAGCTTCAATTTCCTTATCAGCAGTAGTACATCATGTTGATACTATTGCACCATATCTTTCAAGCAAGAAAGTGGTCATAGTAAAAATTTATGCACCATTTCTTTGTAAGCCGTGTAATAGCTTAGCTCCAGAATTTCAAAAAGCATCGAATAATTTTGCACAACACAATGATATTGCATTTCTTGAAATCAATGGCAACAAAGCTAAATCTTTAGGTGTTAAAAATTACCCTACAGTTATCATCTATAAAGATGGTAGAGAAGTGATGCGACATGTTGGTTCTTGTTCTGTTTCATATATCACGCAAGCAGTAACTAAAGCATTGCAATAACAAAGTATTATAATTAATAAGGCGCCTAATATCGGCGCCTTTTATTGTGCTTAATTGTATTCAGGAGCTTCTAAACGAGAATCCCTGGTGAGATTAAATTCTGTGGGCACGAGCGGTGATTGCTTTGATGCTTTCAATAATTGATACATATATAATGCTTTATAATCAACCTTATATAGTGCCTTTTTGTCTCTGTCCACTTCGTTATTTTCCCAATTTGTTACTTTTTTATCTAAGAAGTTATAAAAATAGAGGGTTTCTTGATTAATGCGAACATGATTTATAAAGTCGGTGTGTATATCCACGAATAAATCTGATTGACTATCATAAAGTCGAAGTCTTTGACTGCTTGGTTCATTCGTTACGACGATAATTTTATGATCTTGACCGGGAATAAACTGCATATCAATAATGGGTTTATTAAATTTCAAATGCTTAACTTTTATAGGTTGTTGAAGGTTAGAGATATCATACATAATTACGCTAAAGCGTGTAGAGTTGTATTTAATTTTATCACCAACGAGGGCAAGCATATTTTTTGAATGGGATAGTTTTGTTTGAACTCTCTTGTCTTTTTTTCCAATGTACGAAATGACATTCTTATTTGTTAGATCAACAATTGAACATCTATCATCATTTATACTGTCAAATAAAAAAAACTGATCATTTAACAAGTGATATGCTTGGTGACAGCTATACTCTCGACTTGAATTAACAAATTCATGCATCAATTGTTTCGTGAATGGTTGATCCTCAGATATTTTGTACAAGCTCCGATTCATATTGAGTGGATAACAAACTAAATAAAATGATTTGGATAGAGGTTCATGTTGAAATGATTCTACACTTGTATACTGCAAAGGAAATTTCACTATTGAATTATCGCTTTTGGATATTACCAATATATGTGCATCCTGTTTTGTTCGATCTTGTGCTATCCATAATGCTTTATCTGTTTCTTTGTAGATTAAACCAGCAGCACTTTCAAAATTGGTGACAATATTTTTATCTCTTAATACAAGATAATGATTACGTGCTTTCCAAATGCTATAATTTTCGGCAATAAAATCTAGTGAAGTATAGGCGGTAGGAAAGGCTGCGGTTACTATTTCAGCAGGCTCTTCTATTGCAAAACTGCGAGAGATTGTTTGAGGCAATAGCACTTGACGTTCAAATTCTTTGTTATTATTAGGGAACTGTTGTTTTAGAGATTCAACGAACTGCGAATTTAATGGTTCATTAAATCCTTGATGTAAAGCTGTGACATATGATGTCATTTGATTGTTATTTTCATGTGCCAAAATTATTGGGACAAAAATGAATATTGCATATTTTATGGATAATTTAATCATAGCATCACTTTCAATAACTATTTGATTAATAACTAATAAATTTAAAATAAGTATATCAATCGCTATTTTTTTGTCTTTAGTTTCGTGTCAGATAGAAAGAACAATAATAAACTATTGAAAATGCAAGATGCTCTTTAACACAGTAAGTATGTCTTTGAACAGCTTATAAAGGAGTAGGTGAATGAAGAATTACGTATTGGGTTTATTAATAGTGGCTCAACTTAATGTATTTGCTGTTGTGCAAAACGTTGGTAATTTTGATCAATATCTATCAAGCAAAAAAGTGGTGATTGTAAAATTCTTTTTACCAGGATGTGCACCATGTGGCCGATTAGCTCCAATTTTTAATGCAGCTTCTAATCTATTTTCAGCAGATCCAAATGTTGCTTTCTTAGAAGTGAGTGGCAATAACCGTGCAGTTACTTCTCGGTATGGGGTAAGAAGATTCCCAACCATCATTGTTTTTGTCAATGGTCGAGAAATTATGCGCAGAGAAGGTGCTGGTTGGTCGGCGCAATCATTAGCAGATGTAGTTAATAATGCATTAAATTCATAAAATTAAAAAGAACGGGACTCATACTTTGAGTCCCGTTCTTTTTAATTTTGGTATATCAAATCAATTTTGAAGCAAATCTTCCAGTAAGAATCGTTAATTGATCTTGTTTAGAAAATGAATTTTTGCGCAACACTTCATAAGATCCATCCATTCTATATATTCGCATAGTGAGTGAATGCATTGCTGCTGATTTATAGTTGCGATAATTTTTACCGGTGGTTTTGTTCAAATTATCTAAATGTTGCTCGAATCCACGTTTAAATTTGTTTTGCGCAAATGAGGTTACCTCAGGATTATCGAACAAAATTATATTCCAATTTATATACACCGTATCTTTTATTTTTTCTGTTTCTTCTTCGTTTAAACCCAATTGAGTGAGTAATTGCATGATGGAATCAACATATTGTTCAACAACTTCGACATCTTTTATGGAAATTAAAACTACATTAAGTTTTTCTATAAAATATCTTAAATCTAAGCTTTTTGTTGTAAGAGGTAATTCGGCATCAGAAAATTGCATCAAAATGGATGTTGATGCAAAATATGGATCAGTTGATTCTTGCAGAATATTAAATAAGAAAAGTGCGAGTTGTTTCTTATTGTGATGTAATGCAAATGTTATACCATCAGAAAAAAAATCATAAAGTATTGCAATTGAATTGATGATTGTTTGCATTGATTCAATTTTTTTGTTTTCAATGGTAAATGTCGAACCATTGTATTTTTTTTGCGGTTCCACGACGTGCAATGCTATTAAATTTTTTGCTTTTTTAATAAGTTCTTGAAATGGCAGGTTTGTTGATAGAAGTTGTTCGATTGCTAGAACATCCTGTAAATACTTACTGTACAGTAATGCATCGGCAAGTTGAACTTCTAGATTTTTAAGTTCAAGATAATGTGCAAGTTCGTATACTTTTTTCATTTTGTCAGATTGCTCTTTAATAAAATTTAATGAGGGCGTCTGATTGATTGATTCAGTTAATCTATCTCTTATAAGAATAAATTCATCTAGATTCTCCCAGTAGCTAATAAACGAAGCCATAATTTGTTTTTCAACTTTGAAGGGGATAGTAACTTTTAATGTTTTTGGTTGTTGAAAATCCTCATACAGTTCGTTTAATACTGAGTTAGGCGTTTCCTTCAATCGTAAAGCCAAATTTCCTTCTACTGGATAGAGTGAGTTATCAGGAAATAGAAAAATGATTTTTTCTTGAGTCGATTCATTTTCTTCTTTGGGTTTTTTTATTGAATGTTGTGTTTGTTCTTCGTTTTTTCGTTTTAGTTTCTGGTAAGGAAATTGTAGGGCATCTAATACTGCGATACCTTTATCAATATTACCGAAAGAAGTCTCTAGGGCTTCATGAGATTCATCTTTTTTTGAACAAAAATCTAAAAATTGCATGAAATCCCCATGAGTGATAGGGAGCATGATGGGCTGTTTTTGTGTCGCGATAGTTGAAAAAATAGGCACTTTTCTAAAACATTCGATCTGCTCATTAGTTTTAAGCCGGTTGGTGCGAAATTGTATCAATTGAGCGTTTATATCTTGCAACAGAACTGTTTGGGGGAATTCGGTAGCCAATAATGATAAAGACAGGCAAGTGAAAAATATATATTTAATCGGATGTAAAGACATCAGGGCTCCATTACTATAATAAGTTATTTTATAATAAACATACTCATTTTATGAAATTACCAGCAATAAAAAATTATATTTTTCTTTTAAGATAGGCGTTTCTCATAGTATTTGTTAGAAAATAATACTGGGAAACGCCTGATTTGATTGCACAAGCATGGATAGATAAATTTCTTAAATAAAGAGGAGGCGTTTGTCGCCTCCTGTTATTTTTGTGTTAATAATTTTTCTGCAATTATTTGCGGGTCATCGGTGCGATCTGTTGAGGAAATGTTAGAATAGAAAGCGCGATTTATTGTTTCTGGCGTTGTAATAAATTCTTGAAATTGTCGAGCATGATGCGTATTTTGCATCGTGGATAAAGAGTAGCTCGCGTAAAATTCTTGAAAACATTTTGTGCCTTTGTAGGTTTCAAGCATTAAATTTTCAGTGATAAAAGGAAATTCTAGCGCTTTATGATATTTCATAAAGCCATCAAATTGATAAAGATTGCATAAATTGTTAATAATGCATTCTTGGAATAATAGTGATACAGTTTCGTGGGATCTAAATTGGGGTAACCCAAATATTGCGGCAATAATATGAACATTCTGGGTTGTCATTAAGTTAATATACAATTTTTTTTCAATATCTTTTGCATTGTGCAATTGTACTTGCTGTAAAATTTTATTAAGCGTTACATTGAGTGCTCGGATTAATAACTTATCTTTAACTGCTGGTAAATAAACTATTTTTTTGTCTTTTTGTTCTTTTTCCAATTTTTTGAGTTCTAATGCATACAAATAATCAAAATCACTCTGCGGCGTATTTAGATCATTTTGTTCTATTAAATATGGTAAGATCGCATCTTCGTTGATATAGCTAGTTAGATAGTCAAATGTACCGATAAAATGAAAAAATCTTTCAGCATTCTGCATTGCGTGGCATTTTTCCGCATAACTAAATTTTGCATTATTTAGCAGAGATTTTATAACCTGCTGTTCAGTACCATTTGGAAGTGCTTTAAGTATCGCGGGTAATATGATTTTTGAATTGCATTCGAAAGGCACGTCAATGGTCAATTCATTAGGATGATCAAACGTTGCAGAAATATCATTTATAACGCTCTTTTCCCTAGCGCGCAGATATTGAGCAAGATTATCTACAACATTAAGTTCTTCATCATTTTTAAAATTAAATCGTATGATTTGCGTATATTTAACAGCTTTTTGTATTTGTAAATCAGTAGCGTCTAATTTTCTTTTATTGTTATTATTTTCATTACTGTTGTCTGCGGTATTTGTTATACATGTGATAAGACATAACAAAATTATAATAAGGCTCATTGTTTTCCAGGTGTATAATTATTTTTTTAACAATATATATTCTGTGATATATTTAATCAATTTTTTAATTATGTTTTTATTAGAAAATATTTTTACCGGGTGTTTTGCAATTTTATTGAAGTATCTATTTTGTATTTTGCATAATTTAGTGAATAAAATTATGCAAAATGTTTTTCATGTAAACAATCCACATGTATTGCGTCTTAGCAAGCCCTTTTTGTATCCTAAAGAAGATAAAAATAAGAGCAAAATAAGGGTTTTTAATGAAGAAATATATTCTTTATGCGCTTTTAATACCATTATTTGCTTCTTTCGCTATAGAGGCTGGAAGGGGCGGTGCCATTGCAGGTGGTGTTTTAGGGGGTATGGCACTGGGAGCTATGATTAATCAAGCATCACAACCCCAAACTGTTTACATTGAGCGTGAACCCGTTTATTACCAATCAACCCCTGTTTATTACGAATCTTCACCAACATATTATGAAGAATATATTGATGATGGCTATGATTCTTATGGAGAAGTTAATCGCCATATAAATATGCATCAACGTGATAATGTTCTGCAGAGAACTGAAATGCAGCGCAATGCTCAAGCAACCTTGAGTGAGCGTGAGCAGGAATTAGATCGTCGTGAGAGAGCAATTGCACACCGAGAAGCGGCATTATCATCAATTTCACAAGATATGGAACTTGATCGCGAAAGCGTTTATGAAGATCCTTTTGAAGAATTTAATAAGTAGTAATGAAATCTATAAACAATAATAAAGGAGAATTATATGAAACCTACTAATAAAATACTTTTAACATTAAGTGCGTTGTTAAGCGTTAACGCGTTGGCATTGTTTGAAGGTGTTGCACGTAGTGTGAATAACACTGCTACATCAATAGCTCAAACGCCATCAGCTATGGTTAGTAAGCCAAGACCACAAACACAACAAGCGCCTTTAGTGCCTCAACAGGGTTCAAATGCGCCAGCACCAAGGCCGTATAGCTCAGCGCCTATGCCAAACAGACCTGGTTTTAATAGACGTCCCCCAGTGCTTAAAGATCCACGTGTAACGCAGCAAGCGTATGGAAAAAAACCTTTTTATGGTAATTTTTCTAATCAGCCGGTAAATAATCCACAAGTGAATCAGCGTTTTGTTGGTTCTTCAACATTTGAAAAAAGTCATTTGCCACAAGAAACACATCCGATGAATGTAGATCATGTATCAGATGATCTTTTTTAAAAGATACTAAATATAAAAGCAGGTTCAACTTTTATTGAACCTGCTTTTATATTTACTTATTTATTTAACTATGGTCACAGCTTTTAAAGGAATAGCACCATTATACAAATGATAGTATTTTGCGGCACCACCTTGATTGGTTTCAAACTTCATCTCACCAGGTAATTGGGTGGTATCAACCTTTAATAATACATAGGCGCGATCGGACCAATATTTTGTGAGTATGCGTTCTAGCTGTTCTTCGGTTGAAAAATGAATGAATTCGCTATCAACAGAAGCAAGTTTAAGGTTTTCTAACGATGCGCTTTCTTGCCAGTCTTTTGGATCTACAATTTTAAACAAGAAATCCGGCACTATTTGCTCGGTTGCGGAGCAAATTAAATTTATTATTAAGGTCATAAAGATAAGAAATTTTTTCATAGTGACTTTTCTTATTTAGATACGATTGTTACAGATTTTAAAGGTATAGCTCCATTATAGAGATGATAGTATTTAGCAGCCCCCCCCGGATTGGTTTCAAATTTCATTTCACCAGGTAATTGGGTGGTATCAACTTTTAATAATACATAGGCGCGATCGGACCAGTATTTGGTCAGGATGCGTTCTAGTTGTTCTTCGGTTGAGAAGTGAATGAATTCATTATCAACCGACGCAAGTTTAAGGTTTTCTAATGTTGCGCTCTCTTGCCAGTCTTGCGGATCAACAATTTTATATAAATAGGCTGGTGTTATATTTTCCATGGCATTTCCTTAAAGGTTAAAATTATTGAAAAAAATCAATCCAATTCTTTATTCTGAATAATATATAGTTAAAATAAGGGAAGTAAAAATGAATAGAGCATATATTTTGTTAATGGTTATTATGCAGGCAAGCTCATTACAATCATTTAGCTATGGTAACTATGATTCTAAAAAAGAACCTAACAAAGAAAAACAACGTGCAGTAGCTATGGCAAAACTTCGTGAGAAGGATATGCAAAATAGACGTCGCGAAATGGAACGTCAAAAACAGAAACAGCTCAAAGAGCAAGTGCAATTAGAACAAAAAAAATAACATTGATTTTGAAGATTATGGCACTCTTAATGAGTGCCATTTTTTATTATCAAATGTTTTCAAATGTTCCATCTTTTTTCAATTTATTTCTCAAAGAAAATACTCCGTGATAAGCGCTATTAAGCTGTTCCATAAAGGAGGTGTTTTTTTTGCGGTATGCATACGACCCAATTAAATATAGCGCATTCAAAGCGGCTGCTGATGTTCCGAAGCCATAACCAACCCCTGCAGCACAGTCTGATGATGATATTGCATAAATTATTGCGTAAATTGCAAAAGCAGAATTGCCACTCAGCCAGCCGATTTTCCAGTGACCTTGACGATCTTGTTGTATGCCTAGTTGTTTTTCAAGCGATGTAACAAGCTCTTTTAATGATGTTTTAACTTCTTTGGGCTTTAAATCATAAAGTGTTTTGCACATTTCCTCAAAATCGCCAAGATGTGATTTTGTTTTCGAGCAATAACACTTCATTGCATTATCAATATTGATATCTTTTAGATCAAACTGCTCTTGACCGTGAGCTGCATTGCTCAATAAAAATATAAGAAAAATTACCATACATCCCCCTAATATATCTTTCTATATTACTGTATTTGCATGGCTTGAATGCAATAATAGATATCATCTTGAAGTTACGTTTTTATTTATTTTGAGTTATATTAGGCGCTATTTGTAATGGAGAAATTCAAATGAACAAATTCATAAGTGTTGTTGTATTAGGGGTCACTCTTTTACATTCAGGTGAACAAAGTAATGTTGTTCAACAAACCTCAATTCCGTCGGGAATAGCAATGCAAAAAGAGCAAAAAGAAAGTTTCTGTATGACGTATATAAAAAAAACATATGGAATTCCCGTGACTTGTCATCCAGGGGCAATTTGTTGCTATGTTTGCTGTTGTCCGTGTATTAATGTGGCAGGACTTTATTTAACCATAAAGGAGAGAGCTAAGTCTTAATTACTTATTCTTGATATAAAAATAGACCAATGGGTGATTGTTGCGCGGTGAACGTACCGTAATTAAACTCATTGGTTTTTCATATATCCACAACAATTCTTCATCACAGCTAAACGCAGCCTTTTTATGCCAGCCAGCACGTTGTAATTCTCTTGGGAAATAGGTGGGTATATCTGATTCTTTAAGAAGGGAATGACACGCAAAAATCATCGAATTTTCGTTGCGATCAATAATTTCTATGCCACTATGAGGAGGGAATGGTATCTCAATAAGACGTGCTTCTTCGCTCATTGATAATCTTGCGCGTTCCTCTTTGCTTACCTTTGTCTTGCGTTGGCAACCACCAAGTAAACAAAGAAGAACAACAAGAATTGAATTATATGAAGCCTTACTTAGAAGTAGGCGCTTGTTCTTTTGAAACAACTTTTTCACGAACACGAGCCGCCTTACCAATACGATTTCTCATAAAATAGAGTTTTGCGCGACGAACTTCGCCAGAACGCAAATGCTTAATGGATTCGATCATTGGAGAGAACATAGGGAAAACACGTTCAACACCAACACCATTAGCACCAATACGACGAACGGTAAAGGTTGAGGAAATACCATGTTTCTTGATAGAAATGATATCGCCTTCAAAGGTTTGTGTACGTTCTTTATCGCCTTCTTTGATACGTTGAGCTACTGCAACAGCATCGCCAACATGTAATTCAGGCACAGAGCGTTCAAGAATACCAATATCGAGGATGGTTTCTTTAGTATATTTTTTAGCTTTCATGTGCATCCTTGGACTGCAGACTTTTTAAGCAGTATAAAGCTTTTTTGGATTTATGCCTAGCCAACGATCAAAAATAATTCCCGTAGCAGTTCTTACTGATAAATGGTTGAAGGATGTAAACCCAATCAACGGCAGCAGTAAATAATCACATTGTTGAATAAGGGCCGGGTTCAATCCATGTCCCGTGCCAAATATGAACAATACGGGGCGATCATGGCGCCATACGAGATCTTGGTCGTGGTAGGTTATACGTTTTGCTTCAGTTTTATCACTCTCTTTAGCTGATGTTGCAATCAGCAAAGGTTTTTTGCCTTCTTTTGCTTCAATGTGTGCTATGACCTCATCTATAGATGAAAGACAAGAGACATTATTCAAAGCATCATGGCGAGAAGGGTTGTAGGTAATACCTACGCCTTGTTGCCAGAAATCAAGAAGAGTTTTTACAATTTTTTGTTGATCAATCAAAGGCGTAACAATCGAATAGCCTTTTAACCCATAGGTTCGTGCAGAGCGAGCTATGTCATGGATATCGATCGAAGTCACTGAGGTCGTACCCTCAACGCCACCTTGCAGAAGCACTTGGTCGTGCATTAATACTGCATAATGCGATGGAATATTCTTGTAGGCAAGCTTTTTTTGTTCGGCAGTAGGGTTATGACTGCGAAGCCAGTCAAAGTGGTTTAAAACCGTTCTTTTTGCAGCTTCTTCATTGCGCCAGGCATCAACTGCTTGATGATTACCACTTTTGAGAATAGACGGTATTTTTTTACCATGCCATTCATCGGGTGCTGTGTAATGGGGATGATCCACGAAAGCGTGGCTAAATGAGTCTTCAGTAACCGACTCTTGTTTGCCTACTACTCCAGGAATCAAACGGAGTACAGCCTCGATAAGAGCCATTGCTGGAATATCGCCACCCATTAATACAAAATCACCTAAAGAAATAATGTAATCTGCATATTCCTCTTCAACGCGTGCATCCATTCCTTCGTAACGAGCAGGCAAAAGCATCATATGGGATTGTTGTTGAAGCTTTTGAGCAAGCTCTTTTACCAAATCCTGGTCCAATACTTTACCGTGCGGAGAAAAAAAGATTTTGAGCGCTTTGCCATGTTGGGCTTCATGTTTACTTATTACTGATTCAATAATTTCAGGTTTAAGAAGCATGCCGCTACCGTGGCCGGCAATAGGGCTGTCTATACGCTCTAAAGGAGTGCAAAGCTCAAGAAGGGAGGTTAAATGTAATGATACCTTATTCTGTTCTTGAGCACGCTTAAGGAGACTTGTGGAAAAAAATGGTCGATACAGCTCAGGAAAAAGCGTGGCAACGGATATATTCATTCGACTGTATCAACTACCAAATCAGTTTCTTGATGACTATTTGCAAGACGAACTATGGTTTGTAAGGCGCGAAATAAACGACCTTCACCACCAATGATACGCGCTAAATCTTGTGGAGCAACGCATACCTGTACTAGGTGCTTATTGTTGTCAGCAGTAACTTCCGTCACAGTGACTACATCAGGTTTAGTAACCAGTTGCTTAACAATGTATGAGATTAATTGTTTTGCCATAGCTCTTAAGCAGCGGTTGATTTGCGGTGTAATTTTTGAATTTTCTTTACAGCGTCAGACATTTCAGCGCCATTTTTGATCCAAGTATCAACTGATTCTTGATTGAAGTTCATTACTTGACCGGTGATTGGATTGTATGATCCCAAGATCTCCAATGATTCGCCATCACGTTTTTTACGTGAATCAATAGCTACAATACGGTAAGAAGGAGCATTCTTTTTGCCCGTGCGGGTTAAGCGAATTTTAACTGACATAGATACCTTTCTAGAAATTTACTGTTTAAAAAAGCGATTAATTCCATTCATATTCTTAAAAAGTTTAGCAAATTGCTGACTTTGTTCAAATCTCTCGAGCAAAAGAGTTATATCCTGTGTGTTTACACCAGCCCCACGAGCGATACGTTGCAAGCGAGATTTGTTTAATAATTTAGGATAGAGCTTTTCTTTGAGGGTCATTGAATCAATAATTGCTTTAAATTTTTTAAGCTGTTTTTCCCCTTGATCCATCATCTCTGGGGTCATATTGAGCTGTGCGGCTCCAGGCATCATTTTCATAATACTCTGCAATGAACCAAGTCGTTGCATCATAGACATTTGCTGAGCAAAGTCAACCAATGAAAATGATCCCTTTTTTATCGATTTATACAGCGCTTCTTGCTCTGATTGTTTAATTTTTTGTTCAGCTTGTTCAAGAAGTGTCTGTAAATCCCCCATGCCTACGATTCTTTTTGCGATTCGATCAGGGTGGAATGGTTGAAGATCGGTGAGTTTTTCGCCAAATCCGGTAAAGAATATTGGCTTATTAACGCTTTGTTTGAACGCAATCACCGCACCGCCTTTGGCGTTACTATCTAATTTGGTGAAAATTGCACCATCAATTCCGGTAGCTTCATTAAATGTTTGTGCTACTCGCAAGGATTCTTGGCCGGTCATGCTATCAAGAACCAAGATAGTTTTTTGGGGTTCAATTATTTTTTTTACTTCTGAGAGCTCATTGAGCAAGGTGGTATCAACGTGTAAGCGACCTGCGGTATCTACCAGAATCAGGTCGTAGGTTCGTTGTGAGGCAATTTTGCTTATCTCTTGTGCAGCTTCTAGCACCGAAGTCGATTTTGCGCGATAGAAATCAATTTCAGCTTGTTTTGCTACTTGTTCAAGTTGGTCAACTGCTGCCGGGCGTTGAAAGTCTAATGAAACTGCTAAAATAGAACGTTTTTTATTCTTTCTTTCAGCTTGTTCAGAAAAATAGGTAGCTAATTTTCCGATGGTAGTTGTCTTTCCAGAGCCTTGCAGGCCAACCATCATAATTATAGAAGGAAAGTTGATATGAAAGGTATTTGTGGTTTCATCGCCCAATAATTGTTTAAACTTGTCGTAGAGGCAAGAGAGAAGCTTTTCAGAGGTAGTAAGTTGAGTACCTGCTTTTGAATATGAAGTTTTTACATCTTGTAAAAATTGGTCGACCAATGCTACCGGAACGTCAGCAGCAAGCAATGCTTCACGAATAGAAGCGCTTACTTCCTCTACGTTTTTTTGTTCGCGATAGTGGGAGCCTAAAGAAAAAAGGGAAGAAATCTTTTGAGATAATGCATCAAACATAGTATCTATACAATTAAATGTGTTATTGGTAAATTAACAGTTAGAAATAAAGAATAGGTGTTATGAATAAAAGGTTTATTGTTCTTTTTATACTTCTTTTTCTTGTACTTGGCAATTATATCATGAATCAGGATAAGCCCGCGTGCCAGAGTACGTGGTCGTTGCGATTTTTATATTCTAGCCGCATTGGTTCGGCTATGCGAAGTTTTATTACCAATAATAGTCTAGTCAGTACCTTGGCAGGTAAATTTGCTGACACTAGAGTGAGTAAGTACGCTATTCCGTTATTTAAGCGTTCTTATGATGTAAACGTTAATGAATCTGAATTAGTAAAGCCTCTCAAGTCATTTACGTCATTAAATGATTTTTTTAGTCGTCAATTAAAACCGATTGCGCGTCCTTTTAATCAGAATGAAGATTTTCTGTGTTCACCAGCAGATGGTTATATTTGGGTGGCACCAATAGATGAACAGTTAAACTTTCACGTAAAAAATGCGCAATTTACCTTACCAAAATTTTTAAATGATACAGCGTTAGCGCAAGAATTCATCGGTGGTACCATAATTGTAGTGCGTATAGCGCCACATCATTATCATCGCTTTCATGCGCCATGTTCAGGGATTCCCGAAACTATACATATGATCAATGGAAAATATGAGTCGGTTAATATGATTTCATATCTCTGTGGTGTTCCAGTATTACAGCAGAATGAGCGGGGATTAATTAAACTTCAAGATACTCCCTTTGGGTCTATGTGTATTATTCCGGTGGGTGCGTTATGTGTCGGACGTATCAAAACAACCTATACTCCTGATATCAAAATCACTAAAGGCGATGAAATGGGCTATTTTGAATTTGGTGGTTCAACGGTCGTGATGCTGCTAAAAAAGGATGCGATAAACATTGATCCTGTGATTCAGTCATCAATTGATAACGACTATGAATACGAAGTGCAAGCTGGTCAAGTGATAGCCCATAAAGTTCAAGCGATTAATGCTTAAAATATGCTTTTTTTTGATTGCTAAAAATCCATTATTGATTAAAATATCTTTACATTAGTAATATTTTTAAGAATTGATCGAATTTTCCATGAATAAATTTTTAATTCTTCTGTGTATAGTAGCAAGTACGATTGGTGCAACCAATAATAAAAAGCGTAAAAATAATTCCAATAATAAAGAAACAAATAAAGTATTAAAAATAGAAGCAGATTCAGTGCCTAAAAAGCGTAAACTTACCTTTGATGGTATTTCTGGTAATAATTATAATGCTGATATGGAAGCTACAATTCAAATAGCGTTAAAGGTGACATCAAAATGGAACAAATAATCGTTTTTACTTTTTTGTGTTCAATGGCGCTTTTTGCAGCCGATGATCAAAATTCTGCTGAAATTAAGGCTAGAGAAGAATATTTTGAAATACATCCAGAAATGCGCTATCAACCGCGTACTGCTCGACGCATAAATCTTTTTGCAAAACAAGACGTAAGAATGGTTCAATCAGATTCCCACTTTCTTAAAATTAAAGAAGAAAGAATCTGGAATGTGATTGACGCGGTCAAAAAAAGACGTGTTTAATTTCCGTAATGTATTTTTCTGTAATGAATAATTTGGCCATGATATTGCAGGATAATCCCTCATCGACTAATCTTTTCAATACTAGAAATATCAATTATCCTTAGTTTATCATGGAGAGATGGCAGAGTGGTCGAATGCGGCCGCCTCGAAAGCGGTTATTCCGGGATGACCGGAATCGGGGGTTCGAATCCCCCTCTCTCCTCCAGAAAGTATCTCAACTTCCTATAAAAAAGGAGTATATTATGATTATGTGTCTGTTGTTATTATCAATAAATGTAATATGTTCTGAAAATCCTGAGAAAGACTATGTTAATAAGAAAGCAAAGCATGTATCAGGGTATTATAATAGTGATCTAGCTCAAACTAACACAGCTTTTATTGCACAACACACTTTATCAAGGCGCGCTCGACAGATAATTGTAATAATGCAACCTACTGTTGGGCAATTTGCTAATATATCGTCCCGCCATAACTCATGCAACGATGCATCGGAAAAAGTTAATGACTAAGATGCCCTGTGTATGACTTCAGCATCAATAAAATCAATTCCTGCATTTTCGGCAAACTGTTGATCTTGTAACGTGTCGCCAATCATTATAACGTCACTTTTTTTGACATCTTGGCCAAATTCTTTTGCTAAATCATTTATAACAATGAACATCCCAATATCAGGCTTTTTAAAATGACCAATGTATTGATTGTAGCGAGAATCTTCGTGTGCTTTTCGTACTTCAATATTTCCAGAATCTTTTTTTATCATTACCCAGCATTCAGTTCCACCTATAGCGGGTGAAAAGATTGCCGCTTTGAGCGGTAATTCGTGCATTAGGTTTTTAAATCGTTTAATCACGCCCTCGGTATCATAATTTTTTGTTTCAGTTTCAGGTGATTTAAAGCCCGAACAGATGATTTGTAACGCAGGGACTGAAGTCATAATCTCTTTAATATTCGGCAGAATAATGCGCTCATGACTGCGATCATTCAAATCCTTTGTGCCCATAATGGTGCCATCATTATCCCAGATAATGAGTGATTTCTGTTTTAGAAGATGTAAGATATTTTCAAGGGTATTTTGGTTATTCATACAATTATCTCTATAATTTGGTTTGATATTTAATGATTATTTAAGCTAGAGGTCTGATCATGCATTCTCGTAATCTATTATTTATACTATTATTAATTTCTCAAGTATCCATGCATGCGCATCATAAAATTATTTATCTTATTTCACCACCGCGTTCGCTTTCTGTGGCATTCACTCGAATGATGCAGGCTCGTGGTGATTTTAAAATTTTTCATGAACCATCACAAAAAGCTTTTAATAGTATTCATTATCCCCATTATACGCATTGGTATAGAGATGATGCATCAAATACTTATATGGAATCTAAAGCTCAGATTTTGCTAGCGGCTAAAAATTATCCGATATTTGTAAAAGAAATGAGTTTTGCAATTGATGAATTTATAACAAAAGATTTAGAACTCTTAAATGATCCAAATGTTTATTTTGTGTTCCTTTTAAGAAAGCCGCACGCAACTACTATATCTTTCTATAATAGATCTAAATGCGTCATCAATAATTTAGCGCACGCAATAGGATATAAATCATGTTTAGATATTTACCATGCTCTTTCAACGATTAGTGAAAAAAAACCTTTAATACTATCTACCGAAGACTTATATAATGATCCTTCTAATACAATTCAAAAATTTTGCGATTACTGCGATATACCCTTTATGCCCGAGGCGTTGGAGTGGAATGATTTAGGCAATAATTTTAGCGGAGTAGAAGAGTGGCATGAAACAAAGTTCCAGGATACTACACAACATTGGCATGGTGATGCAATACATAGTACCGGATTTCATAAACCCCATGAGTACGAGGTTGATGAACAGGGCAATCCAACATTTGAAGAAATCGCCCAAGAATATCGTGATGAATATATTAAAGCGTATGAATATAATAAACCGTTTTATGAATTATTGAGTGCAGAGGCGTTATGACAATACTCTAAGAAAAAGGAGAATTGCTCATGAATGTACGGTATTTATTACTTGTTTTTTCTAACTTTTTACGAGGCGCTGATAATACTTATTTGCAAAGAGATGAAGCAAAAGCATTGTTAGATCTCAAGGCAAAGTATGATGTATTGTTTGACACAATTTCACCAGATAAAAAGCAAAAGTGGCCAGAATTTAAAATCGAGTATTTAAAAAAAAATCATGTTGATATAAAGTTGCAGCTAATAGAAGCTCAATGTCAAACACGAAAAATTGAATATCTTTTAATGCAAACACGCTTTAAAATTCTTGATGCTTTAAATGATGGCCGTAAAGCAGAGCTTGTTGTAGCTATTAATGCCATCAAGCGTCTAATCGAGGCAGACAAAAATAAGGCTGCAGTCATTTGGTTGATGGTGGACCTACAAGCGAGAAAAGAATTTGTTAAAATGATTAATGAATCGGGTAATTTAAAGGAGAGCACTAATTAAATTCAATTTAGTTTTTTAATACAATATTCAAAGGAGAAATACTATGATTATGATATATTTGATGACGGCATGTGGTTTTATGAATATTTGTTCTCAGGAGTATGTGAGAATTCCAACTTCAGCAGAAGTTAAATTAGAGCAAAAAATTTCTATATTAGATCAACAAATTATTAAGCTAAATCAAATGGAAGCCTGGAAAATATTTGACAATGATTATAAGCGACAAGAGAGACTCTGCCAATACAAACAAATTGGGTTAAATTGTAAAGCTCTGGATGCGAGAATTGCGATTGCTGAGATGGGTAAATTAATAGACCCTGACAGAGACTGGCATCGTATGCAAATGGAAAGTGTAATGGAGGGATTGGCTTATAGTAACACAATTCATTTACATATGTTACAAGATCAATTTGCAAGCAAATATGCTTTCTTGAAACAGCAAAAAAAATCTAATTCTTCATGTACGATCCAATAATTTATATTAGTGAATCATATGTACAAGATTATTTTATCCATAATTCCAGTAATTGTCTTAGCATCCGAAGTTTCACATCATCAATTCATTCCTCAACCGCCGGATATTAAAATATTTTATGCTCAAGAAATGGCACGTTTAGATAAGATTTTGAATCCACTAAAAACTAAAATTAAATATGACCAAGAATTTGATTTTTTTCTCAGAGAATATTTTTCAAAAACTGCTCTTGGGTTTAAATTGAAAGCTGAAGTGGAATGGGAAATTACTAATTTTCAAACATTAGAAACCATAGTTAAATTGCGAGCAGCTAGTACATTATTGAGTCTTCTGAATCAACGAAAAATTAATAATGATGGTTTGCCTTCATTGAATCAACAATTAAGTGATTCAGACCAACGAGTGCAAGAATTAAATGTTCTTTATGATTATGTTACGCGTCGAGAATTTGTGAACTATCTCACACCAAATCGTTTGTTTCCAATGCTTATAACAAAGAGTTAATTTTTCAAAATTGCCATGATACTTGTTGCATTGTAAACTAGAGCATGCTTTAAACAAATAACTACACCGCTACAGCAGGATAGTACGTATGGTTGCATGGCGACGTCATTCTCCTTTTTTTATTCTTATATTCCTCAATTGTTTGGTGTGGGGTTTAGAAGATAATAGATTTTTAGTTAATTATTTATTTTATAAACCTTTTATTCGTCAAGACGCTTCTCCTTATGGTATTCGTTATTCAGCTCAGTTGTATGGCATGTTTGCTAACAGTTCCTGGTGCCAATCAAAAGATCAAAACTTAGGATTATTTGATATTTTTGGTATCTATGATTCCAATGAGCTGGATCAAGCATTGCAAACTGCAGGCATTACCACCTCAAGTTTATTCCGTTCAGATTTTCAAGGATTTCTAGGACCAGTACGCTGGAACATAGCGGGTCGTTTTGATGCATTTGGTGCAGCCTTTAATTTTTACAGCGTTTTGCATCCTAACGTTGCTATTGGTATTGATGGTGGTGTGATTCATGTTAATTCTCGCATGAATATGATTCGTAATCGTGAATTATTACGTGGTGTAATACTCGGACCCGGTGATGAACGCGAAATCTTTCTTACTAATGAACTTATAAAAACTTATCTTCAAACAGAACCAGGCATTTGGTCAAAAACTGCGTTAACTGATTTTGAATTATATCTTCGATTCTTTCATACCGGTGATTATAAACACCGTTTAAAACGCTATGATATTGGTGCTCAAGTTGGTGTGTATTTGCCAGCAGCGCCTGCGCGAAATATTTATAATCCGGCATCAATTTCAATTGGCGGAGATCGTCATTGGGGTATGTATGGTGAGTTGAATGCAAACTGTATTCTCAAAGAAGATGTTGAAGCTGGAGCTCAGTTTCGTGTAGGAAAACGCTTTTCACGCACCTCATTACAACGAATGCCCGCGCTTCTAGAACCTACCAATTTTGGCGCAATCATTGCACCAGCAAATGTTGATCCGGGTATAACTATTGGTTTTGTTCCATGGGTTACGCTTGAAGGTATCCGCGATAAATTAGGATTTAGATTTTCATATGCAATTATTTTCCATGACAATGATTGCTGGTCAGTTTCAAGTAATTTAGTCCCACAACCAAATCTTCAATTACTCAGCGAGCGTTCTCGTTGGATGAGAGAATATGTAATGTTAGGTTTGTTCTATGATTTTGCACCAGATAGCGAATGTCATAGCTATTATCCAACATTATCATTAACTTGGGATATGCCGGTGAATGGTTTGGTCACCCAAAATGTTTTCAAAACGCAAGGCGTTTCTTTAATTATAGAAGCAGATTTTTGATTTGAGGTAAAACAATGAGAAATTTTTTCCCTGCACGTCGTTTGTTTAGTTTATTTTCAAACGATTTGGCAATTGACTTAGGAACCGCAAACACTGTGGTGTATGTGCCTGGTCAAGGAATCGTATTGAATGAACCAAGCGTGGTTGCAGTACGAAACGATACCAAACAAGTTTTGGCAGCCGGTAAACTGGCAAAAGAAATGCTTGGTAAAACACCAGAAAATATTATTGCATGTCGCCCAATGCGTGACGGGGTTATTGCAAACTTTGAATTAACTGAAAGCATGTTGCGTTACTTTATTCGGGAAGTACACGACAATCGTCGTCTATTGGTACGTCCTCGCATGATTATCGGTGTGCCTTCAGGTATTACTCAAGTAGAACGTCGTGCCGTGATCGATTCTGCTGAACAAGCGGGTGCTCGTGCAGGCGAAGTATATACCATTATGGAACCAATGGCGGCAGCAATCGGTGCAGGTTTACCGGTACACGATCCATCAGCAAGCATGATTGTTGATATTGGTGGTGGTACAACCGAAGTTGCTGTTATTACGCTTAATGGTGTGGTGTTCTGCCGTTCTGTACGTGTTGGCGGAGATGAAATGGATCAAGCAATCATCCAATATGTTAAACGCAAATACAATCTGTTGATTGGTGAACGTACTGCTGAAATGATCAAAATTGAAATCGGTACCGTTATGCCTGAAGAACATATTGATAGTATGGAAGTTAAGGGTCGCGATTTAATCACTGGTGTTCCAAAAACAATTACGTTGACCGGTCTTGAAGTTCATGAATCATTGCTTGAAACGATTGCGGTTATTATTGATGTAATACGTGTGGCGCTTGAAAATACACCACCTGAACTTTCTTCAGATTTAGTTGATAAAGGTATCATGATGGCTGGTGGCGGTTCATTGCTCCGTGGTCTTGATAGATTGGTATCAAAAGAAACAGGTTTACCAGTTCGTATTGCGGAAAATCCATTACTTTGCGTAGTTAATGGTGCCGGTAAGGTTCTGGAAAACTTTGATGCGCTCAAAGATGCATTGATGAGATAAGACGATTATGGTTGTAGTATTTTTGCAATTTTGCATTGTCTTTTTTATAATTCAAGAAAGTTATGCGACTATGAATGATAGAACCGCTACTATAAAAGAAATACAGGATAAAGTTACTCGGTTTGTAGAAGAGCGAAACTGGAGACAATTCCATTCCCCTCTTAATATGGCTATTAATTTGTCGGTTGAGGCATCTGAGTTGCTTGAGATTTTTACCTGGTCAGATAAAGAAAAATCATATAAAGTAGTAGAAGATAAGCGTGATGCAATAGAAAATGAAGTTGCAGACATTCTTTATAATCTAGTAGATTTTTGTAAACAATCGAACATTGATTTAGCAGCAGCTTTTGAAAAGAAGATGCAGTTAAATGAAAAGAAATACCCGGTCGAAAAATCATACGGCAGTGAAAAAAAATACACCGAATTATAATTACCCGCCTTCCATCGAAGGCCGCACTATTAAAAAACAATATGGTCAACACTTTTTGCGTACGCAATCAGTTGTTGATCATATGATTAATAAAGTAACCATAAACCCCAGCTCATCCATAATGGAAATTGGCTGTGGGGATGGTTTTTTAAGTCGTTCTATTTTGCAAACCAATGCCGCACGGTTATGGATTTTTGAGATTGACCATGACTGGGCTACCTACGTTCAACAACATTATCCCGATAAGCGCATGCGCGTTATTGAAGATAATATTCTCTCAACCAATCTTGAACCATTACGTGAATTTGCTCCATGGATCTTGCTCGCTAATCTTCCCTACCAAATTACCTTTCCTATTCTTCACCGTATTAGAGAATATAAAGATCTCTTTACTGAAGGAGTGGTTATGGTACAAGAAGAAGTTGCTCAGAAAATCGTATCAAAAGGTGGCCGTGGCTATGGTTTTATAAGTCTCTTTTTGCAATATCATTTTGATTGGCAATTAATGGAGAAGATAAAACCTGGCGCATTTTTACCACCACCAAGTGTTGACTCCCGCTTACTTTACTTCAAACCTCGCCAATCCCAACCTATTCCTAAAGCTGAAGAGTTTTGGAATTTTATTAAAATGTGTTTCAGGCAACCACGCCGCACCTTTAGAAATAACATGATGCAATCACATTATGCTATTGATAAAATTTCTGAAGACTTATTAGAGCTTCGTGCACAACAGATGTCATTTGAGCAATTGTTATCAATCTGGCGCTTGATTATGCCTGAAAGCAAGGACTAGTTCTTTTTTTTCTTATAATTTTTCTATCATTTGCTTGACGTACTACTTCACAGGTCCGGCATTCAGCTACAACATGGGTATACGATGGTGGTTGATGCTCATAGGCATAATGTTTCATCGTAGCGAGTTGTTCAGCATCTAGAAAGTCTATACAATAGCGTTTGTAGCTTCTTCGTGCACGTACTTCCATTTTTCCTATAGCTGGGTACCATTCCAACACTATTTGTGAACCTAAATCATCACAGTCATCTGCAATGTCAGTAAATAACGGTGCAAAGATTCCGGTAGGTAACGGAGTAAGAGGAAAGTAGGTGCGATAGAACGAATGGGTATCTATTGGCCAGCCAAAAGTCCACAGCTCAAGGTGACCAGGAGAACGGTCATGCCACTTTCTCAAGTTAGCTGGCTTATTGCCTGGTGCTTTGATTTTGATCTCGATCTGTATAACTTTACGTGGAACGTTATATCTTCCGCATGATTTAAAACGACGACGTGAGAAAAAGCGGTAGGGCGAAAAGCAATCAAGTGGCTGGATACAATCGCCGCGTGAATAGATATTATATACTTTAATGAATATAGGATTACATACCAGGAAATCTGTTTGACTTTGGATTGGGGTACCAATCAATACTAATTCATTAATTTCAAAGGTATCATTGGGATAAAGTTCTTCACGTATGCGTCCTAGCAGTAATCCAATATTACCACCGTGGCTGTACGCTACAATACGTATTTTTGGGGTAATATGTCGTTTTTTTAATTCATTTAATTCTTCTCTCAATTTTTCATAGAAGATGCGGGCATCTTTGTACCGCGCTTTATGACTAATGAGTCCCGACCATCCATAGGTATAATAAATATTGGTTTGTTCTGGGTTCACCTCTTGTTGCACGTAGTTATACAAATCAGCAAATAATTGTGCGGCACTATTTTCATAATTTCCGTTTAATGTATGAATTGGCAGTAATCCGATTTGTTGTATCGCCTGATTTTTATAAAAAAAGTGATCAGCGCGTATAGCTTCTACGGTTTTTCGGTAGGGTGATTCTTCAATTTGGTCGGTTATTAAATGCATTAAGGTGTTAACGGCAAGGCTGGGGCGAAGTCCGACGGAACCGTGGACAAAAATGGTGAGCCAATAATCTTGTTTTGTAAGGGTAAAGCTCGTTAAGCTACACACTACAAACGCCATAACATTGAAACGCATAGTACAACCTCTCACAATGGATATGGTGTTGCAAAAAGTATACGCATGCTTGGACTTCAAGAGGAAGATATGAATACTAAGTTGAAAACAAAAAGCTGGTTTCAACGCTTAAAAACTACACTGGGTCTTGGGCTTAGCTTTTTTAAAGTGGGTCTACAAATTATGTACGGTGGTTACCGCCTAGAAAAATTAACAAGACCATCAGTCAGTATCTTTGGTGGGCACTTATTGCCCAATGACAGTGAATTTATAAAAAAGGCTCATAAGCTAGCCAGCATGCTTGTGGAGCATGATATTTCAGTTATCACTGGTGGGGGTCCTGGAATTATGGAGGCTGCAAATTCTGGAGCAGCACATGCTAAGCCGGGAGAAACACGCTCTATTGGTATTGGTGTGATGGGACTTAAACAAGAGATGGTCAATCCATATGTTCGTGAATCGATCACCTTGGATTATTTCTTTGCTCGAAAATATTTATTAATGTATTACTCTATTGGTTTTGTTTTTTTCCCCGGGGGAATCGGCACCCTTGATGAACTGTGTGAGCTATTAAATTTGATCCAAACAGAAAAGCATGAAAAAGCACCCATTATCTTAATTTCTCGTAGTTATTGGCAGCCTTTTATGCAGCAGCTTGAAAAAGCAATTAGTTATCAATTGTTTAAACCTGATAGAGTATATCCACATATCAGTGTAGTCGATGAAGTTTCAGAGGCCTTTGATATTTTGTACAAACATTGCAAGTGTGATTAGATAGCATTGTTAAATATTTGATCATATCGCTGCGCTACATTATTTATTGAGTACTTTGTACACACTAATTGTTTTCCAGATTTTTGCAGTTTAGTTCTCAGATTTTCATCATCTATTATTGTAATTAATTGTTGTACGAATACATCGGTCTGCCAACAATTAACAATTATACCGGTTGCCATATGATCTATAACATCATGGGTGTGATTGGTACTATTAACTACAACTGCACATTCGTACGCGAAGGCTTCAAGGAGTGCGATTGATAAGCCTTCGTTAATTGAAGGTTGAATAAATATATCGGCTGTTTCAAAATAGGGCTGAGCGGGCTGATTAATTACAAAAGTTATGTGCTGTTCAAGTGTTAGATTTTTAACTAATAATTTTAATTCGTTTTCTTGAGGTCCCCATCCGACAAGAGTCAGATGAATATTTGGCCTATAGGTAACAAGCTTGCAAAACAGATTAATGAGTAATACAAAGTTTTTGAATGGTACAAATCTTCCAACTGCAAGTATTGATATCCGTGAGGTATTTTTTTTATCACAATCAGCGGGAATACTAATGCCATTTTCAATTGTCGTAATAAGACTAGGATCAACGTTGTGATAGATTATTAAATCTTCAGCAATTCCTTTTGATGCGGCAATAAATTTTTGTGGCATTATCGGTACAAGGCGTTGTGCTAACACGCGGAATTTACCTTCATAACTATGACGTGCATGGATGCCGCAAACTACAGGTATTCTTAATAATTTCCCCATAATTCTTGCTACTATTGATGCACTCCATAAAAGTGCATGGATACAATCAGGAGATAAAATGTGCATCTTTTTAATAAGATGATAAAAGTAGAATAAATCATAAGAAAAGAATATTCCTTGAATATGATGCAGATGTGCGCCTGAGTCCAACAAGCGCTGTTTTAATGGTCCATCATATACGTAGAAGATGTGATGTTCGTGGTGTGGCAACTGTTGAATAATTTGCACCAGTAATTCTTCTGCGCCACCACGAGTTAGTCCTGGTAATATATGTACAAGCTTCATACGACATTTTGTTGAATACGTTGGTTTTTCTAAATACTATATTCACTAAAATGTATTAGAAAAGAAGATTTTATTAAAACATACATAAGAGGAGAGTGATGTATCGTTATTTGATGTATATTTTCTTTGTGTTTTTCATTCAAGCGGGAAGAACAGTGTCGGTTGCAAATAAAAAAATGACAATCACGTTTAATATTCCGCAAATGCTTCCGTACCTGGTTCCAGCGCTTAATAAAACAAAAGATAATGAGACGAAGTTTAACAATTCAATCGAGATTATTAGGAAAAAACAGAGAAAGAGGGAATTAGAACTAGAAGATGAAATTGATCGTTGGAAAGCTCAGAAGACAAGCAATGTTTAGCCGAGATTTCTAGTAGGTTATCATAGGTAGGTGCTATAATGAATGCTTACAATACTATACTTAACTTAGAATTTTTTGTTATGAATAAATTTTTATATTTGTTTTTATCTTTTTTTTTCACAGCTCTTATACATTCCAATGAATCGGAACATGAAAAGATTGTCTGTGAAGTATTAGAAAGGCAATTAAAAGCTAAAAGAATTCAGATTGTTCAATCAAAGCAAAATTTTTTATCCCACATAAAGGAATACTGGGAGATCAAAAAGATCGTTGATCAACATGTTGATAATGAAAATCAAAGTGAAAGTGAGTAATTAATTTTTCACTAATTTCTTTCTCAACACTTTTTTATCCACTTTGCCGGTAGTTGTCATAGGCAATTCTTTTTCGCAATACACTATTTTGGGTACTTTGTATGGGGCAAGTCGATGTTGACACCATTCGCGCAATTCTTGTGCAAGTTGTTCTGATGGGTTACGAACTGCTACGAATGCAACCGGAACTTCTTCGTTTTCAACTTTTAATCCCACGACGCCAGCGGCAGTGACTTCTGCATGTCCCATTAAAACGTTTTCAATTTCTTGCGGATAGATTTTGATGCCTTTATTAACGATCAAATCTTTTTCTCGACCACAAATCACGAGATTACCGCGCGAATCAAAACGGGCAAGATCGCCTGTATTTAGCCATCCATCTTTGATTATCGCATCCGTAGCTTCAGGAGCATTAAAATAGCCAAGCATGATATTATCACCCTTAACCCAAAGTTGTCCGATGCCACCTTTAGAAACTTCTTTATTGTTTTCATCACGTAGGGAGATTTGGATATCAAGCATAGGTTTGCCAACGGTGTTAGTTCCCGTATAGCAATCTTCAAGCTGTGCGCTAATTGAGGGAGAAGTTTCGGTAAGTCCATATCCATTAGATATTTTTCTACGATAGATAAGTTCAAATGCTTGTCTAATTTTGTCAGGCAATGCATCACCGCCAGAAACAAAATATTGTATAGAGCTGAAATCTAAGTTTTTCATAAGGCAGAACAAGCCATATAACCCCGGAATACCTAATATCACTGTTGGTTTAAGTTTTAATCCTGCAAGAATAGATGAACGATCGAGTCGTGGTGCAACAATAATTGATGCGCCAACTAAGATTGCGCTCCATACACACATATTTTGCATGTAACTGTGAAAGAGCGGTAACAACGCGAGAATGCGTTGATCAAATGAAGTTTGCAGAGCATGTGCTGCTTGCATAATATTTGTCATAATATTTTTAGAACTCAGCATGACGCCTTTTGGCAAACCGGTAGTGCCAGAGGTGTATAATATGGCACTAACTTCGTCGGGTTCTAGGGTTATTGGCGTAAAGTTTGGTGATTGGTTGGCGCTTAAAGATAATAGTTCTTCAACTATATACACTGGTGTGTCACCAGCATGCTGTAATATTTTGTCTTGCATTTTGCGTGACACGCAAATAGCTTCTGGTTCTGAATCGTTGAGAATGTGGATAAGTTCATGCTCAGTTAAAAAAGTATTAATCGGCACTATAATAGCGCCTGTTTGCCAGATGCCATAATAGACGGAAAAGTATGTGGGGACATTTTCACATAGTAGAATGATCTTTGAGCGTGGCGAAAATCGTTGTTTGGTAAAATAATTACTTATGCGATTTGCCTGGGCAGCAAGCGTTTGATAATCAATAGTCTGTTCAGGCGTTAATAAAGCAACGTGAGTTGGATTTCTTTGGGCACTTTCATGGAGCATGGTGCCGCTATAAATGAAATTACCATCCTTAGTTACTGACTGACGGAGTTCTTGATACGTCATTGCTTCTACTCTTCAAATTTAATCACCGATACTGGACACAAACGCGCTGCTTCTTTTATGGCTTCTGCATGGGTTGCAGGAGAGACATTCTCTTGGATATGCGAAACGTCCGTTACTTTAAAAACCTCAGGGGCAACAAATTCGCAGGTGCCACAACTGATACATCCCGGCTCGATCCAAACTTTTTTCATACAAAATGCCTTAACAGACCTAAAATAAATGAGTACTATTACGGTATAGCAAACCTTTTACAATTAATAAAGAGAAATTAATGTTTAACCCAATTGGACGCTTTTTTGTCATTGAAGGCATAGATGGTTCAGGCAAGAGTACGTTCGCGCGTTCTTTGGCAGAATTTATTCAAGCCCAGGGCAGACCAGTGCTTCTTACGCGAGAACCAGGAGCAACTGAATTGGGGAAGGTTTTGCGTTCACTGGTTCAAGAATCAAAATCATCCATTGATCCTTATGCAGAGCTTTTATTATTTACTGCTGATCGTGCTCAACACATGGCACAAGTGGTACGTCCCGCATTGGGTCGTGGTCAAATAGTGATCACTGATAGATTTAAATATTCTTCTTTGGCCTACCAAGGTTATGGGCGAGATTTAGATAAAAGCTTTATCGAATGTATAAACGATAAAGTCACGCGTGATGTTCAACCGGACCTTGTTTTTTATTGTAAAATTGATCCTCAGATAGCTATTGCTCGCTGTATTAACCGCAATGAAAAGCAAACCCGTTTTGAGGCTGAAGGACAATTGTTTATGCAAAAAGTTTCGGATGGATTTGATACTATCTTTGAGAATATGCCGAATGTGGTAACTATTGATGCTCACGCATCGCAAGAGAAAATGCTCTCGCAAGCTATAGCTATATTACAAAAAAGGTCGTTACTATGATCCCACCCGTACAATTATGGCTTGGGTCATCAGACAATCTTAATGGATTGTTTTTGGATTATGCATGCAAGCAGTTTTGCAAGCACTCAGGGTGTGGTACCTGTGTTATTTGTTCACAGATTAAGAACAATGAATTTCATGCAATCAAGCGTTTAGCACCAGATAAAAGTAGTTATACGGTCTCGTATCTTGATGATATGATGACAGAAGTTGCGTACAAGCGTGATAAAGATGATTTGTTTTTTTATGTATTTTCTCAGGCTCAATTGCTGAATCTTGCAACGGCAAATAGGCTTTTGAAGAAATTTGAAGAACCATCACCTGGCTATCACTATATTCTCTTTGCTGAATCCAAAGAAAGTTTATTACCGACGATTGTATCTCGATCTGTGATAGTAGATCATAGAAATGTTTTAGATTCAACGGAGCATATTCTTGTCGACGGCTTTACTCAACATCAGATTACCTTCGTGCAGCTTGCAAAAATTATTGAAAAAGATGTGCCTAATGAAATGCAAACGCGTATAGTTATGGAATCTATTATTCAAAAGCTCAGCATGATTGTTATGCAAGATGCACATAATGCAACGCTTTATTATCCACGTTTAAAAATATGCGTGGAATTTTTACAAAATTTGCCGATGCCAGGTGGCTCTAAATTATTCTGGCGTAGTCTCTTACTTAGATTGTTTTCTTAATATGATATTTCTTTTATTTTTTATTTTTCTCACTTCAAAAACGCATGAAGTCGCTACGATTGATTTTGCAAAAAATGTGAACACTCTTATTAAAGATTGGATTGCGCAACCTGATGAGCAGAATTATCGTCAATTAAATTTTTACATGCGTGCTAATAAAGCTCGCGATCCAATATCAGATAAGACCGAAAATGGTTTGGTTAAAAAATTAGAAAACGCTTCATTGTCTAATCAATTTCCTAAAAAGGCCGCAACAACGTTGTGTCTCACAGGAGGAACGATTTTTTTTGCACCAGAGTTGTGTGGTTGTGCTTTAATTGGCTGTACAATACGTTCTGGTGATATGCTTCGCACCTGTCATCAAGATAATAAACCAGCACTGGTGGAAGAGTTAAAATCAACATTTAAATTCGCGTGTGAAGAATCACGTAAGCCCAATAAGCTCATTGCACCGATGATTATGACTAAAGATGAGGTATGATCGCATACTAGATTTCAAGAGAAAAAAGAGCACTCATTATTTTCTTTTCTTTTTTAATATGGATTTTAGTATTCTCAAGCGCTTTTATCTTTGGTCCTTTTGTCTCGCTAACAGGAGAACCAACAAGTGAAATGTGCAGATGCGTATCACTGAATTCTAAAAAGTTGGCATCCCGATATATTTCATGATTGGTTTCGGATAAATATAAGCAGTCTGAGAGAAAGTTTTTAAACAAGTCTTCGATATTCGCGCCTTCGGAGACAAGGAGCCGCGTTGTTTTTGGTTTTTTTTCATTCACAATAGCTTGAATGCTTTCAAACATGCCGCGCATGGCGTGTAAAAATAATTCTTCTTTTGTTTCACCATACGCACGAATTTTTACAGCATTTGCATCGGGTAATTGTTCAAATGGTTTTGTCATAGTATTCCTACATTAAATCATAAAATGCATATGTATTGGCATATATACCTAGCAAAGACTAGCAAGTGTATGCTACTATAATAAAAAATATTTCATCAATACTTATGCAAACACTTAAAGATTTATTAGCTATCGTCTTACAATCATCAGATTCATGGCAAGAAAAATTGCTGCGCGATTGGCCACACTATGTTGGTGATTTACATTCGCGTATGCGACTTGAGCGAATCATTCAAGATACCGTCTATGTTGGTGTGTATGATGTGCGCTGGTTGCATGAATTGCATTGTTTATCATTTATGATTGTCGATGGCATAAATAAAAAATTAGGTGGGGCATTCATACAAAAAATAATTTTCAGAAGTGCGCGCCCAAAAAAAACTATCACACGTACTCATTATTGTGCAGCAACCGCTGAGTATGTTGCTACCCTCTCTGAAAAAGAAATGAAAACGCTGGCTGAAATTAAAGATCGTGAATTACAAGAAGCCCTCATGCACTATAGATTAAAATGCCATTGATTCATCAACCACCTGTAATTTGTTATGTTGCTGCTAAGTCTGGTGGGCATATTATGCCAGCATTAACATTAGCGCAACGAGAAAAAAGTCGAGACGCTTCCACCAGAATATTATTTATTTCTTCGTCATGTGAATTAGATAAAAAAATTCTCAAAGAAGCCGATTATATTGATAAAAAAGTAACGCTTCCACTCTATACACCATCAATGTCTGCGGGATTTTTTAAATATTTCCACTTATTATTTGGGGTTATGGCATCCTTTTTTAAAAGCTTGCTCTTCTTTTGGCAGGAAAAACCACGTCACTTGGTTAGCATGGGAGGTATGATTTCGGTACCCGTATGTTTTGCAGCAATGATACTTCGTATTCCGTTTGATATTTGGGAATTAAATGCGGTGCCTGGCAAAGCTGTCATGGCGCTCAAATCATTTGCGCGAACTATTTATATTTGTTTTTCATCAAGCAATCAGATATTGCAATCAACAAATGTTCAATTGGCTACTTATCCTACGCGTTTTAATACAAAGTTAGATAATGACGAAGCACGATTAAAGCTGGGAATTCCACAAGACAAAAAAGTATTGTTAGTATTGGGTGGATCTCAAGGCTCATCGTTTATGAATCATGCGCTTGCGGATATGATACTTGAAATCGTAGATAATTCATGGTTTGTTATTCATCAAGCCGGTCATAAAGAATATGAAATGGTTAAAGAAAAATATGCTCAGGCGTCTATAGATGCATATGTTTTTAATTTTACTTCTGACTTAGCTGCATGTTATACCGCTGCAGACTTTGTTGTTGCGCGCGCTGGTGCGGGCTCAATTTTTGAAATTCTAACATTTAACAAAAAAGCGCTCTTAATTCCCTTGCATGCCTCAACGACTGATCATCAAGTTGATAATGCTAAGGCGATAGTAAATGAATATCCACAATTTTTTGAATATACCGAACAGAATATTGTTGATAGAGCACGTTTAAGAAAATTTATTGACGTATAAGTTCTTCTCACAATTATATTTTGATAAAATCGACTTTCTCAAGCGATATATGGACCTTGTATAATGTACCGAGCTTGCTTTGAAATAAAAGATTAATCGGTTCTTTTAACACATAAATCGCTTTAAAGGGCTGGGGTAGTTGAAAAGAATATTCTTTGTCGCTTTTTATATGGTAAGATTGCAACCAATTTTCAAAAAATACATACAGATACTTGTCACAAGGACTAAAAAGATAGTAAAGAATAGTATTCTTTTCTGGCGGTTCTACTTTAAAGGTAGTATTTCTTTTGCGTAATAAATCATACACGAGTAAAAGGTTTTGTTCTCGTAAACAAAATCGTGTTTGCTTGCTATTGATGGCTGCAGTATTTGCAAGATTAAAAGAATCATTACCAAAGAGTTCCACGTGTTGGTTTTCTAGTACAAGCAAAGCTGAACAACTGTCTTTTGAATTGATTATAAGATAATTATTAGATTTGTTGGTAAATTGATATTTGATAAACGAATCATTAAGATAGCGAACCCAATGATTTTTAGAAATCGTTTTCCATGAAGAATTATTCATGGAACAGCTATATAATATGCCGCACTGAGAATTATCATCCAATGCCTTACTATGCCGATAATAAAGTACATCACCATTTTTTTTCATTTTCAAATCTTGGGCAATTCCTTCCTTAACGATCCAGCTATATTTATAATTTGTTGCAATACGATAGCAATAAATTATTTTGGCTGGTGCATTTCGCGTCCAACAAAATCCACCAGTCCCACCAGAAAGAATGTGGAAATGATTTTTAAATTCTTCCTTGTGTAGAGGTTTATTATCGAATGTTTTTATGCATAATTTGCATCCATCGGTGCGATCTTTAGTTGCAAGAATATATTTGCCTGTTTCGTGAATTTGTTGAACACAGTAACCTGATCGTGACAAAATTTTTACCGTTTCACTTAGTTTGCCGAGCATTTCTTCAAATTCTTGGGAGTGTGCAAGGAATTGCATAGCGAAAGTGCAGTATACAAGTACCTTAGATAGGTATGATCTTGAATTCATTAGTTTCATGGGCGTATTCCAAGTAGCCAAAGTTGCCGCGTTTAGACTGAATTATTGTTTTTCCACTTTCGATATGAGGAAATACTTTCATAATTCGTTTACCGCTATTTGTTGCAAGCCAATGTTGATTTTCTGCAAAAGATATTAAAAGTAATTTATTGTGTCCTTGAAGAATTAATACATCATCGGTCGCTGCAAAAAGAATTTTATTTAATTGTAGTTCTTTAAATATTTGTTTATCAATATCATAGATAATTTTTTCCTTATTTATGTAATTATAAAGCTGGAAACGCTCTTCATTATGCCTTGCATATTTTCTAAGATCATGTGATAGGGCAATATGTTTATTCGATGGTTGGCATTTGAAAATACCAACAGTTTGACGACAGAAAAAGTTGGCTACAAGTAAACTCGGTGAATACTGCGGAAGTCCTTCAATAAGCGCATATTTGTCGCAATTTGTTACATAGCGGCAATATTGATCCTTTAAAATCAAGCATTGTTTTTTGGGCGTAAAGGTGAATTGTTTTGACTTCATGTTTTTTAAATTCAGAACACAAAGAATTTCTTGGTTGTCATTGTAACAGTAGAGATACGCTTTGTTTTTTGAAAAAATGACATCATAAATAGTAGTAAAATTAGGTAACAGCCACTGATATTCTGTCGACGTAGGATCATCAAACATGTACAAGGTGTTATAAATCTGCCATACAAATCCATCACTTCCACCAGTGTAAATTTTAATTTCAGGTGCCGAATATTTGATATCATCGTCTGAATTGTTTTTTTTAATACAGATGATGTCTTGATGTTTTTGTCGTTTTTTACCTAAGATTGCTTCTGCTGCAATGCGCTTAATTTTATAACCGCGGTACATTTCTGAAAGAAGGGAATCGGGACATTTTGCAGCATTTTTTACTTCAACTGCAGAATCATTAGATCGTAGCGTTATAGCAAAAAGCAAGATTATCACTAACAGTGCATTCATTATAGTTCTCCTCGTTATTGCTTCACTCTTAATTGAATTTATCAGGAAAGTAATTTAATTGTATAAGGTTGATTTTCTTTGGCAGGACTTCCGGTTAATGCATGCACGTAAGTTTCTCTAAGTCCAGGAGCATAGGTAAAGGACGATTCATTTACCAGCAATTTATGAAGCGATGTCCATAATGGAAATACGGTCGTTGATGCCCATAATGGAATTAGTCGATTGTCGTCACAGCCTACGTAAGCGATGGAGGTATATCCTGGTGTTGCACCCACATATGAAACTGAGGTAAAGGTAGTTCCCGTTTTACCACATGCTTTGAATGTTGGCGCAGTTTTATAATAGCGTTTGTATGTGCGCTCAAAAACATTTTCTAAGGTTTTGGTAATAATACTTGCAATGTTCCATGGCATTACTACTGTTTCTTTTGATTGGTGACGGTATATTTTTTTACCCGATGTATCTTCTATTGATTCAATTAAAAATGGTTCTACCACTATGCCATGATTTATAAGAGCATTAAATGATTTTAATCCTTGCAGTGGCGTCATATCAATACATCCTGTAGCAAGTGAAGGGAGTGGTGATACTTTTATTTCAGGGCACATTATCTCATAATACTCTAGCAATCTATCGTAACCAGTTTCTAACAGCGTTTTTAACGTGATGATGTTATTTGAAAGAATGAGACCTTGTGCTCGTGTGCATGCGCCAATATGTTTGCGATCATGATTTCTTGGGGACCATTCTTGATTGCCCATTTTTATGGTGACTGGTTCATCAACCAGAACGTCAGTTAACGAAAGTCCTTGCTCTAAACCTGCTGCAAAAATAAACGGTTTATGAATGGATCCGATTTGTCGTTTTGCTTGTGTGGCACGATTAAATTGAGATTTTGTAAAATCATATCCACCAACAATTGCTTTTATTCCACCCGTGTGTGTATCTATGGTTATCCATGCACCATCAAGAGGAAACTGTGTTGTCGTTCTTAAATGAACAATAGTTTTAGAAAGACTTGTTTGTGCTTGTTCCTGGAGGTTTGCATCAATGGTAGTCTTAATTTTATATGCAGTGTTATATAACGATTCTTCAGAAATTTGTGTTTTATCTAATATTCGCTGAGTGATGAGGGCTCGCAAATGCGCATAATTTTTTTTCAACGGAGGTTTTATATCGACTGTTTTTTCTATCGCAGTGGTATATTCTTCTTCGTTGATAAAGCCACATTCCTTCATGGATAATAGAACGCGGTTACGTCTTTTTCCAGCATTTTCGCTATTCAGCAATGGACAATACGATGCGGGATGGCGAACAATGCCAGCGATTAATGCTGCTTCATCTAGCGTTAGTTCGGAAATCTCTTTTTGCCAAAAATGCCACGCTGCAGTTGAGACACCATAAATACCACAACCTAAATAAATAGTGTTAACATATGCCTCAAAAATCTGTTCTTTAGAATATTCTTGTTCAATAAGCAGCGAAGTAATCTGTTCTTGTATTTTTCTGAGCCATGTTTTTTTGTGTCCGTAATACAGAAGGCGCACGAGCTGTTGTGTTATAGTACTTGCACCTTGTGCTTTTTTTCCTCGCATTGCATTAACTAGCAGTGATCGAATAATTCCTTTCCATGAAATGCCATGATGAGAAAAAAATTGTCGATCTTCTGCAGCTCTAAATGCTTGAATAAGATGCGGTGGAAGTGCATCAAAACTCACCGCATTACGATATTCAAATGAATATGTCCATAATACATTGTTGTTTGTATCGAGTACTTGGGTTCCAATAGTATTACCATAATTATGTTCCAATAATGTGAAATCCACTGGAGGTATGGTACTAATGAATAACCAAATTCCACAAACGAATGCGGTGACAATAATAATTGATTGAATAATACGTGTAAGTAGCATATTCTTATGATACTCGTTTTTAAAAAATTGTGTGTATGATCATAATAAATTGTTTAATATTACTCGTTGCGCAAACGCTATCTTTGGGTATTTTTTTTGCGCCATTTTTAGCTCCCTTACGCATGTATTTATTTTATTTAATGCTGATCAAAGCCTGGTGGTCATTTGGAGCACTATTGCTGATTGATATTGTATGGTGGCATATTCTTGGATTGATGACGCTGTATCATAGTATATTTTTAGCAATGAGCCTATTATTATGGCGCTTATTTATTGCTTATATAAAAGGTACTGAGCTTTTAATGGGTAGTATGATTTGGATGTTTACATTATTGAGTGTAATACCCGTAGTTCAATGGACGGTATCTAGAATTATTGCTACTATAATTATAGCAGCATTAGCTGTTTGGTATTTGACAAGGTACGGCAGGCAATCGCGTGAATTGTATAATTCATGAGGAAAGTCCGGACTCCTAACGAAATAGATACCTAGGAAACCTAGGGGAGTGTAAACTCATGGATAGTGCCACAGAAAATAACCGCCATGTAAATGGTAAGGGTGAAAACGGGTGGTAAGAGCACCCGATTAGCGTTAGTAATAGCGTTAAAGGGCAAACCCTATCTGGAGCAAGATAAAACAGCATGTTGGTTTTTCGTTCCATCTTGTAAAAGAAACATGTGGGTATATCGCATAGATAAATGGTTGCCCCTGCGAAAGCAGACAGAATCCGGCTTATGACGTACCTTTTTACCAAAATATATCATGATTGATCGTAATCTCATTACAGCCACACTACTTCCTTTCTTTGCAGCATGTATCGGTTATTGTTTATTGAGTTGGTATTTTTCAATGTCTTCATTGTCTGCACCAAATGTTATTGGGCATACCTTATCTGAGGGGTGCGCGCTATTATCCCAACATCGTTTGAATGCTCGCGTTATGGCATATGTTGAAGATGATGCATATCCTGCGGGTACCATTATTGATCAAAAGCCGAGACCCGGTAAATCAATCAAAGCGCATCAAGCCATGTTGCTAACGATTGTTGCCGATAAACCTTTAATAAAAATCCCCGATATTCGTGGATTAAAATTAGTCGATGCAATAAAACTCGTTGAAAAGAAGGGTTTGAAAATTTTTTCTTATCCCATGTCCTCAGATCTTCCCGCTAATACCTGTATTGCTCAGTGGCCTGACCAAGATTCTTTGGTTGAGTCGCACACCATAATGCTTGTGTATTATGCGGTGTCAAAAAAATTGCAGTATTTGGTGCCTTCATTCATTAACAACCGCGTTGAAGAATCCTTAGAATCAATTGAAAAATACGGTCATAATGTTGAATGTATTCATTATCGCACCCATGCTGTATTAACAAATGAGTATGCAAGAGCTGGAATAGTTGTTGCTCAAAAACCATTGCCTGGTACACTCTTTGATGAAATAGAAAAAGAAACAATATATTTAACGGTAAAAATTTGAGGTTTATATGTTGAAAGCTTTATTATTACTCTGCACAGTTACATTGTTAGCTTCAGAGAGTACGCAAGAATGTGTTCAACCTTTGACTCAGCCTAAACATTGTAGCTTAAGCAACCTTGGGTATTACGGCACAGGTATTATAGCGTTCTATGGTGCTACATTAGTTATTAGCAACAAAACTAAAGACAATCCTCGAGTAATGATTGCAGGAATTTTAGCGGGAGTACTTGGATCATGGCTCTTTAAAGAAACGTTTCGTGATATGGGATTGACATGGATCGATCTTAAAAAAGAACTGAATGAATATAAAATTGAGCGCGATGAGTATTCTTCCCTGCAAGACGTTGAACTGACTTCATCAGAAAAGACGTTCGGTGAACTTGCCCAATCTACTTTTCTATTTCCAAAATATTACTGGCGTGAAATGATTTCGTTGCCCAGCGCATTATTATTATTAAATTATGCATATAAAGCACTGCTTAGACCGGTAAAAGTTTTTTATCTTAATTAAGAAACTCTGATCGTGTAGTTTTTGTAGAAACATACATACAGCGTACATAAATTGGTAAAAAGAGGCCTGAGAAATCAGGCCTCTTTTATTTAATCAATTTTATTTCAAATCTATTTTTAATTGCTGAGTGCCCTTATTATTTTTTTGCACATAAATTTTAAAGTCATGATCTGAGCATTGGTTTTCAGCAAATGGCACGCGCTTTGCGCTCCATGAATGAGCATCACCGAGTGCAGGGTTATAGACGTGATAGGTAAGATCTTTATTCTGTTTTACAGCATTATTCCATTTCTTTGACTCTTTAAGATCTTTTATAACTGATCCAAGTGTTGAATTAGAGTCAAATTTTTTCATAGCATTAGCTTCTTGAGCGGTAATCGTTTTCTTCTCGACGATCCATGCTTTGACTACACGAATGCAGCCAGTGCCAATATTCCATTTAATGGATTTTTTTCCATCGGCTTCCAGGGTTGTGTGTCTTTCTTTACCCGTATGCTTACCTTTGAGGTGCTTAACAAAACCATGCATTTTATTTTCTCTTAATTTTTTAATTTCATCGCCAATTCTTTCGCCAACAACGCCAGCTGAAACTGCCATAAAAACAGTGGTCAAACCGGAAGATGCTGCAGCTTGTGTATCGGCATCAACATAATACATTGCAATTGCAAGATCATAGGGTGTTTCATTTTCAACTTTTATGGTCCATGCTTGAATGTTTAATGACATAATAATCAAAAGAACCGCAATTGGTTTTGGTGCGTACATACTCTCTCCTGTAGCTATTTATGTCTAATAGTACTTTACTATGGGGTGGTGTAAGCAAGGGTTTGATAAAAATGGCTTTAGTTAGGCCTTTGTTTGTTCTGAGTTATATTGGATTATGGCTGTTTTTGGTAAATCAAAGCATTCATGAAATAGTTTTAAGCGATCTGAGATCGCAAAGATAAAATTTCTCACCATGTTCGAAGAGAAAAAAATTGTTTGCATGAATGAATCGACAGTTATAGCATGCTTCATGTAATTCAATCTCAGAATAGCCGATGACTTCTTGCGACAAGAGATCGATAATAAGGAGAAATTCATTATTGAAAAAAACTGCTCCCAGGGTGCCTGTGGTAGATAAAATAAGTCGTGAAGATGGATCGAAATTGATATTAAATTGTGCATCAACCGTATTTGCATGTTGTATAATTACTTGATGTTTGGCATCATGTAATCGTACAAAATGTTTTATTTTTGCATCATAACCAAAGAAAACATCCGTAACTTTTTCTGGATATATACACGTTTCTTTATCCTTTGTTGTTAAATTATAGGAAAATGTATGAATTTTATTATTAAGTACGTAGGCAAATTTGAGAATATAATCCTTATTAATAATAAATGAATTCTGAAATCGCTCAAAAACATCAATATTTTCACCTTCGTTTTTTAGCAATGAAAAAGATGTTAGTTTGTTAGTTTTTGCATGATAGCGACAGCGTTTTAAGAATATAGCTTTCTTATTCTTTTTATCTTTTATAATAAGTGCATAAAGAATATTGTTTTTTTTGGGATCTGTAATAATTGCTTTTGCTTGGGTAAGCCCTCCTTCTGTAATGGTACAAATCTCGTTAGTAGGATAAATAATATTCCAAGAGTGATACGTTGCTTCATCTGAATGTGAGAGTAGCTTGAAAATTATCGCATTCGTAGAAGGCTGATTAACAAATTCAAAATCATAGCTTTTTATTTGATGCAAGGGCGGATAGACTGGAAAACTGTAAGAAGAAATATGCCTCAATTCCATTGAATCATCTGCAATGCCATACCGATGACAAAGTAGCCTAGGTTTATCGCTATCTTTGATTTCTAGAAAACATACCTGATCTTCAAGTGCCTGCATGGATTTTGCCTTCAATGAAAATAATTTATGATACTGACATTCTGGATGCAGTTTGAAGGATGATGATTTAGAAAATAACGACGCTGCGTTATTTTCAGGTGTGTTATTATTATTGTTTTCATCTGCACAATGCAGTATGCCAACGATTATAGAGAGTACTAGTAAAACCATACAGTTCCCTTTTTAATACATAAGCGTACCGTACTCAAGAATCAGAAAATAGATTTTTTTAATAATAGAAAAATTTTATATAAGATCTCTATAAAATTCCTAATCTTTTTCGTGGAATATTTTGAGAATGCTCAATTAAATAATTGCTCTTAATAACAAAGTACTCTCATTCTTATGAATACAGTCAATAATGCTTTGCATGATCGGATAGGTGTGCAACTGTCTTGAAAATGCCTCTAATGACATGACGCCTTCGGGCAGAGTCTCACAATGTTTTTTTAACTCGGAAAGAGTTTTTCCTGCGCCGATTTCATACCCAAAACGCATATTTTTGCTTTTCAGAGACGATGCAGTTAAGTAGAAATCTCCAAGCCCGGCCAATCCATAAATAGTTTCTAATTTTCCACCATGCACCGTAATAATTTTGTGCATCTCATGAAGAGCTTTAATCAAATAAAGTGCACAGGTATTATCTTCATAGCCTGCACCTTTCAAAATTCCCATGCCTAACGCATAAATATTTTTCAATATGCTGGCATATTGAATGCCAATAGCGTCATTAGATTCGTGCAAGCTTATATAATCATTTTTTAAGAGATTAATAGCATTAAGCCTTGCTTCGACTGAATCACTGGCAACAATAAGACCAGTAGGTTGCTTTTTAATAACATCTTGCGCAAAACTAGGACCGGCAATAACGGCGTGTGAATGTTCAGGAAATAATTCATGAATGATTTGTGAAGAAACGATGCCTCTAGATATTTCAAGCCCTTTACTACCAATGATCCATAATTTTTTGGAAATAGTAGAAAATGGTTGCAGGGTTTGACGAATATAATTAGTAGGAAGAGCGATTATAATGACCGATGAATGATTTAATGCGTGATCAAGATTATTTGTTGCTCGAATAGCGTGATCGAGAGATACATCTTTTAAAAATCTACTATTGGTATGGTTAGTATTTATCTCGTCGCACGAATCTTGGTGATAAGCCCAAATCAATGGTTCATAGCCATTAGTTGCAAGTATACTAGCGAGAGCAGTGCCCCACGCACCTTCTCCAAGAATTGTTATGTGCTTCATTGTACTTTGCTCAACTTCCGAATTTCTTTTTGTGTCCCGTTGTTTCATAATGTGACACCGCTTCGATCAAATGTTCTTCGGTGATTTCTGGCCAGAAGCAATTTGCAAAATATAATTCACTATACACTGATTGATACGGGAGAAATGAGCTTAAGCGTGAAACTTTTCCAGTACGAATAATAAGATCTGGATCAGTTAGATGGCTGCTCCATAATTGACTACGAATATATGCATCATCAATAGAAGATGGATTAATTAAGCCTTGCGATGCTTGTTGAGCAATATGTTGAATGGCATGTATGAGTTCTTGCTTGCCACCATAACAAAACAAGAAATTCATTGTTAATTTGTTTTGATGTGCGGTGCGCTGTTCAACATCTTCAATAATGGTTTTTAGTGATGGTGGGAACAATGATCTATCTCCCACAAAATGCACACGAATACCATTTTCTAGCAATTCATTCAATTCATTGCTTGCTAGTTCTTTAGCAAGAACATCGAATAAATAGGTAAGTTCTTCAGAAGGTCTATTGTCTAAATTATCTAATGACAACGTATAAAGGGTGAGCTCTTTAATTGAATGTTTGAGACAAAATTGTGCGGTTTGTTTAAGCGGATCAACGCCATGCCGATGACCTATCCATGGATCAAATTTATGCTGGCGAGCCCATCGACGATTGCCATCCATTATCACGCCAAGATGCTTAATGCTTGTTTTGTGTAAACCAGATTGCGTTTTAAAAAAACTAAATGCTTGTATAAGGCTTGATGCATTGTATAGGCAAAATCCACAAATGATCGCGCACAACACACGAATCAATGAACGTAATGAAAAGATCATAACTATGCTTGAGCTTGAAGTGCCAAAGTAGATTTTGCTGCGTATTTGACTCCATACTGTATACCGGTGAGAACCAAATATATAACTAATGAAGAGCAAAAGCGTTCAACAAATGCTAGAGGCATTAATTGTGCCCAGAATAATGCTGTTGTTGTATGAGTATAAAGATAGATCAGGGTGCCTACTGCATGTGCAGACAAGGTGATTCCCCATGAACGAATAAACAATGAATTGGTAAAAAGAGTGCCTAGAATTGGAAGCCAAAGTAATGGGTAATATATCGCTGAATTTCCAACCGGATGTGCAATAAATAATACGGTGCACATTAATACGCCGCCTGCAATAACTATTTTTGATGTGTTAGAATTTTGATTTGAATGGTAAGCAAATAATGTTGCAGCAAGTGTAGGTAATTGTAAGACAGTTATAAAACTTAAGGGAAATATCGCTGCCCAAATACTTGCTACTATAAAATGACCAGCCACTAATTCAGACACGCCCAAAAATAGGCCTAAACATGGCGTGATAAGTAAGAACGGATTAAACCATGCGCCAGCTGTATGAGCAAATAACGACATAGTGCGTAAAGAGAGTGAAATTAATCCGGATAAGAGTGTTTTAAGCATAGTATTTTGTGCTGAGGTCATAATATCTCCTTTTTCAACAAATCAAGATAATACTGTTAGTTTACTTAAAAGTAAAAAAGGTAAAAGAATTAATGTTAATTTTTATTTGGTCTAAATATATTAAAAACAGAAGAATCCTTTTTTTTCTGTGCGAATGCTGGCTGAACATTTATGGCAACGGGTGTACCCATTTGTTCTTTCAATGCCTTTTGCATAATTTCAAAATTATTCCGGTGATATTGTTGGCAATTTCCTCGTGAGTACAACTCTTCTGAAAATGCAGTTAAGCTGTTTAGCATATCAAACATAATATGTTGTGTTTTTAGTATTTTCGTTTCTAAGTGATCAATATTGGTATTCGATCTTAATTGATTTGATCCATTTGATTGGGTGTTTGCAGGTAATTGTAAAAATGATGCCTGATCACTAAAAACTTTATATTGCAATAAAATTTCATTATTGCTTTCACGTATACTTCTCATGGTAGTTTCGACGCTTATGATCCGATTAAGCAAAAAGGTAAATTGAGCACCCTGTTGAGGATTGTTATTTTGATTTGGTTGAGCCATGGGATTCAGATTTGGTGAAATTATTATATCAATAGTATTGCCTTTTAATTCTTTAACATCTTTCTTTAATGCTTTTATTTTGTGATCATAGTGATTTTTCTGTTCTTTTATATGTTTTTCTAAACAATTTGTTTTGTGCAAAAGATACCAATTAACGGTAATTAAAGACGCAATAGTAAACCAATTTATTTGTTCAGCACTTTGGCAAAATAGATTAAACATTAGAAGAATGCTGAGGATTTTATTCATTTTTATCCAGATAATTTATTGCATTTAGAAATAGATTGTTGCGATACTTTAAAGTATAGAGGTAGTAATGAAAATAACAAGAATATACCTGATACTTGTTTTGTTTACATCATTAATTTGTCAAGAAAATCAAGAATTATTTAATCCGAATAATACGGTAATTGCCTTCGATTTTCATGGGGTAGTTGCGCGTGTATCACTGCGTGGCATTACCTGGGCCTTCTTTCAAATCCCTGCAAGAGAAATAATTGCCGCTGTGCCATCGCTTCCATTTATTGCTGGGGATTTAGTGAAATATTGGTTAAACAACGAGATTTCAGAACAAATCCTCGATCATCTTGCTATTAATTATCCGATTGTAAAGCGATTAGAAAATGATGTAATACGTATGACCAACCAACAAAAGCCAAAAATTTACATGGTTCATCTATTAAAACAATTAAAATCGCTGGGGTATACCTTAATATTAGCATCGAATATTGGCGAAAAAACATTACGGGACTTGTTCCAAAATGCTACTCCTTCTATGCAACAAACGTTAGATTTGTTTGATAAACTGGTCACGCCAACGCATGACAATGGATATAATTTTAAGCCACATGCACCTTATTTTAAAGAATTAATTTCATTGTATCCTGAAAAAAAGATAGTATTTTTTGATGATAAGGAGATTAATAGATTATCGGCACAGCATCATGGCATTTATGCTTTTGATACCAGTAATATTATCGCTACTTTACAAGGATTACATATTCTAAAAAATGGAACTACTAATGAATAAAAAATTATTTTTGATTCTGGTATTAGGTGCATATCTTGTTAGCCAGGAAAATACCCTTAAGACCTTAAATCCTGATAACTCAGTAGTTGCCTTTGATTTTCACGGGGTATTAGTTGATACCGATTATCCCAATATATATAAATTAGTAGACACCAATTTTGCTAAAAATGTGGCTTACATTATGCCTAAAGCGGTATTGCAATCACCGTGGTGGGTATGGTCAATCTTTGGTCTATTAAAGCAATATCCAAAATCGGCAATCTTTTCTCAATTAGCTAAAAATTATTCTTTCTTTCAATCGTTAGTTCCTACTATTACCCGAATGACTAATCAGCAAAAAATTAAACCTGGTATTGTCGATACTTTAGAAGCGTTGCGTAATTCTGGGTATTCTGTTGCACTAGCATCAAATATCACGGCTGAAACATTGGCAGATCTTGATGTTAATGGACCACTAGAGGTTAAAGAATTTGTGAATAATTACTTTCCGGTTGAAAAGCGCCTCATTCCTTCACCCGAGAATAATATGCTACATAAGCCTCAAGTCGAATATTTTGAAGCATTAAAAACAATGTTTCCTGAAAAAGCGATAGTTTTTTTTGACGATAAAAAATCTAATCGAGATAAGGCTATACAACAGGGAATGCTCGCGTTTGATCCTTCAGAAATTAATAGAGTTATTCAAACCTTATTAAATAACGCTGCCACTGGTTCAAATCAACCGGTAGAGCTTTTGAAAAAAAATTAATTTTGGATACACTTATACTATCTTTTAATTAAGATAACCTCCATTTCCCCTATCCATGACTTCGGTCAGGATGGGGGTTTCTCTTCCCTCGTATAGGCAAACCCCTTGAAACACCACATAAAACCAATATTGTTACCGAATGGCCGTTTTGCAAATTCAATCCATGATAAATCCCATGGCTTTTTGATGCAATCTGTTGGTATGTATGTTTATTCATCTCTTAACAATCTAATAAACCCCGGTATAGCCCCAGAAACACATACCCAACCATTGCCGACAAGCGATAAGAATATTCTTGTTCAGTGGCTGGGGCATGCAAGCTTTTTAATAAAGTCAGCACATTTAAATATTATTACTGATCCAGTCTTTTCAGATTTGACCATGCTTTTTAAACGTTTGCAGCCTTCACCAATTTCGCTTAATGCTATTCCTCAAGTTGACGCTCTAGTGTTGTCACATAATCATCGCGATCATTCTGATGCATTTTCCTTAAAATTACTCCAACAACATAATCCAGGTATTACGGTACACTGTCCGATAGGTGATGGACCTTGGTTAAAATCATTGGGTTTTAAAATTGTACGTGAATATTCTTGGTGGCAGTCTGGTTCTATTACCGCAACGTCAACATCCAGCTTAATGTTTTTGCCTACCAATCATTGGTCCCAACGATGGTTATTTGATAAAAATAAATCATTATGGGGAAGCTTTATGTTTGAAATCGATGGTACGTATATTTATTTTGGTGGAGATAGTGCCTATGGCCCACATTATGAAGCAATTAGCAAAGAATTTTCTTCTATAGATGTTGCATTACTTCCTATTGCACCTTGTGAACCCCATGCATGGTTATCCCATTCTCATTTGAATGCAGAATATGCTGGGCAAGCATGGCTTGAACTTGGTGCTCGTACCATGATCCCCATGCATTGGGGTACGTTTCGATTTGGTATTGATTATCCCATGCTTGCCGTTGAACGTCTGCAACAATGGTACAATCAATTAGCACCGTGCGTGCAACAACAACATGTGCTGCAGGTGTTACATCCTGGTCAATATGTTGAAGTTATTTCTAACTATTTTGAAAATAGTCTTTACTCAAATACGCACGTCCAGAATCAGCAAATAAAATAATCATAGTATCATCTGCAGTCAGCTGTTTTGCATATTCTGATGCACAATAAGCCACCGCGCCACTTGATGGTCCAATTAAAAAACCATATTCGCGTGCCATACGCTTCATCATTGCAATAGCATGTTCATCCGGTGCCAAAAGATATTCATCAATAACATCTTTTTTTATTATTGGTGATTCAAAATCAACACCAAGTCCTTCGAGTGCATACGGTTTAGGATTGCCATTGGTTGAGCGATATGAATTTGCAGCATCCACCGCCAAGATTTTTATTGCAGGATTTTTTTCTTTTAAATACGTACCAATACCACTCATGGTGCCCGTGGTTCCAATCGCACCAACAAGATGCGTGAAGTTACCATTCAACTGTTTCCAAATTTCAGGTCCGGTAAGATTGTAGTGTGCTTGTACGTTATCATGATTATGATACTGATTTAACAACACTGAGTTGGGCGTTTCATTATGGATTTTGACGGCCATAGCATGATATGAATTTGGATCATCAAGTCGCGTAGTTACCGCGCATTCAATGAGTTGTGCACCATATGCTTGTAGGGCTGCTTTTTTTTCAGCGCTAACTTTTTTTGCAACGGTGATGATAACTTTATAACCTTTAATCGCACCAATCATCGCAGCAGCAATACCTTGGTTTCCCGAAGAAGCTTCAATTATGGTACCACCTGGTTTTAACGTACCACGTTTTTCTGCTTGTTCGATCATGTATAATGCAGTGCGATCTTTGATACTGCCGCCTGGATTTAAATATTCAAGTTTTGCATAAACTGTTGCTGGTGAATCGAAAGGAATTCGTACCAGTGGTGTATTACCAATTGCATCAAGAAGTGATTTGTATTTCATGCAAAATCCTTATCTTATTTTTTGCACAGTATAACAAATTATTAATTATTTCCCGAGCAATTGTTGATACAGTTGATGATGGTGGTCTCTCATAGATTCATCGGTAAATTCATCAAAATTATTTTCGGCATTTTGTAATGATTGATACAATGCCTGATTCTGTACTATTTCTTGCATTGCTTGAGATAGTGCATACACATCTTTTTGTGGTACTAAAATTCCGTTACGATAATGATCAATAACATCACTTATGCCGCCTGTATTGTACGCTATAACGGGTAATTTCATTAATCGTGCTTCTACAATTGCACACGGCAGTCCTTCCCACAAAGAACTCAATACAAATGAGTTCCATTGTTTCATGAACGGTGCAACAGCCGTCTGCCAACCATGCAGAATTATACTCTGTTGCAGATTATGTTCTTGTATCCAGGCTTGGATGGCAGTGCGTTGCGTACCATCACCAATTATTTCAAGTTTTGTGCTTGGATTTAAAGCATGCACATATTTAAATGCTTCAAGCAGATCAAATAAATTTTTTTGAGGTTTAAAACAACTTATTGTGCCAAATACAAATACTTCTTGTGAAGTTGCTCTTTGAGCAGGTACGAATTGCAGTGTATCAACTGCAGCACGAATAATGCTTGAACGCTGTGAAAAAAATGGAAACAAACGTTTGCCTGTTTTAATATCTGCAGAAGAAACACAAATATAATGGGTTGTAACAAACGATGTCAGTAATTCACATGCATAATGCAGCAACCAAATAAACCATGCTTGATGAGCATGAAAACTATATCCATGTATGGTATGCACACGGGTTTGAATGCGAGCAAAAAATGCAGCCCATCGTCCTAAAATTCCTGCTTTGGTACTATGGGTGTGTACAATTACTTCAGCGTATTTTTTTTTAATTATTCTTAATTGTTTGATGAGAAAAATGAGAGTTTTAATTTCTTGAAATATTCCAAAAAATGAAAATTCTCTTTTGAGGGTGGGAAGAAAAATAACATTGTGATTATTGTGCACTTCTGTAATAAGTTTACCTTCAGCACCTGTTATGAGCAAAGTATCATAACCAGTATATGCTTTGTTATACAGAGATAAACAAACTTTTTGTGCACCACCGAGTTCCAATTTGGTGATTATATACACGACAACATTTTGCTTCATACAACTCGTCGATTTTAGGAACTATTTTAAAAACAATAAAAGCATTGCAATCAAGAGACCATAAATAGGTGCAGTATCAATTAAGGCTTGACCAATTTGGCTCGTGCGAGAAAGAAGGGTAGTAAGTTCTGGATTTTTCGCAATTTCTTGGCTCGCTTTTGATGCAACATACCCTGATGCAAGACCAGCACCCATGGTGCTTAAACCAATGCTTATAGCTGCTGCAATAAGGCGGGTGATTGCGATCGTTTCAATCGGATGTAACGTAACGGCAAACAATAAAATAAATGAAACAATCAAAGCAAATAAGATAGGACCTTCGATCATTGCTTGGCTAACAAAAGCAAACGAAAAGAGATTGTTATAACTGTTTTTATAGCGCGCTAACGCGTTACAAGTACTTCTGCCAAACATTGCAAGACCAAAGCTTGGTCCAATGCTTCCAATTCCTAAGGCAAATCCTGCTGAAATTAATCGTATTGCATGGCCTAAAGAAGTTATATTTACTGCTTGGTTATGGATGAATAATGCAACTAATAACCCAAAAATTATAGGTGATTGCATGATCGACATAAGCATTAAGGTAAGAGTAATAACTTTTGGTCCTAAATCAGGTTGTCTTGTTGCCGCATACAATGATTGTGATGCTGTCCAATATGAAAGACCGCCGACAAGAGTTCCCGTTATACCAACGGCAAAAATGATGCCGGTTTCTGCAAGTGCATCATAATACTGTGTAGGTAATCGAAAAAATAATAAGAGACCAATCATAACACTAATAATTGCGCTCGTTTCCATTAAAAATAGCGCGGTGTAATAGACACGCTTAATTAATGCTTCCGCTTGAGGTTGACGATTCACCGCATCAGTCACCGCAGCGCTTAAACGAGATTGACTAATTGTTGCTGCAACAAGAGGTAAGGCTGTGGTCAGCGTTATGGTACCATAATGTAACGCAGTAATTGAATTAAGCATGTGATGTATCTTCTTTTGCGGTAAGTCCAAGAGCTAAATAAGTAACAGTAAGGACAGCAAACACCAATGCTTGTACGAGTCCTTCAAAAAGGCCAAAAAAGCCCATAATGATTAAATTTATACCGGTTAAAATTGCAAGCGTTTGATAGAGCACAGAACCACTGACTGCGCTATGCAATAACGAGCCGATCAAAGATCCTGCAAAAATATTACCAAATAAACGGAATGATAAAGACATTACGGTAGCTAATTTACTTAATAATTCGATAGGGAATAATGCTAATGCTGCAATTGTATTGATGACGATTTTGATTGCAATAATGGGAAACGCGACTAACGGATTTTTGAATGGAGCAGTAAGCGCCAAGGGTGTTTTGAAATATTCTTGTAAATATTCCATAAGTCCATGAGCTTTAATAAGCTCTTTTTGTATATATAAAAATGCTATAAGTGCGCAGGCTAGCGTCGTATTTAAATCTTTGGTTGGTTCTTCCATGAAAGGTAGCACAACCACGATGTTACAAATTAAAATGAAGGTAAAAAGGGCAATAATGAATGGCGCGTAATACATGCCTTTACCTGGTATGGATTGTTCAATCAAATCAACAAATCCTTTGATTATGGTACGTACACCAAATCCACCAAGACTATCTGGATGCATAAGCAGCAGTCGTGCAACAACAGAAAGTATCACAATAACTACTAAACTTACCCATGTATAGATAATAGTATCGCTATTGACCGCGCTCCATGAGGCTGTAATGCCAAAAGCTTTGAGTGGGTACCATAATGGACTGTTAAAAAGATGCAACTCATTCATATAAATTCCAGCGTTAGCGCTTTTTAGGCAGTATACGAATTTATTTGCCGCTCGGCAATTGCAAGCAGTAAAATCATAATTTTATTCAATGTTAATAAGTAGGTTAATTTACTTGGTATACAAGGTTTTTCTTATTTAAAGAATTGAAGCATATAAAACAGATTGTTTGAAACATTTTTATTGCGTATTTCTCTATGTTTTCAGTAAAATTATAGATAGAAAAATAATAGGAAATATAAACCAGTAGGGCTCTATGAAGCATAAATTTTATTTACTCGGATTAGTGTTAGCAATAAATAGTTTTGCGGCAGAAAATACTAATGAAATAATAAAAATAAATAAAGATGATCAGATTATCTATAATCTCGGTGAAAACATGGTATGTTATTCACCTAATGATGGTTATTGGGGTTATTCAGCAAAGGATAAAAAGTTTATCTTTGATGATGAGGCAGAAGGTAAATTTATCATGCTTGAACAGCTTTACGAGCATCAACAAGAAAAGAAAATCAAACGTCAGCAAGAAAAAATCCAGGAAGAAATCAAACGTCAGCGAGAAGAAAACGAGCGTATTTCAAAACTAATGCCCATAAGCCATTCTTCAAAAGAAGAATAAAACATTTTGTTTTTGAAATTATAATTTAATCAATTAAAAAGCCCCGCCTAATGCGGGGCTTTGCTTTATAATAGATATTTAACTAACTATTAAAACTTTTTAATGCCCTTGTGCATCCAATAGCTATTAACAATTGAATGGGAGCCAGTAATAACTACTAAGCCATTACGTTCATCAACAGATTTTTTTGCAAGTTCAAAAGCTTCTTCAAAGTTTTTGCATGCTTTAGCTTTGATTTTCATTGCTTTAATATCATTTGCCACATGTTCTGCGTCCCATGAATTATTTTCACGAACACCAGCAACTGGATCAATGATTGGGCAAATAAAAATTTGGCCTGAAGTCTTTTTGAAGAAATAGCGCAATGCTTTTAAGAATTCTTCGTTATACAACGTGTCTTGTGCTGCAGCCATAATTAAGCTCAAGCCTTTAAGTGGACGTTGATAATGCAATAATCTGATGCCGAGCAATACATTTTCTAATGCATCCATGTTGCAAGCAGTATCAAGCAAGATGCTTGGTTTTTCTTTGTCTAACAATTGGAATCGACCAGGCATTTCGTTTGAAGTTTCTTTCCAGAATTGTTCTAACGTTTTAACCGGATTAATGTCGCGTTCTTTTTTAGCTTGTAATGTTGGACGACCACGTTGTCCCACAGGCTTGATCAAAAGGCTGCCAGAAACAAGAGTAGTTTGTGGAGCAAGAAAGTTTTCAGCAAAAAGAAGTGCTACACGTTCTGCTAATGCAGCGCAACGACCATGCAATTGTGAATAGCTTTCAAGATCAACCAACTTGCGGATAGGCATTGCCCAATTGAATCCGTGTGAAGCGCTTAAATCTTCAAGTAATTGTAAGGTTGCTTTGCTTTGATCACTTGAAACAACATGTGTGTGTGATTTAGCAAGTTGCAAAATATCTTCAGCAATTGCTGGAATTTTGCTGTCATCAATTTTTGTATTTTCTGGAGTAACGCGAGTAATTGCAAGAATTTTTGGATTGCAAATTGCAAGTGGATTGAATTTTCCACCATGATGCACTTCTAACACCGCAACATCAACTTTGTTTTGTTCAAAGTACACAAGTGCCATTGCAGACAATAATTCGAATGTATTGCATTTCAAATTACGTTGTTCAGCAGTGTTAATAATGTCGTTTGCAATTTCAGTGAAAGTTTTATTAGCGATTGTTTCTAAATTAAGAGAGAAGCGTTCGTTATAGGTAAGAATGTGTGGTGCAAAGAATGAACCAACTTTTATACCTTCTTCTTTGAACAAGCGGCTAATAAAATAGCTTGTTAAGCTTTTTCCATTAACGCCCGCTACTAAAATTGTGTTAACTTTGCTTGCAGGGGAGCCTAAAGCTTCATTCAATGACTTCATACGCTCGAGCGTTGTGTCTTGAGCCACTGACCAATGGGCATCAAAATACTCAATTACTTCATTGTAATTGCGTTGCTTTGTAAGCGAATTAACGCTTTTAGCCGATTGTTTTGCAACTTCTTTCATGGTTTTCTATACTCCGACGTGATTTGCTTATTGAAATTTTTTTTAACACATATAGTAATAATTTAGGTTTTTTTAATAAAATGTCAAAGAAATAATTGTTTTGCAATTTGCTCGCATGAAACATTTCTATTTGAATAGATTGTTCAAGTATGGCGATGTTTAAAGCATTCTGTGGGACAGGGGACCTTTTCATCGATGAAAAGGATAGAAAAGAGGGGATTTGTATGAAAAGACCAGGATTTAACCTATTAGAACTCATGATTGTGATTGCAATCATCGCATTCTTATCAATGATTGTCGTGCCTCAGGTGACGAAAATGTTAGCCAAGGCTAAACGGGCAGAAGCTTATATGGTACTACGATCATTGTATTTGGCCCAAAAAACCTATGGATTGGAGCATGGCTCTTATACAAACAAATTGTCAGGGGCTGAAAGTATTCAGTGGAAGCCTGAAGGTGCATTGCAATATACCTATGGTTTTCCAGGGTCTGAAGGGGTTAATTATTTCACTGGCGCATTGAAGACATCTGCTGAGCATTTGCAACGTGCTACTATATCTCCTAATGGCTTTATTATTGTAGCAGCAGGAGACATCGATAATGATGGACAGGCAGATATTTTAACCATTGATCAAAATGGGGTGATTGCGATAGTCCAAGATGATTTAGCCTAATTAAAGGCACAAGAATGTTTTTAAATAATCTTGCAGCATAATATAGAGAAATGCGGCAATTGCCAAAAATGGGCCGAAAGGTATTTTAGGTGATTGCCGCTTGAGAATAAAGAGCGGACCAACTAATACTCCCATGAGTGAAGCTGCTGTAAGGCAGAACCAGACGCCAAACCATCCTGTCCAAGCCCCTATTCCTGCCAAAAGCTCCATATCTCCATCGCCAAGTCCGTCTTGCTTTCGAATCATTTTGTATCCTGTGCCCGTGAACCATAAAATCAAATACCCAACAAGGGCGCCTAAAACGCTTGAGGTGAAAGACAAGGGAATAAGGTAGACCAATGACATGGCTAGTCCGGTTGGAATCAACCCTAGCGAAAATGGACGAATGATTATTAATTCTTGTAGATCGGTTTGAATGGTGATGAGCAAGGCTGATACAAAAAGGGAATAAGCCAAGGCAGTGTAAATCGGAAACCGCCAAAACAATAACGTAAAACTTGTTGCAGCAAGAATCTCGCCCAAAGGATACAGCCAAGAAATAGATTTGTTACAGGTGGCGCAATGGCCGCGGAGCAATAGCCAGCTAATGACCGGTACCAAATGATACCATTCTAACGTATGTTTGCAATGAGAACAATGGGAAGGAGTGAGAAGGCTGGTATTATTAAGAAGTCTACGGGCAAGTACATTGAGAAAAGAGCCCCATGCAAGGGCTGCTATCATTACTGCCCATAGAATCATATATCTTCTGTCTCGTCTTTAGGATTAGCTTGTTCGATTAATTCTTCTACTCGTTGAATTTTATCGAAAATTTCATCATAACGGAAAACAACATCCGGCGTATAGCGGCTTGGGATTTCGTGAGCAAGTGCTTTGCGCAATGATGGCTTGTATATCACGAGCGCATCAAAGTTTTTTTCAAAATGCTCTCTGCCTTCAAGGCTATGAAAAAAAACGGTAACGTGTGATTTATCGTCGGAGAGAGATACTCGACTAACAAAGAGTCCCCTTAACTTCGCATCATCTTGCGCAGCTTGATTAAAAAGCTTGCTAATGGTTCGTAGATAAAGGGATTCTTTTTGAGATCTTTTGATAGAGGAAACGGTTGATTGACGCATACTTAAATTTGGTTATGCGCAGCCATGCGAATCCAATTTTGCTTAATTGCACGCATCAAACGTTTGCGACGTTTAGCCGTAGGTGGCTCATGGTACACAATACGTTTCATATCACGTACAACACCTTCGCGTTCAATTTTTTTCTTTAATTGACGAAGTGCACGCTCAACGTTTTCATGAACATTGATTGAGATATTCGCTTTTCTTGACATGTTTACACAACTTATCGAGGTTGAATAAGGATTAAAAATTTAAATTAACTATAACAGTTTTTGTTTTTTATGTCCAGTCGGTCATCTAACCAAATAGATCAGCTTTTATACTAGATATATTATTAGCAAGAGCCATTAATTTGTTTTTATAGGCTGATTTTACGCCTGAATAGGGCACTTCATCCATGGTATCATCGGCAAATGCCTCAATGTTTGAGAGTCCCATTGCAATCAAGTCTTGATCGACCAGTTTAGTGGATTTTTTTGCACTTCGTGCTCGTTGAATCGCCGATGATAGCTGCATTTCCATTTGCTCGAGTTCATTAATAATTCCACTCAAGCTAGACTCTTTGCCATCCCATGTAACATCATAACTTTCTGGATCTATCGGTTTTGAAGTATCATCCGTTGTTTGCATAAAGTTATTAAAGATTGATTCAATTTCTTGAGAAAAAGTTGAAGTATCAGTTCCGGTTTCTGCTGGCAATACTGGTTCGACAGTTGTTTCGGTAGTAGGTCTTTGTGTTTTTGGTGTCAATCCTTTTGCTTCTACGCGCTTACGACCTTTTTCAAGCCGCGCTTCATACTTTTGCAATTTAGCTGCTTGCTTTTGAGCAGCTTTAGCTTTTCTTGCTTCAAAGCGTGACTGCGTTGTACTTTTTGCCGGAGCAACGGGTGCCTGAGGCACATCCGTTGCTATAATTATGCTAGAAACTATCAATACTAATTTTTTCACTCAAATCTCCAGATTGTTACGTTAGAAGGTAACAATAAATGATCCCATAACCGTCGTTGATCGATATGCATTTCGTTGTTTGAACGGCGCTTGCCATAATGCACCTAACGCCATATTAGGAGAAATGTCATAATTAAACCCTACGTTGAAAAGTTGCACTTCCCATTTGGAGTTTTCAACCAACTTCATTTTATCGATATTTGTTTCAGGATACCCAGTCGTAATAAAGTTTCGGAAACAATCTTCTTTGTGGCTTACTATGATGTATTGTATCCACACTGAAAGTCGATCAACAAAATGATACGCACTTAGGGTTGCACCGAAATTCCAGTTTGTACCAGGTTCGATACAAATATTTGCTTGACGAGGATAGACACCAGACTGCAGACAGTTTGTTGGCACTGGATAGTAGCAATAACAACGCGGCGTCCATTTGGTCATACTACCTTCAAACGCGATTTCGACTGTTTCAACAAAGTCGATAGCAAAGCCAAGATCAAAACCATAACCCCAATGACCGTTGTTACCTGCTGGTAATGCAAATAACCAATTTGCTGGAACTTTTTTGCCTGTTGGCGCACTGACGTTTGCAGACATCCATGGTAAGAACAAGAAATGTGCCCAGCCAGGACGATTTCTATTTATTTCAAAAAGTCTTCGCCATGTTAAAAACATGCGAGTATCTTCTGCAGATGTTTCGTAATAGTTTGCAGCGCATAGATTCAAGGTTGGCGTAATGATGCAATCAAACTCTTTCATAATTTTATCAATGGTGAGTCTTTTACAAGCGCAATCAAAAATATCAATACAACATGATTCAACTATACATGAAGCATCTTCTCCCTCCACGCAAGGAGTTAATCCTGCGCATCCATTGCCAGGGCAATTAAGACCAGTTGCTCCGCACGTTAAATCCAAAAAGCTTGCAGTTTGCTTAATTTCTGCGACACCAGTTTGAATTTGAAACATAAAGTCACAAAACAAATCAAATTGCATATCAAATCGGGCGCCAAATTTACGGTATTTTATTGGAACGCTAAAAAAGCCGAATTCTTTTCGTATATCATTTTGTGTTGGATCAGAAAGATTTATTCCCGCAGGATTAAAACAACTTTCTTGCTCTGCATCAGTTATATCAAGCGCATCAAGTAATTGATTAAGGATATCATCATTGCCATCCGCTTCAGGAAAAAATAAACCTAAAACGTTCCAACGACCGGTTAAATCACCGAGTGGTACAATATTACAATCGACATTGCGCCCGTAAGAGGCTGACTGACGATAGCCAGTTGCTGAAAACTGATATTTTTCTAAAAGGTTATATGGGCGCCAATCAGGCTTTCCATACATTTCATAACCTTTATATTCTTGACGTGCACGCACGAGTAAAAAGTTATGGGGATCGGCAGTAGTATATACTGGGTAAGGATCGTTCTTTGTAAGATTACTGATGGAATTTATACCTTGATAGGCAAGAAATAAGACTACCGTCAGAAATCTGACGGTAATGTCGATTGCGCTCATTACTATCCTTTCATCTGCCACCAAAGAGGCAAAGCTTTTTGTAACTTATACCATCAGAATTTGATACTCGTCAACCAGGATAGAATAAGCGCTTACCAAGCTTCAGGAGAGTATTCCGTAGAGGGCAAAACCACAGATTACCAGCGAGCACACAAGCCCGAGAGAACCGATAATTACGGTTCGTGCGGTACGATGCGGTTTCATAAACATTGGTGGAATTACAAGCGCATAAGCACACACTACTGCGAGTGCAGTGAAGTTGAACAATACGTCTAAATCACGTGCAAGCAAGCACACCGCAATAATAAAACTGCTAATAATCAATACAGAAATTGTTGATGACATATGAATAGATCCATTTCTAACATATTTCAACGTTGACTGAAATAGAGAGCTTAATGACCATATCATTGCATGCAATGTGCCCATTAACGTAATCACAATAGCTGCTTGAATAAGCGTGATTAACCATGGAAATTGTGGAAAGTGTTTTAATAATATCGAAGTCAGTGGTGTATTAATATCTGCAAAATGATGTGATGGAATGCCGATCATTATAAGACCAACAAAAGCCATATAAATAAGTCCCACTAAAATAATCGAAATTGTTACAGCACTCGGAATCGTTTTGCGGGGATTGTGCACCAATGGAAATAATGATGGTATCGCTTCAAATCCTAAAAAACCAAATACTACTGCTTGAGAAGCAGTAAGAATTGGCAAAATGCCGTGTGGCATAAAAGGCGTTAGTCGAGCAACATCAGCAGTTGATAACGAAATTAATGCAATAACGGCCATAGGGAGTAAGGTAAGAATAATCAAAATCAACTGACCAATTTTATTTGCCTTTGCACCCATTAAGTTCAAGCCAGCAAGTAATGCTACAACAAGAGATCCCAAAATTTTAGGATCAATAGTGGAAAACCACATATTTAAATACGTACCGGTGACAAATGCAACCAATCCCATTGCAATACTTAAACCAACTAAATAGATAAATGCGGTAGCAAGTCCTACATAATGACCGCCCCATTTAGAAGCATAGACATAAAATGAGCCTTCTTCAGAAAACCAAGTTGCAAGGTATGCAAATGATAAGCCGATCATGAGAACGGCAAATATAACACCAACATACGTAAGTAAGCCAGCAGGGCCGACACTGACCATGAGTTTAGAAGGAGCAGTAAAGATACTAGCACCTATCATGGCGTTCATGCCTAAAATTACGGTGAGGGCGAGACCCATTTTTTGATTGGTCGCTTCCATCGAATATTCCTTTATGGTACGATAAAAAATAAAAAAATGTATTCTTCATATTTTCAAGCTCACGTTAAAAAAAGTCAAACTTATTTCTTTGTAGCAACGTTACGCAGTTTTGAACATCTCTGTTTTGATCGGACGTGCGATAAAGAACAGGGTATATTCGAATTTTTTGTGACACCAACTCAAGATGCTATTTTCATTGAATTGATGGAATGGTATCAAAAACAAGGTATTATTGAGCGCTTTGAGAAATTAGAAAATAGATATAAATAAAAGAGGCTGTATCGTTATTTTGATACAGCCTCTTTTATTTACAATTTAATTTGCCGGAATTTTAGCAAAGGCGCCTTTTAAAATATCTTCTAAACTGGTTGTTTTTGCAACAGCAGGTTTAGGTGCGGTTGTTGGTTCTGCTCGTCGAAGGCCTTGACCTATTCGAGATGCAAGTTCTTCCTGAGTTGGACGTATCACCGGTCCTTTGGCAACAGGTGCTTCGGGCAATGCCGGCGGTGCTGGAATTCCACTTGGCGCTTCAGGTATAGCCGTTGGTGCGGTAGGCTTTGAAGTTGCCGCTCGAGTTATCGCTTCAATTGGCTCATCAATTTCTTCTTCTGGTTCGGGAGCCCAGGCTGTTCTTCTTTTTGCCAGACTTTCACGAAGAAGATCTTGAGGTCTTGCTGGTGCTTCTTGTTTTACCGCTGGTTTCAATTTAATTTCTTGCAATTGCGCTGCTGAAGGTTTATTAACTTGCGGAGTTGTAGGTGCTTTAGGTTCAGGTAGTGCTGGAGCCTTAGGCACTTCAGCTTTTGGTAATGCAGGAGCTGTTGGTATTTCAGTTGGTTTAACTACCGTGGCTGCTTCTTCAACAATTTTGCCTTCAGGAACGACATCAGAGCCTTCCATTACTGCACGTGGTAGTGTTGAAGGTCTTAGTGCTTCTTGTGATGGGGTTGCTGCAACCGATTGACCAGGAGACTTAGCTTGTTGCGATAATCTTGCACCGGTTTTACCTATAGGTTTTGCCTGCGCAGTCTCTTTAAAAAAGTCATCGGCCAAAAGATCATCAACTGTGGATGCCGTTTTGCCTTCAGATGTTGCACCTCGTGTTACAACCCCAGTTTCTGAAGTAGGTGAAAATTTAGATGGAGGGGTTTGTATTGGTTGAGATGATCCTGGTAATCCTTGTTTTGGTGCTGGTTTTAATGTTGGTGATGCAGCTTGACCCGCGCCAGGGTTTGGAGCTTCTGTTATTGGTTTAGTTACTGAGCTTCCAGTTGTTTCAGCAAAATCTGAAGGTAACTGTGTGGTATATGCTTTGCCAGCTTGCACGTTTTCAATTTCTTTTGCAACGCGCTGTGGGTTTGCCCAATTATCAAAAGATTGGGTGGTATCTTCTGCAATCCATGCGCGCTTTAAATTCTCCATAGCTTGTTTTTCTACGGCAGGTGTAATTGGTCTGGTGCCGCCAAGTTTTACAACTTCATCGCCTAATAACTGTGGATTTTTTTCCATCCATGCGGAGAATCCACCTTTGTATGAATCTTTAGGGAATAGTTTGTCATAACGAGCTCTTAAATTTAATTCAGCTTTGCGTTGTATCATTTGTGCTTGTTCTTTTGGTGATGGTTTGCCACCTAGCACTCTTTCAGCCTTAGACAAACCTGAGACCTTGCTGCCAGTAGTTTCTGCGGTTTCGGTGCCCACTTTTTGCGCTGTAGTTTCAGAGCCTTCTCTTGCAGCAGCGCGTGCGCCCGTAGTCGCAGCGCTTTCCGTTGTTTCTCGAGCTGCAGCACGAGCACCGGTTGTTGCAGCAGACTCTGCTGCTTCACGTGCTGCTGTCGTCGTTGCAGTTTCAGCGATTTCACGCGCAGCGGTAGTTGTTGCAGCTTCAGCGGCTTCTCTTGCGGCAACGGTTGTTGCAGTTTCTGCAATTTCACGTGCAGCAATAGTTCCTGCTGTTTCGGCAACTTCACGACCTGCCGTTGATGCAGCCGCGCTTGCTCCCCCACCACCAATTGGTGCCGTTGCTATGGTAATAACCCACTCTGCCGTCTTTGCGCCAATCAAAAATTGTTGTTTTTCATCAACTTCCAATATTGCACTGTAAATTTTAAAAGGGGTATTATTTTTTACATTCATTTCCCAATTAAAGGCGGTGCTTAATTCTTTGCCCGCTTTTTCAAATGCCTTACCAGTTTCTTTTGCACCTTTAGTGATTGCTTTTCCTGCACTTTTTAAAATATCAGCATGCGCTACTTGATCGACAAGCATTAGGAGCATGCACTGCACTATTAAAAATTTTTTCATGCTTACTCCTTCATTTAGTTTTTTTAATATCTAATTTTTTAGTTTTGCTATCATAATCAACTCTGAAGTCATGATTAATGCATTGGTTATCTTTTGCAGTTACTTCATAGACTGTCCAGTCACCCACATATCGTCTGTAGGTAAATGATTGATTTTTCTTTAATGCTTCTTGCCAAATTTCTTGTGGCGTCTTTTTAAAGAAGGACATTTTTATTCCATCAAGCAAATAGTCATTAATAACGACTTCAATATCAGTATCCTTTTTGTCTACTTCAGTCATTTTTGCATATTCTTGTGCGGTTGCTTTTAATTCTTCGATCATCCAAGCTTTCACGCCAACAATACATCCAGTGCCTATTCTCCAGGTTGCTGTGTCACCTTTATTGATGGTTTTACCTTTACCGGCACCTTCTAATTTTTTCGTTTTAAAAGCTTTTAATTCTTTTCCTGGTTCTACGAATGGTGCTATTTCGGATTTTCCAAACTCAACAAAGAAATTACCGGTTTCTTTGCCCGCGGTTTCTAATCCTTCTGCAGTTGCTTTACCAGTAATTTCTAAACCAGTTTTTGTTTGTGCTGCAGCTGATTGCAATCCTTTATCGCTTTCTTTTGCAGCAGTCGCAAGGCCTTTAGCAGTTTCTTGATTTGCAGCAACAATTGCTTGTGATGTTTGTTTGCCAGCGGTTTCTAGCCCTTTGCCAGTTTCCTTCACTGCTGTTTTAACGCCTTTTTCGGCTTTTTTGGTGGTTTTTTTCAGGCTTTTGCCAATATCTTTGATTAGATCTGCCTGCAGATGTGTGATACTGAGACATAAAAATACGTAATAGATTTGTTTCATTCTAATCTCCAGCTTGTTTGAGATGATTAACAATTAGATTTGCTCAGTTTTTGATGAGAATTTTCCCTATTTCTCATGGCCCCCCCTCTGTTTGTGTACTAGGGTAACAAATACGTTTCAGCAGGCTCAATGAATAGACAAAATGAAATTACTATTGAGAAATTTGCAAACAAAAAAACACCGTCTGTTAAAACGGTGTTTTTAAAAATGTTAAATTAAAAGATTATTTTAAATAATTAATATACTGACGTAAGCGATTCTTAGCTTCTTCTTCGCCCAATAATTCAATAATGTCTTTAAGCGCAGGCCCTTTAGTTTTACCTGTTAATCCAACGCGTACTGAAGTAAATACGATAGGAGCTGCAACATTTAGTGTTTTTGCTAATGCACCTAAGGTAGTTACCCATGTCGCCAGAGATTCACTTGCAAGACCAGCATTAAGAATCTGATCGCGAACAATGGCATGTTGTTCTTTTGAAATTAGTGCAACTTCATAGCTTGGCGTTGTAGTCAAGAATGACATTGCTGTTGGAATATCTGTTAAGACGGTAATTTCGCCACGTAATACTTCTAATGCTTTTTTATATAACTCAGGTTTTTGCATAAACAAAGCTTTGCTGCCATTGCTTAAAAATGATGCTGAGCGTGTAACTAAATCTTCAAGCGATATTTTTTGCATCCACTTATGGTTAACCCAACGAAGTTTTTCTACGTCATATTTAATAGGACCAGAAGCCGTAATGTGATCGAACTTCATAGTCTTGACCAATGTGTCAATATCCATGATTTCTTCTTCAAATGAACCGCCAATGATTGCTAAGTAGTTATCAATAGCTTCAGGAAGGAAGCCACCATCGCGCAAATCATTGAGGGAGAATCCAAAATCACGTTTTGAAAGTTTCTTGCCATCAGTATTACAGATGATTGGTAGATGCCAGAATAATGGAATTTCTACATTAAATGCTTCGCCAAGAGCCGCTTGAATAGCAGTATTGGTTAAATGATCTTCACCACGGATGATATGACTTATTTTCATTAATTTATCATCAACAAAGTTTGCAAAAATGAAAGTAAAGCTTCCATCAGCACGGGTTAAAGGAAAATCAGAAAAATGACTAAAATCATAGGTTAAGGTACCACGAGCAAGATCTGTTATAGAGATGGTTCCTGTACGTAATTCAAATCGCCAGATAAAAGGCATATTTGAATCGAGTCTTTTTTTGACTTCAGCTGAGGGTAGCCTTAAGCAGGCACGATCGTATCGTGGTGCCATTTTGAGCGCAATTTGTCGAGCACGTTTTTTTTCAAGCTCTTCAGCGGTGCAAAAGCAACGGTATACCAATCCTTTTTGGATAAGATCTTCCAGATGATCATTGTATAACGCGCTTCTTTCTGACTGGTAGTAGGGAGCATAAGGGCCACCCACCACTGGTCCTTCTTGATAATCCAGTGAAAGCCATTTAAGATCGGCTAATATATTTTTGCCAGCAGGGTCGACATTACGTTGCGCATCGGTATCTTCTATACGAATTATAAAAGTGCCATCCTTTTGTTTTGCAAATAAGTAGTTCATCAAGGCTGCGCGAACATTGCCTAAATGCATAAATCCAGTAGGTGAAGGGGCGAATCGGACGCGGATAGAAGAGCTTTTCATACGTTATACCATGGTGTTTTATTTACTACTATAACAAAATATCGACCAGCTGTGTATCATGAACTTTTTGTTAAACATTTTTTGACATTAAGTTTTTTGTTTTGATACCTTCGTTGCCAGCACAAACAATACCAAAAAGGAGAGGGTATGAACAAATGTGTGCGTATTACATGTTCTTTGGAAATGGTGGATGATGCGTTACAGGCTATACAAAAGTATGCCCGAACATTATTTGTCGAGGGTACCATACAGGCAACAAGTCCAGATCGGATAAAGATTGTAGCCTGTGGTTCTAAAGATAAGGTTGATGAGTTTGTAGATCTAGTTCACAAAGAATTAGCTCGCTTTAATGCACAGAACTTAGAAATTGAACCATTCTTAAAAGATAAGGATTACAGGGGAGTATTTAGAATTTTGCAATAAATGCGATGTAAACATTATAATTGCGATCAATAAAGCGTTTTTTAGGGTACACTAGAATAATTACTCGATGACTGTGATTATTTTAGTGTATTTTATTGCAACCTTTTTTTCGCTCTCTTTATTAGCACAAGATCCAGTAGTACCTCAGGATCATTGTTTTTCATTTTCGCGCCATGATGATGCGACTATGGAAATCCAGAATTATGCCCATTTGCCCCCGAGCGTTAGGATACGAACTATTCATTTTGCCACCCCGTCGCTGATTAATCCTACAGAAAAAGCAGAAATTTCGACATTGCTTAATGGTACCTTTGAAAAGGATCAATTAAGTCATGTTGTCGATATTTTAAAACGAAGAAATATATTTGATCGAATTACCCTAAAACTATCAACTGTTTCTTCTAACGAGTTTGATATCACAATTGAAACTTTGTTGTTTTCGATGGTTTCTGATGTAGCAATTCATGGTTTTTTGTTAGGTAAAGAGCGATTGATTGCTCTCTATGGGCTTAGAATCGGTGATCAATTTACCACTGCAAAACACTCGCAAGGCATGCAGCGCATACGAGAATGGTTTGAAGATCAAGGGTATTATTCTGCATCAATAGTTGACTCATTGATCTTTGATAATGAGCAAAGGGTTGTTGTTGATATTGCAATAAAGACTCATGCACAATATTCAATTGCTCCATTGCAAGTGAGTATCTCGGGGGATTTATTAGTTGAGCACAGATCTCAACTGAAACAAAAATTAGAGAAGATGGTTCGCAAAAAATTGCACAGAACGTATTTTTCAAAACATCGATTAGATGAGCAGATTGAATCTCTAACAGGTTGCCTAAGAAACCTTGGGTATGTGTATGTTCAAATACACTGCCAGAGAAATCCCAACAGCATTACAAAAAAAATAGGCTTAGACATTGATGTGTCGATACATCAAAAAAAGAGGTTTGAGCTTATTGGCTGCTCAGATAATCATCGCAAGCTTCTGATTTCTGCCATAGGGTCTTTTAATGCGATTGCAACTATCGTTCCCTTAGATATTTTGGCGGAAGAAATGTTGCGCTGGTATAAATCTTGGGGTTTTAGAAATACTAAAATCTCCTATGTAGAAGAACCAGATGTCATTTATTTTACGATTGATGAAGGTAATCCCATACATTATCAAATTATACAAGCAACCTACAGCGATCTTGACCAAACTACCAAGGAAGCGCTGTCTGCTATGATATCAAATAAGGTAATTGCATTCGATCAATACAAACTGCTTAAGACTCACATAATTGAGTATTTACGAAATAATGGCTACTGGGACGCGCGCATTGTGGTTGAATCGGAAATCCCTGCAAACGAAAAGATAGATCTCACTATTAAAATTGTTTCAGGTGCTCAACGTAATTTTAAATTTCTCTCATTTACGCATTTTCAGGAGCTAGCAAAAAATAGAAATTTTACTGATTTTAATAATTTAAAAGAGCCAGTACCACTTGCCGTAGACATGCTCAAAGAGCAATTGAAAAATATTGAAACATATTTACAGGAACGTGGACTGTTATATGCAAAAGCTAAACCAGTCCTTATTCCCGAGGAAAACTCATATTGTTTGGAATGGCAGTTTGATGGGCTTCTGGAGCCTGTTAAATTTGGCAACGTCTATGTTGAAGGACGACAGTCTGGTATTGAAAATTGCTTAATGCAAAAGTTGCAATTCAAACTGGGACAGTTGTGGGATCCTGCACTGTTGTACGGCTCATATAAGCGATTAATGGAACTAGATATATTTGATGATGTAAGCATTCAACCAATTAATTTAGCAAATCCTGAGATAACTAAAGACTGTTCTATTAAATACACCTTAGCAAAACCGTTTGAAGCTCGGCTAAGAGCGGGATTGTTATTAGTGGGACAGAATTTGGAATATTCCACCGTTACAATGAAAATGGGAGGAAATTTTCACTGGAGAAATATAAGTAATAGAGCAGATCATTTAACTATTAATGCTGATTACTCGCGGTACAAGCGCGATGTTGTGCTGCGTTACTATCAACCATGGTTTATGGATTGGCCCATTCAGCATTCCTATGAAGTATATTCAACCCGTTATAGCCAAGCGCTTGTGCCCGGATCAAAATTTAATTTGTATGATTTGTACCAAAATGGGCTGCTTGGTGAACTCAAAATAATGCAAGATGACTGGAATGTGGGATGGAACATAGGATTTGAGACCATGCAACTTGAATGCATTTCATATGCATTGGCGCAAAAAATAAATTTTGAACCCCAATTGGTTGGAAAACATATACCCTATATTTTTTCTGAAGGAACATTATTTGGTCAAAATTTGGATAATTCTATAAACCCCCATAACGGGTATTATGGTCTTTTGACTGCTAAAATGATGTATCCCTTTGGGTTAAAAAATGGTGCATTTTTACGCTTGCTTGCTGAAGGAGCTTTTTTCATGCCACTCGGGTATTGTACATTGGCACTGCGGGCAAGGATGGGCCATATTTTCTATCAAGCATTTCCCCGCATTATGCCGTCTGAGCGTTTTTATTTGGGTGGCGCATTTTCATTACGTGGTTATATGACGGATCTTGTTCCTCCCGTTAATTATGTTGAAAACATGGGATGCGTTTTTCCTGTACCGGTCGGTGGCAAGTCTATGATTAATACGAATATCGAGCTTCGTATCCCCTTGAGCACTATTCTTTCGGGAGCTATTTTTACTGATATTGGCTTGCTTTCTCCAACGGCGTGGTACCAAATGCAAATATCTGATATACATGCCGGTTCCGGTATCGGACTTCGGTTTGAAACACCAGTAGGTCCCTTGCGGTTTGATATAGCAAGAAAATGGAAGGCTGACGTTTACGGGCAGGGCTTGTGGCGCTGGTATATAACTTTGGGTTATCCTTTCTGATTTTATGCAATCAAACTTTGCGTAATCTGCAAAAAAGTCCTATATTCAAATACAGGTTAAATTACTATTAAAAGATACTACAGTTAGGACAACCATGAGTAATCATCATTCAGCTATTAAAGAAGAAATGCATTCACATAGTAGTCACGAATCATCGTTGTTTGATGAATTGAGTTGTCATTTGCCTTATGCAGCATTCTCTGTTGCACTTGGCTTTGTAGTCCTCAGCATGATGCATTTTATTGTTTCGGTGGCTGGACCTGAAGTAAGTCCAAAAAAAGCATATCATCTTTTATTTCACGCTTTTCACTACTTGCATATCATGTTTGCAGTCGTTGGAACGTTTGTGACATTTTTCCGTTTTTCACGACGTCTTATTCCTGGAATAATCTTATCACTTATTTTTCCTGCGATTTTCTGTACCTTGTCCGACGTTGCTTTACCAGCATTAGCTGGCAGTATATTGGGACTGACGATGAAAGTGCATATTTGTTTCTTCTCATGGAAGGATTTAATGAATGTGTTACCGTTCATGGTTATGGGACTTTTAACCGGCGTTTCTTTGCTTCGTCATAAAGAATCATCCCTTGGATTCTTTTCTTTGGGCTATCATTTTGTACATATTTTAATAAGTTCACTGGCATCATTGTTTTATGTCGCGTCCTTTGGATTTAATCAATGGCATTCGTCAATGGGGTTATTGTTCTTTTTGATGGTTCTTGCGGTAGTGCTCCCATGCACCGTCTCAGATGTTATAGTTCCAATTTATTTTGCAAGAAGAGTTAAAGGGCATGAGAAGCATACGCATTGAAAATGTATCTAAGTCGTTCAATGGTGAATCGATCGTAGAAAATATCGATTTATACATTCCTTCAGGAAAATTTTTTGCGCTTCTTGGACCGAGTGGTTCAGGGAAAACAACATTGTTGCGCTTAATAGCAGGATTTGAATCTGTTGATTCTGGTCGCATTTATTTAGGTGATACCGATATTACCGATCAACCGGTTAATGAACGAAGCATTAACACGGTGTTTCAGAATTATGCTTTATTTCCTCATTTAACGGTTGCAGAAAATATTGCCTACAGCTTAACGCTGAAAGACATACCTAAAGAAATTGTCGATGAAAAAGTTCAGAGCGTTCTTAAGATTGTTCATCTTGAAAGCCAAAGAAATAAGGAAATCTCTCAATTGTCTGGTGGTCAACAACAACGTGTAGCAATTGCACGTGCGATCATCGATGAACCGGATGTTCTTTTACTTGATGAACCATTAGCAGCGCTTGATTTTAAATTGCGTGAACGTTTATTGATTGAATTGATTGAGTTACAAGATAAATTAAAAACAACCTTTATTTACGTAACTCATGATCAGCTAGAAGCTCTCACTGTCGCAGATCAAATGGCCATCATGAATAGTAATGGTGAAATCGAACAGATTGGTACTCCTAAAGAAATTTACGAATTTCCTGTTTCATCATTTGTCGCTCGTTTTGTGGGAAATACCAATATTTTTGTTGGAAAATATATTAAAAAAGATAATCGTGCTTATTTAGAAGTAGATGATTTAGATATGTTTGAAGTATATGTTCCCAAAAGAGAAGAGCATTTTCTTTCTTTGCGACGCGTATTGATGAGTCTGCGTCCCGAGAAGATATTTATATCTAAATCACCACGCGAAGGATTTAGTAATTGTTTGGAAGGTGTTGTTGAAGCTATTGTTTATCATGGTCGATCAACACAATACAATGTACGCGTCAGCAACGGCATGCTTATTCAAGTCTTTGAGCAAAATGAAGAGCATTTTGCCCAAGAATCTATAGACTACGACAATAAAGTATTTTTATATTGGCAAAAAGATAACGTGGTGTTGCTTGAACGATGAAAACTCCCGTAACTATTAATGAACGAATTAAAAATGAGAGACCATTTATTGCGGGTTCACTTGCATTAATTTGGCAAGCGCTATTCTTTATAGTGCCAATCAGTTGCATACTTGCGATTAGCTTGTTTGATTATCACGCATTTCTCACTTTTTTCTCATTTATTTATTTAAAAATTATTCTACGTTCGTTGGTGATAGCTTTTCTTGTTGCTCTCATTTGTTTGGGAATAGCCTATCCACTTGCTTACTGGATTGCTCGTCAAAATAGAATAAAAAAAACGATTGCATTTTTCTTTGTTATTCTTCCATTTTGGACAAATTTTTTACTCCATATTTTTGCCTGGTTCTTTGTTTTGGAGCGTGGTGGATTTGTAAATCAAACATTGATGAGGATTGGTATTATATCAACGCCAATTACGCTTCTTAATACGTGGTTTTCTGTCTTTTTAATGATGGTTTATTATTACTTACCATTTTATTTGTTGCCACTTTATTCTGCGCTGGAGCGATTTGACTGGAAAATGATTGAGGCTTCACTAGATCTTGGTGCTACGTGGAACCAAACCATTAAACGCATTATGATTCCTCAAACACAACAAGCAATTCAAGCTGGTTTTTTCTTGGTCTTTATCCCCGCATTTGGTGAATTTATTATTCCTGAATTAATGGGTGGTGATCGTTATGTAATGGTGGGGTCGGTTGTATCTCAATTGGTTCTTAATCCCAAGACGTTGCCTCAAGGTGCGGCTTTTGTAGTCATGTCATCAATTGCATTATCAATCGCATCTTTTGGAATAATTCGCTTACAGAATCACCTTATAACTAAATTAGGAAAAGGCGAATGAATACACGTAGTTCACTCTCTGCTAAAATTGGCCAAACGCTCTTTATTGCACTTACGTATTTGTTTTTATATTTGCCGATAATAATTTTAGTAGTTTTTTCTTTTAATGCAGAACCGTTTCCGGCTCCATGGAAAGGTTTTACTTTACGTTGGTATTACGAATTATATCATTCGGTACATTTGTGGAACGCGTTTTATGTTTCATTAAAAGTTGCTGTTGCATCGGTTATTCTGAGTGTTACTATGGGTTTATCGCTCATTTATCTTGCTTTTTGTGATAAAAGTATTGAGCGGTGGTTGCAAATGTTCTACATAAATTTATTGGTACCAGAATTAGTATTGGCGGTTGGATTATTAGCATTTTTTACGTACTTGTCCGTAAACCTTGGCTTGATAACATTGATTGTCGCACATACTGTTTTAGCGCTAGGTTTTGTGGTGCCATTGCTCTATTCACGATTCTTAGATCTTGATCCTAAACTTACCGAAGCGTCCTTAGATCTAGGTGCGACGCGCTTTCAAACATTCAAGCGTATTACATTGCCTTTATTATCACCGGCGATAGCAGCGGCATCTCTTCTTGTTTTTATTTTGTCGTTTGATGATTTTATTTTGTCTTATTTTTGTGCCGGAAGTACTACTCAAACGTTGTCATTGTACATTGTTTCAATGTTGCGTTCTGGTGTTTCACCTGTAATTAATGCACTTTCTACGTTGTTGTTATTTTTCAGTAGCTTGCTTGTATTAGTGTTTTGCTATATTAATGTTCGCTCAAGGATATTTTAATGTTTCAAACTCATCGATCTTGGATTTTTCGTATTTTTGTATTATTGAGTTGGGGCGTATTACTCATAGGAACTCTGGTTTTTCTTCCGAGAATATTTGAGAAAGACGATAAAAAATTCATAACAATTTTTACGTGGGGTGATATTTTAGAGCCTTCTGTCTTACAAGATTTTCAAAAACAGACTGGTATTGATATTAAAGTTAGCTACTATGCTTCTAATGAAGAATTGTTAATGAAATTAAAGGCTACTGGTGGTGAAGGATATGATTTAGTTATTCCTTCAGATTATGCCGTTAATATGTTGCGACAAGATGGGCTTCTTAAAAAACTGGATTATTCCAAACTTTCATTTGTTGATACGTTAAATCCAGTACTTTTGAATCATTATTTTGATCCACAGAACGAATATTCATTACCTTGGGGTTGGGAAATTTTTGGATTCGGTTATGATCAAGACGTTTTAGGGGTCCTAAAAGATGTTGATTGGAATCTTATTTTCGATAAAAAAACCTATGCTGGCTCATTAATAATGTTAAACGATCCTCGTGAGGCGATTGCATTTGCATCATTATATTTATTTGATTTAAATGAGACCCTGCGACCAGAACAGAAAAACCAAATAATTGCTTTATTGCTTGAACAAAAGAATCGTGTCGTCGCTTATTCAAACTTTCGCGCAGATTATTATTTAGCAACTAAAAATTGTCCTTTGGTGGTTTCTTCTAGTTCATATATTTGGCGAGCTATGGATCAGTATCCTCATATTGGCTTTGCAATTCCTCAAAAAACCTTCATAACTATAGAAAATATGGCAATTACTTCATCAAGCGTACATGAAGAATATGTTTATGAGTTTCTCAATTATCTCTATCAACCTGAAATTATCGAGAAACATTTTGAGTCTTTTGCTTTTATTCCACCCCGTGCCGATGTTATAGAATCTTTGTCTATAGATCAAGAGGCAAAAAAACGTATGATATCTTCACAAGAAGATTTCAAAAGATATTTGTTTTTCACGCAGCAGTTGTCTGAGCTGGATCGCCAAAAAATTTGGATGACCGTTAAGTCTTAATAATTAGTTAATTTTAAAAAGATTTTAGGTGTATTCTCTTAGAATAACGTAAGCTTTCATTGTTTACAATTTAATCTTTATTTCCTCTTTGCATTTACACAGCAAAATGATGTATTCTCTTAATGTAATTGCATAATAGAGGAAATACTCAAATGAAAAATTATATAGTTTTATTTTTACTTTCTGGTTTAACGTTTAATTCTATTCAGACCTCTGAAGGCGGAGAAGATTATGAATCTTCTCAATGTGTTCAACTTGGCCAAAGAATGATGCCCCATATTTTAAGAATTAAAGAAGCTGGGGATACACAATATTATAGGGTTGATGCGAACCATTATTATGAAATTGTAAATAGAATTAACTTACTGAAACAGATGAAGGGCTATAAAGATGCAGAAGCGATTTTGTTAAATCAAAATAGAGAACGTATTACAAGCGCAACATTCCCATCTACTTATACTAAAAATTTAGTAATGGATTTAAAGCCTGAGTAAATGATTGTTTTAATCTAATAAAATAAAAAAATGGAACTAGCAAATGAAGCGTTTAATATTTTTTCTCGTTTTTTCATCGTATTCTTTATCAGTTGATATAAGTGAAAATAGTTTTTCTATGAGTAATGAAGCATTATCAAAAGAAATAGAAAATTCATATCTTGACTGGAAAAATAAGTATAATATCACGCCTTCTAAAGAAGCATCATTGAGCTATTTGCTTACCATAACTGGACCGGATATATCTGAGTCTTATACCATTTCCGGCAGCGATATGCAGCAAATTAAGAAATTATTAGATAGAGCAAGGATATCCAAAGATCCCAATCAATGGTATGTGGTACAAATAGATTCACAGTATGATAATAATTATGGCATTGATGAGAATACGATTGCTCTCGTTGCTTTAACTCTGGATCAAGTTGAGTCATTAGCGACTATAGTGCAACAATTAAAAAGTGATTTAGACGCGACCAAAGATGATAACTCTGATTAAGAATTAATTTGTTGTTTAATAATTAAACCCGTATTATGTTTGCGTTTACAAAACTTCATTAATTATCCTTATAATGTAACAAAAATAAGGATAATTAATTATGAAAAAATTTTTAGCGCCAATTCTTTTTCTCATTTCCACCTTAACTATTACAGCAGATTTAGATTCCGATTCTGATTATGAAATCGAAGTATCGAGTCCGTATATTTTGCAAATATCAATGCCTGGATATAGAGCCACTTATGAAGTTCCAACTAATCTTATCGAGAGCATTAGAGGAAAAATTAGAGATCTACATAATAAACGACATCTTTATAGCCAAGATGTTGAAGCTTTGTTAATTATTTTACAACCAAATGATTCATCACGTATGGCAAGTACGAAATTTTCTTCAATGTTTCTTGAAGATTTAGTGGATGGATTAAATGAAATCAATAACGGCTCATATTTTTAATAGCTTTAACTATAGAAATAGTAAAAAGGAGCGGATGTCCGCTCCTTTTTACTTTAAAAATAATTAAGCATCATTGCTTGACGAATTTCTTTCATTGTTTGTTCTGCGACGGCTTCAGTACGCTCAGTACCTTCTTTAAGCATGAGCATAATTGCTTGCGGATCTTGTTCTAATTCTTTGCGTTTATTTCTTATTGGTGTTAAGAAATTTTCAAGAACTTCAATAAGACGTTTTTTGAGCGTTACATCCCCAAGGCCACCACGCTGATAATGCTCTTTTAAACGCTCAACTTCATTGGTATCGTTATCAAAAACATCTAAATATGAAAAGACAGTATTGCCTTCAACCTTACCAGGATCACTCACTTTAAGATGATTTGGATCGGTGTACATACTCATGACTTTTTTTGCAACAACATCAGTGCTATCACTCAAATAAATTGCATTACCCAATGATTTACTCATTTTGGCTTGACCATCAGTTCCAGGAAGACGTGCAAATTTTGGGATAACAGCTTTTGCTTCTACCAATACATTGGTGTTATAAATGCGATTAAATGAACGTACAATTTCATTGGTTTGTTCGATCATAGGTAATTGGTCTTCGCCAACTGGGACGATTTCTGCTTTGACAATAGTGATGTCTGCTGCTTGGCTTACCGGATAAACTAAAAATCCAGCAGGAATATGTTCTTCAAATCCTTTTTGTTGAATTTCAGTCTTTACCGTTGGATTCCTGCGTAAGCGATTAATGGTAACCAGATTTAAATAATATTGAAATAATTCTGGCAACTGAGGAATACATGATTGTATGAAAATGGTGGATACTTTTGGATCAACTCCACAAGCGATATAATCCATAGCAACTTGTAATACGTTATCATGAACTTTTTTTGGATTGTCATAATTATCAGTGAGCGCTTGAACGTCAGCGATCATAATATATTGTATATGATCGTGTTGTAACTTCACTCGATTTTCTAAAGATCCAACATAATGGCCTAAATGCAGCGGTCCGGTTGGACGATCACCGGTTAAAATAACTTTTTTTTGGGTACTTGAATTCATTTAAACTCCAACACTATACAGAATCATAAAGCATGCGTTACATTAGCACTCAAAGGTGATTTTATGATGTACTCAATACTTTCTTTGTTTGGTATATATTCTTTACGAGATCTTGTTGAACTCGGGGGTATAACGTTAAGTATATATCTTTTTCTTTGTTGGTTAAGGCGAGATCAAAAATCTCCGCTTGTATCGTATTCATTAGCAACGTTTTCGATTATCTATTGCAGCTATTTGCTTGACTTAACGGTATTAACGCATTTTTTTCTGCTCTGTTTGCCATGGTATGTAATGATGATCATATTATTTCATCAAAAAATGTTACAAAGCAATTACATCGCGTATGATAAAAAAACTATTCAAAAAATTGATACAACCACGTGGCTGCAAGTTGTCTTGCGAACGTTGGTACGAAGCATAAATGCAAATCAAAAATTAACGATAATTATAGAAAGATCTCAATCTATTGCTGTCTACGTACGTTGTGATGCACGTATGAATGCTTCGATAAATGATGATATTATGTCTCTTATTTTTGATGCACATCGTGATCGGAAAAATCTGATGATGTTAATACATGAAAGTGGCGTTATTAAAGCAGTGCCGGTATTGTGGGATACGCAAGATACAAATGCAGAAAAAACGGATCCGCTGCATGATGCTCTCTTAATCACTGCACATAATGATACGCTCGTAATTTCAAGTGATAATCATCAACGTACTTTTAATTTGATAATGAATGGGACTGTGACACAGCAATTAAGTGCTACACAATTACTTGCTCATTTGGAACAGATTTTTGTTACAACAACACCATGGAGAATTAACAATGAAGTTTCATCAAGTGTTAACAAATAAATGGACCATACGTGGCTATTCATTACTTATAGGTTACATAATTTGGTTTAATTTAAGTGCGCATACCTTAGTAAATCAAACAATTAAAATGCCGATATCGGTGTTTAATTGTGATGAAACAACCGCATTACCACTGCAAGAGAATATTACTGTTGTTATTGAAGGACCACGCAGCGCCATTCGATCAATGTCGAACGATGATTATGGAATTTTTATTAATGCACAAGAATTTAAAAATGATTCACAATTATTGTTGAAACGATCGCATTTATTCTTGCCCACATCTATTAATGTGGTAAGCTTTTCTCCACGTAAGATACAAATTTTTTAATGATGTAGGGACTTGTGCTGTTTGGAACCGATGGAATTAGAGGTAAATGGGGTGTTGGTATTTTGCATGAAGATTCTGTGAAGCAAATCGGCAAAGCAATTGCTGCATGGAGTTTTTCATTAAGTGCTACGCCGCGCATTTTAATAATTACTGATACACGAGAATCGTGCAGTATAATGAAAGCATGTCTCAAAGTTGGTTTATTGTCATTTCCCGTTACCGTATTTGATGCTGGTGTTGCACCGACACCATTTGCATTCCATGCATTTAATTATGGTGAATTTGATTGCGCCGTAGTAATTTCTGCATCACATAATCCTTATCATGATAATGGTATTAAAATTCTCGATAAAAATAATCGAAAACTTTCTTCTCATGATGAATCAACAATAAGCAATTTGATCCAAAGTCCAATTAATACAACAGAAACGTATGGTACAGACATTTCCACCTATAATGTTGCAGAAATGTATTATCATCACGTATCCCGTTATTTTAATAATAATTTTTTATCCGGGATTAATGTCGTTATTGATTGTGCAAATGGTGCTATGAGTGCTTTTGCACCCCATATATTTGAACTTTTGGGAGCAACTGTTATTACAATCAATAATCATCCAAATGGAAGAAATATAAACGCTTCAGCAGGTGCACTTTACCCAGAAGTTTTACAGCATACAGTATTGCAATATAATGCCGATATTGGATTTTCTTTTGATGGTGATGGTGATCGTGTCATTGCATGTTCTCGTGATGGTGTCATTAAAGACGGTGATGATATTTTAGCATTATTAGCTTCCTACTATAAAACAACCACTGTTATAGGTACTGTGCTCACCAATTATGGTTTAGAAGAATATTTGCACCAACAAAACAAAGTATTATTACGCAGTGATGTTGGCGACAAAAATGTTTTGCAAATGATGAGACAATCAAACGCATGTATCGGCGGTGAACCGTCTGGCCATATTATCATAGAAGAATTTGATTATGTTGGTGACGGTTTAATGGTGGCATTAAAAATTGCGCAAATTATGTTAGAAACAGAAAATTATGTTTTGAACACTTTTGAAAAATATCCACAAATTAATATTAATGTGCCTGCAACTACCAAAAAAAATCTTGCTGAGCATCCATTTTCTGAATTGATGCAAGAAGCTCGTCAGCAAATAAACAAAGGCAGAATCATAGTTAGATTCTCTGGTACAGAGCCTGTGCTGCGTATTATGATAGAAGCGATTGATAAGCAATGTGCACAATTAGTTGGCACGGTACTGGCTCAAAAATTTAAAGAATTATTAGGATAAGGATTTTATTATGCAGAATTCAGTTTTCAAACGTGGATGGTTTTTTATACAAAACATTTTTTTGAGTGGTTTAATTGCCATACTTCCCTTAACACTCACCGTTGCGTTAATTACTTTCTCATTCAAATTATTAAAAGGGTGGTTACGACCAATTTATAATATTGAACCGGATTTTTTACATAAAATTCCTCATTCAGAAATATTATTAGTGATTTTTGTAATCTTATTAATCGGCTTTATTTTGCAAGCATTCTTGTTACAACCTATAATTCATTTATTTGAAAAAATTATTGGTAAGATACCATTATTAAGCCAAATTTATTTTGGTATCAAACAATTAGTTCATGCATTTGGAGCACAAGACACCTTATCATTTCAAAAGGTAGTGATACTAGAATTTCCAATAGCAGGAGTTTATAGTATTGGGTTTGTCACAGGTGAAGTTGCACCGAATGTTGCGCCAAACCCAACCAGACACTTCTATAATGTATTTATCCCAACAACTCCTAATCCGACAACCGGATATTATGTAATGGTTCCTGTGGATCAGTGCAAAATTTCATCTATGACACGACAAGAAGCAATGGCATTAGTCATATCGGGCGGAATTATTCAGCCAAATATGTAAAAGAAGCTTTGGTAGATTTTTTAACAAGTTTATTGAATTATCGAGCTATTCAACAAACCGAGGAAATTTATTAATTGTTTATTATCATATACATCTACCGATTTAATTGTATTATTATTTTCATCTAAAAGTTCAAGTTTTATCGTCTTTGATAGTAGATCATTTTCTAAATCATTCATTTGTTTTTTTATTTGATTTAAATTCAACTTAGCTAAAGAATAATGGTGAACAAAAGATTTGCCGTCACTATGAGTAACTTTTATTTTTCCTTGACCATTTTCGGAGGAATAAATTACCATATGATATGTAATCAAACATAATATAAATAATGTAGAATTTTTAAAAATTGTAAAAAGCATTAAGCGGACCTCACTAAATTATTTTGTTTATATCGATAAATATAACAAATTTTAATGGTAAAAAGATATAAAAACGTTGTTTACTATTAAATTGAGAAAACACAAAAGAGAAGTAAGCATATTAATCAGGTTTAAGGCTTTGCAAGAGAAATAATATAAGCATTTGCGGCTTTGGAATGCAGTAAGGGATCTTGAAAACTAGTATACAAAAGTCTCTTTGAGTCGATATAATTAAGTTGCTCGAATGTCGATGAGGAAAAAAATGCTTTTTCTTCTGCTGAAAGTATTGACCATTCTTCTGAGCCAGCTGTATCTACTTGCTTTAAAAATAATTCATCATGATACAATAAACTATTGAAGGAAGAACCCTGACGACAGGTTTTAAAATGAGCATCAAGGAGTGAGCTTACTTTAGTATGATGTTCATTATAATTAGTGATTGAATGACGTGTATAAAATCCTAACACTATTGAATTCAGTTGATGAGCGGTTTCCTCTAAACTCGGTGTGTTATTTTTTTTAAATAAATTAATTGTACTTCTAAAAATATTATCTTGGTCTGCCGATATGATAAATGTGGAAGTAAAGAAAAGAAGAAGTAACATATTATTTCCTTTATGCAATGTTTACATAAGTATAATAGGAAATAATTGTTTATCCAAAAATTATTGTTTCATATTCAAATCTGATTCTTCTAAGTAAGCATTTATAAGAGATTTTATTATATTGAAGCCTTTGAAAATATTTGATTCATACAACACGGAATCATCGGCATCTATTATTTTAATAAAAGGAATACTTTCTTCATATTTTTCAATTTTTTCATTCACTGAAAGATCATTTGTATATGAAGCTGCTTTAGCAGCATTTATTAATATCGTTATTTCGTCAGGTATTGCATTAAATCTGTACGTTTCCATTTCTGTATGTGGTCGATAAAATATAACGGTATATTCTGATTGAGGCTTTATTTGGTCGCTTGATAGAGTGGTATTGGAATAAGCCAATACCACTATCGTTATGATGATGAATTGTATACTCTTTATCAACATTTTCTTAAGTATTCGTTATGATTGATAAAGCGGATCATAGGTATCTGCAATAGTACTAATCAAAGTATAAAATTCAATATTTTTTTCTGGATTAATATACTCAGAATATACGACATCGTTATCATTAGTATCTGTTATAACAACTTTAATTGGTTCATCGAGTTCCATCTTCTCTGATGCGCTCGGACCAATAATAAATTCATCAGATCCAATAACCGTAGCTTTAAATGGTTTTCCGTCTTCACTTTTGATTGAATCTAATTTGTCTGTAATATCTAAAAGCTCATCACGATTTAATAGCAATTTATTCGTTAGAGTAGTTGGTAAATTAGAAGATTTTGGATAGGTGATAGTCAAAAGAAAATTGTCTTTATTTTCAGTGGCAATAATTTCGGGGGCAATACTCATACTGAGTATAGTAAGTAAACTCAAAAACTTCTTCATAAATGCTTCCTTTATTTCATTTATCATTTACTTAAAGCTTACTCAATTGGTCAATAATGGTGCAATGAAACGTGGAAATATACAATGTTTATTTAAAAATGATTTTTATTAAATTTTGTATACAAGTTAATGAGTTAAATTATAGTAATGGGGAAATTGATATGAGCTGTTATTACTTGTTATTCAACCATTTCAATAACCAAGTTTCTATTTGCAACGAGGTTGCGCCGTTCTTTAGTTGAGTGTCGATACGTAGTAAATTTTGATGAGCGGTAGCTATTTGATCTAGAGAATATTTCTTCCAATCACGTTGTACGAACGAGAAGGGCAATCTGTTCGTCATCTTGGATGCTTTTTCAGAACCAATTGCATTTGCTTGAGTCATAAATAGCGACGCTTGCCACAATTGTTCTGACCAATAACTTACCCAAAATTCTTCTGCAAATTGCGGACTTATAGTCTGCCAGCTTTTAAAGAATTGTTCCTTATCGCGTGCAAAAAAATGCGTAGCCAACGTGAACAATGACGCTGCCGACGGAATGATTTTTGGCAACCATTCTTGCACAAATTCTTGATGACGTTTTCCTAAAAGAGTTTGATAAAACATAAGAGAACAAGCAGTATCCAAATCAATTTGTTTGATATGCTTATTTACTTCATGAAAGAAAGCGCTATCAGCGTTTCCTTTAAAAAGTAACGGCATGAGCGATGCGTAATCAGCGGGGGTTACTGGATGTGGTAATACAATTTGAAGTGTGCCAGATTTCTGAGTTGTTTGTGTGCTCTGATAAATGATTAAGTGCGGTCCTTCATAAGCATGACACCACGAAATAATTGCATTATCGACCGCAGCTAGGTTACCTAAAAAATATATTCTTCGTTCACCTAAAAAACTAATACTCAAATGATGAGCAAGCTCGTTCAGTGACATCCCTGAAGGGGATAGTGAATGCCACTGAAGGCCTGTTATTTGTTCAACATGCGCACGAAATTGCGTAAAAAAAAATGCAGGGTACTCAGACCCTACAAAACACCATGCGTTATATGCATGTATATATTTAGAACAATTAATTAGTAATTCTTGCAGTACAATCATTCAGAAAATTCGCTAAATGAAGACATCATAGCATGCCATGAGCCGCGTGAATAATCGGCGTCATTGCATATGTATGGATTTTCATCAAAGAATTCAAAAATTGAATGGCATCCATGCAATGCAAGCGATTTCATTTCATCAAACTCAGACCATGAGATTGGTGCCTTCTCAGCTGATCCTTGGATTTCAACGAGTGAACCCTTGCGAGTTACTACATAATTGAAATCAGCAATGATTGAACTATCTTCGGCAAAATCCATATCAAGAATAGGACCAAATGAACTCATACCTACTGCGATTGCAGCTAATTCATCAATTAAGAATCTTTGTTTGATAATTCCTTGACGCAACCAGCGGGATTGAGCAGCTTTTAAAGCTAAATACGCACCAGTAACACTTGCCGTGCGGGTACCACCATCTGCTTGTAAAACATCACAATCAATAAATATTGTTTGCTCGCCAAGTATGCTGAGATCAGCTACAGCACGTAATGAGCGTCCAATAAGACGTGAAATTTCGATGGTGCGGCCATTTCTTTTGCTAGTCGTTGCTTCGCGAACCGTGCGAACTGGGGTAGATGCAGGTAATAATGAATATTCTGCTGTTAACCAACCCATTTTTTTTCCTCGTAAAAAATGAGGAACGCCTTGTTGTAAGGTTACGGAACACAACACCTTTGTATTTCCCATTTCAAACAAGGTTGAACCTGCTGCATATGGGTATACATCATAAGAAATTTTGAGTGGTCGAATCTCTCCTAAACCTCGACTACTCGCGCGACCACGCATGGTCGTCGTATTAGGCATCATGTACGCTCTCCTGTTGCTGCACTATTTTTAAACGAATACGACCAGTTTCTGAATCATAATCGAGTACTTCTACTAAAACTTTGTCTTCCGGCTTGTAACGTTTCAAGAATTCTTCTTGAGCAGGACGTGGTACGGTAGAAACGTGTACGAGGCCATCAAGACCAGGAACGATTTCAACAAATATACCAAATTCAGCTATACGTTTTACGGTGCCATCATAACGCATGCCGGCGTGAATTTGCCCTGAAAGAGTTTTAACCCAATTTGCAGCAAGGTCAAGTTTTTCACCCGGATGTCCGAATATTTTTACTAAGCCATCATCTTTAATATCGATTGATGTGCCTGTTTTTTCTATAATTTCTTTAATAACTGCGCCACCTTTACCAATAACTGCGCCGATTTTATCGCGAGCAATTTTGAAGGTAACAAATCGAGGAACCAATGGTGATAAGTTTGGATTTGGTTCAGTCATCACTTTGCGCATTTCACCAAGAATATGCATATAGCCATGGTGTGCTTGTCCAAGTGCCTTCTCAAATACTTCGCGTGGTAAGCCACCTTTATATTTGATATCCATTTGAATAGCTACGATACCATTGTCTGTACCAGCAACCTTGAAGTCCATTAAACCAAATTCATCTTCAATACCAGCGATATCGCTTAATATACAAAACTCACCATTCTTGTTCATTAACAAGCCCATAGCAATACCAGCAACCATTTTTTTAATAGGAACGCCAGCATTCATAAGCGCCATATTTGAACTACATACGGTAGCCATTGAAGAAGAACCATCAGATTCTAAAATATCAACAAGAAGACGAATGGTATAAGGGAATTCTTGATTTGAAGGCAATATGCGTTCGATAGCTGAAGCAGCTAAGTGACCATGACCGATTTCTCGACGTCCAGGTCCTCTGTTAGGACGAACTTCACCAACTGAAAATGCAGGGAAGTTGTAATGCAACATAAAGGAATTTTCAATAGTACCAGCCATAAGGTTGTCTACTAAAGCTTCATCCTCAGCGCTACCGAGGGTAACACTTGCTAATGCTTGTGTGCGACCACGGGTAAATAATGCTGATCCATGAGTGAACGGTAAAAGTCCAACTTCGGTTTTTATGTTACGAATCTGATCAAATGATCGATTATCGATACGTTTGCCCAGAGTGAAAATCATTTCATTGATACTATTTTTCAAAGTCATATCAAAAACATATGATAAGAAAGTTTTAGAAATTTTTGTTTCTTCAGCTTCTTTTTCATACGTTACAAAAAATTCTTTTTCTAATGCTTCACGAGCTTCAGAGCGAACTATTTTGTCTGATGAGAACATAGATTTAACGCGTTCAGGTTGTAGAATATCTTCTACGCGTTTTGTCCACAATGCCCAATCAAATTGATCGACGACTTCGTCTTTTTGAACATTTAATTGTTCTTTAATCGAAAGTTGCCATGCTACTTGTTCACGAATAACTTCGTGCGCAAGATACATTGCATCTAAGAAATCTTTGTTTGTAATTTCAGATACGGAACCTTCAACCATGTTAATACCTTCATGCGTTCCTGCAAAAAGCAAGCGCACATCAGATTCAACTGATTGAGGATACGTTGGATTAGTAACCCATTGTCCATTAATACGTGCTACTTCACAAATACCAACAGGTCCCATAAATGGAATATTGGAAACGGTAAGCGCAATGGAACTTGCAAGTAATCCCAACGTATGAGGTACGTGAATTTTATCCACGGAATATACTGTTGCTTGCACTTGTAATTGATCGAAATAATTTGCCGGAAAAAGAGGGCGGATCGCACGATCAATGATACGTGCTTTCAATATTTCGTTATCACTAAATTTGCCCTCTCGTTTTAAATAACCACCAGGAATTTTGCCTGCCGCAGAAAAGTTTTCTCTGTAGTCTACGGACAATGGTAAAAATCCAGGGAATTCTTTTGATGGAGATGAACAAACGGTAGCTAAAACAACTGTGCCGCCTTGTTGAACCCATGCAGCTCCTGCTGCCTGACCTGCAAATTTACCGAGAGTTACTTCGTAACCGAGAGAGGGTAAAGTGAATTTTTTTTCCATTACGCTACCTATATAATTATCGTCGAATACCTAAACGTTCAATAAGCGCTTTATATTGCGCTTCGCTATGACGCTTCAAGTATGCTAACAAACTGCGGCGACTACCGACAAGTTTCATAAGACCTGTTTTTGACGCATGGTCTTTTTTGTTAATTTCAAAGTGCTTGTTAAGATCGTTAATACGATTAGTTAACAATGCAATTTGAACTTCTGTTGAACCAGTGTCGTGTTCGTGCTTTTTGTAAGCATCGATTGTTGCTTTTTTGTTTTCTTGCGAAATCATTCTTTTTGAATCCTTTTAAGATGGTAGGCGCGAGCGGGATTGAACCGCTGACCCTTGCTACGTCAAAGCAATGCTCTGCCACTGAGCTACGCGCCTAGCATGTTTACTTATTGATTACCTTCATCTTCCAAGAATTTATCCTTGAATGAAGGGATACCAGTACCAGCTGGAATTAGTTTACCTATAATTACATTTTCCTTCAAACCGTAAAGATAGTCAACTGTGCCCGAAACTGCAGCTTCTGCAAGAATACGTGTTGTTTCTTGGAAAGATGCGGCAGAAACCCAGCTTTCAGTTTCCAACGATGCAAGGGTAATACCCATTAATACAGGTTTAGCCAATGCAACTCGTTTACCTTCTGCTTGAAGTGCCATGTTAATGTTTTTCAAGTGAATCTTATCTACACGATCACCGATCAAGAAGTTCGTTTCACCTGGTTCAACGACACGTACTTTACGTAACATCTGGCGAGCAATGAGCTCAATATGTCTATCGTTAATATCAATACCTTGTAAACGATAAATAACTTGAATTTGATCTACCAAATAACGTTGTAACGTTTCAGGCCCAAGAATACGTAAAATGTCATGTAATACTGCGACACCAGAAGTTAATGGATCACCAGCACTTACACGGTCACCATTGTTTACGTTCAACTGTTTGCCACGAGGAATGAAATAGTCATGAGATTCTTCACCATTGACCACAGAAATTTTTCTGAGACCACGATGTAAACCACCAAACACAACTTCACCATCAATGTCAGCTAATATTGCAGGGTCTTTTGGCATGCGAGCTTCAAACAACTCAGCAATACGTGGAAGACCACCGGTAATATCCTTGGTTTTCGATGCTTCACGAGGCATTTTTACTAAAATGTCACCCGCTTCTACATGTTGACCTGGTGCAACGTTCAAGTATGCGCCAGTTGGCAAGTAGTATTGTGCAAATTCTTCACCATCATCGTTCAAAATGCTGATAGAAGGTTGATACTTATCACCTTTGTGATCAAGTACTAACTTATAAGCACGTTTACTTGCTTCATCGTAACGCTCTTGCATAGTAACGTTATCAATAAGATCAATGTAATTAATCTTACCTGGTTGTTCAGTAACAATAACTTTGTTATGGGTATCCCATTCTACAAGTTTTGTACCTACCGTTACCAATTGACCTTCTTCCACTAACAACGTTGATCCGTATTCCAAGTCATGATGTTGCAATTCGCGACCATCAGGAGATGAAATAGTGAGGCGTGTTTTACGGGATGTGACAATAATATTACCATCACGGTTTTTTACCGTACGAATACCAACAAAGTTAATAATACCTTGATGTTTTGCAACGAATGAAGCTTGTTCAGCCAAACTAGCAATACCACCCATATGGAAGGTTTTCATAGTAAGCTGTGTACCAGGTTCACCAATCGATTGTGCTGCAATAATACCAACTGTTGTACCAACTTCTGCAAGTCCACCTTTAGACATGTCCATACCATAACATTGTGCACATACACCACGTTTGGTTTGACAGGTTAACACGGAACGAACATAAATCTTCGATACAGCTGAGTCACGCAATCTTTCTAAATCAGCGCGTGTTAATACGGTTCCTTGATTAAACAAGATGCGTCCTGTTACAGGATCTTGTACATCCGTAGCAAGTACACGACCATATGCACGGCTTGAAAGTGCGTAAATTACATCACCAGATTCTTCTAAGCTTGTAAGCTCAATATAGCCAAGTGTTTTACAATCTTGTTGTGTCACCACCAAGTCTTGAGCAACGTCAACTAAGCGTCGTGTCAAATAACCAGAGTTTGCAGTTTTCAACGCGGTATCGGCCTGACCCTTACGAGCACCGTGAGTAGAAATGAAGTATCCGAAGACGTTCAAACCTTCACGGAAGTTGCTCTTAATAGGGGTTTCAATAATCTCACCAGATGGTGTAGACATAAGACCACGCATACCTACAAGCTGCTTAATCTGTTCTTTAGAACCACGAGCACCAGATTCTAGCATCAAGAAGATAGGGTTGAACGGTTTAAAGCTCTTATCTTCGTTCTTATATGCTATTTGATCTTGTTCCTCAAGGGTTTTCATCATTTGAGTTGTAACATCTGCGGTGGTATGGTTCCAGATGGAAAGCACTTTGTTTTTGCGCTCACCATTGGTGATGATACCATCCATATACAGGTTTTCAATTTTCTGTACTTCTTTTTCCGCTTTCTTAAGAATAGTGTCTTTTTTCTCAGGGATAATAAGATCACCGATTGCAAAAGAAATACCACCCATCGTTGAATAACCGAAACCAAGTTTCTTGATTCGATCTAAGCATTCAACCATCGCTTCGTTTCCAGCTGCGTAGTAGATTTTTTCTACCAAACGAGTTAAATCGTTTTTGCCCATAATCTTATTGACCCAAGCAAATTCTGAACCCGCAGGCAATGCATCAAACAAGATAACACGACCAACAGTGGTTTCAACGATAGAACAATCGTCTAGGCGAACTTTAATACGAGCATGTAAGGAAACACGACCCAATTGATGTGCGCTAATTACTTCGCTTGTTGAACCGAAAACGATACCTTCGCCTTCTGCATTACAACGAACTTTAGTAAGGTAATGCAAACCAAGAACCATGTCCTGGGATGGTACAGTCACCGGTCTGCCATTAGATGGAGACAAGATATTCTTACCGGAAAGAATTAAATCTTTAGCTTCTAAAATAGCTTCTTGACTCAATGGTACGTGTACAGCCATTTGGTCACCGTCAAAGTCTGCGTTATATGCAGCACAAACGAGCGGATGAATTTTAATAGCTTTACCATCAACAAGTGTTGGATAAAACGCTTGAATACCAAGACGGTGCAATGTTGGTGCACGGTTGAGAAGAACTGGGTGATTTTTTACCACATCTTCTAGAACGTCCCATACTTCTGGTGACAATTCTTCAACCATACGTTTAGCAACACGCAAGTTTGGTGCTATTTCGCGTTCCAATAAGCCGGCAAAAACATGACATTTGAATAATTCAAGTGCCATAACTTTTGGTAAGCCACATTGGTTCATTTTCAATTCGGGATCAACAACGATCACAGAACGACCGGAATAGTCAACACGTTTACCAAGCAAGTTTTGACGGAAACGACCTTGTTTACCACGTAGAATTTCACTCAATGATTTGAGCGGACGACGGTTAGTACCACGAACTGGTTGACCACGACGACCGTTATCAATGAGAGCATCTACGGATTCTTGAAGCATGCGCTTTTCGTTTTTAATAATAACCGAAGGCGCTTCAATTTCGATCAATCTTTGTAAACGAATATTTCTGTTCAATACACGACGATATAATTCGTTAAGATCTGAGCTTGCAAATCTACCACCATCCAATGGAACCAATGGACGTAAATCTGGTGGTAATACAGGCAATACACCCATAACCATCCATTCTGGTCGTAATTCGCCCTGCAATAATCCAGAGAAAACTTTAATACGACGCATAATTTTATGGCGAGCAGCTATAGATGCTGTTTTATCATATTCATCTTGTAAGCGAGCAATTTCAAGTGAAAGATCCAGTTTGCCCAATACAGCATGAAGTGCTTCTGCACCCATTTCTGCAAAGAATGCGCTATCTTCTGGATGTAAATCACGATAATGCTCATATTCATTACTTGTGAGTAATGTTTTACGTGGATACGGTGATTTACCTTGATCAATAACAATGTACGCATCAAAATAAATTACGCGTTCAAGGTCTTTGACCGGCATATCAAGGATAAGACCAAGAAAGCTTGGAATACCTTTCAAATACCAAATGTGACAAACAGGCGAAACTAACTCAATATGTCCCATACGTTCACGACGTACACGAGATTGAATTACTTCAACACCACATTTTTCACACGTGATACCACGATGTTTCATACGCTTATACTTACCGCAGTTACATTCCCAATCTTTAACGGGACCGAAGATGCGCGCACAGAATAATCCGTCGCGCTCCGGTTTTAACGTACGGTAGTTAATCGTTTCAATCTTCTTTACTTCGCCATATGAAAGCGAACGTATTTTTTCAGGAGATGAAAGACCAATCTTAAGAGCGTTAAATCTACTTTTTTGTATATATTCTCTAAAACGTTCAAGCATGCGATTAGTCACTGACTTCCTCCTTGCCACTCTTGAATAAATCTATGCGAAGTCCTAAGCTTTGAAGCTCTTTAATTAACACGTTAAACGATTCTGGTAAGCCTGGTTCAGGGACTTTCTCACCACGTACAATCGCTTCGTACACTTTATGTCTACCACCAACGTCATCAGACTTGTAGGTAAGCATTTCTTGTAAGGTATACGCTGCACCATACGCTTGTAATGCCCAAACCTCCATCTCACCAAATCGCTGACCACCCATTTGTGCTTTACCGCCAAGAGGCTGTTGAGTCACTAAGGAGTATGGGCCAGTTGAACGTGCGTGAAGCTTATCATCAACCATGTGGTTAAGTTTCATCATGTAGATGCAACCTACCGTAATTGGCTGATCAAAGTATTCACCAGAGCGTCCATCGCGGAGACGATATGCACCAGTTTCAGAAGTACGTGATTCTCTCAAGATAGGTTTAATATCGTTGTCAAAATCAGCGCCATCAAATACTGGCGTTTTGTACATTACACCATGCTTATAAGTTCTTTCAGCAAGATCAAAGATACCGTCATGACCATGGCGTGTTTCATACATTTTAACAAGATCGGAACCATAGAAGTTCGTCAATTGTTTTTTGAGCACATCATGTTGTTTTGACTGTAAAGCATCTCCAAGCTGTAGACCCAACTCACGACCAGCATAACCAAGAACAGTTTCTAAGATTTGACCAACGTTCATACGTGATGGTACACCAAGTGGGTTGAGAACAATGTCAACCGCGGTGCCATCTTCCATGAATGGCATATCTTCGCGTGGAACGATAATGGAAACAACACCTTTGTTACCATGTCGACCTGCGATTTTATCACCAACTTGAATTGGACGTTTAGTACCAATATAAACCTTAACCATCTTGATCACACCTGATGGAAGTGGATCACCTTTTTTAAGCTTATTAATGCGTTCTTCTTTGAGACCAGCTAAAATTCGCAATTGATTTTCAAAAGTATTTTTAATTTGTTCAAGTTGCTCATTCAATGATTTGCTTGATGAACGAAGACCAAATACTTCTTCTAATGTTAATTTCTGTATTTTACCCGCAACAAAGTTTTCGCCTTCGAGTGCTGATTTAACGGTTTTAGCAGGAGCTTTTTGATCATCCAACAACGATGCAATTTTATCGCGTGCCATGTTTTCTAAACATTGTACGTGCATTGCATATTCGCTATCTAAATGTGCAGTTTCTTCTGCAACATATTCTTTATAACGTTTGTCCTTACGAACACCGCCACGTGAGAATACTTTAACGTCAATCACTGTACCTTCAACACCAGGTGGTACGCGTAATGATGTATCTCGTACTTCACGAGATTTTTCACCAAAAATTGCGCGTAAAAGTTTTTCTTCAGGTGAGAATTGAATATCACCTTTCAGGGTCACTTTACCTACCAAGATATCGCCAGGACGCACACGAGTACCCACGCGAACAATACCATCTTCGTCTAAACCAGCTAATGCTGTTTCGCTGACGTTAGGAATGTCACGGGTGATCTCTTCAGGCCCGAGCTTTGTTTCTCGTGAATCTACAACGTATTCATCGATATACACTGAGGTCAGTGTATCGTCTGCAACGAGGCGTTTATTTAAAATAATAGCGTCTTCAAAGTTATAACCACGCCATGGCATAAATGCCACGAGAAGGTTGGTACCCAATGCAAGTTCACCATTCACAATAGATGCAGCGTCCGTTAAAATGCCACCAGCATGAACATAATCACCAGCTTTTACGATAGGTGTTTGATGTATCCATGTATAGAAGCTTGAACGTTGGAATTTACGTAAATGATAAATATCTACACCATGAGCAATCCAATCTTCGGTGTTACCAAATGATTGTTCATCAGCACGGATGATAATTTTATCTGAAGAAACGTATTCAACAACACCACTACGACGTGCGGTTACACATGAGCCTGAAGCAAGCGCAATTTCAGCTTCCATACCAGTACCAACAAGCGGAGCTTGGGTTTTGATAAGAGGAACTGCTTGGCGTTGCATGTTTGCGCCCATCAATGCACGAGAAGCGTCATCATGTTCAAGGAACGGAATCAACGCGGTTGCAACAGATACTAATTGTTTAGGTGAAAGATCCACATAATTTACACGTGATGGATCAACATACATGAAGTTACCATCATGACGTGCAAAGATGATATCACCTTTAAGTACCATGCTTCCTGGTTTGATTGCATCAGCTTGAGCAATATATTTATTTGCTTCTTGGAATGCGTCAAGGAATACTACTTCATCTTTAATTACACCATCTTCAACCGGACAGTATGCAGATTCAATGAATCCTAAACTGTTAACGTTTGCATACGTTGCTAATGATGAAATAAGACCAATGGTTTGACCTTCTGGCGTTTCAATAGGACAGATTCGACCGTAGTGAGAAGTATGAACATCTCGAATTTCATAGGTCGCTCTATCTTTCATAACACCACCGGGCCCGAGGGCTGAAAGACGTCGTTTATGGGCTATTTCTGACAATGGGTTTGTCTGATCCATAAATTGTGACAACTGACCAGTGCCAAAGAATTCGCGGATAACGGCGTTCAATGGTTTTACGTTCAGCACATCTTGAGGCAAGAAAGTTGTATGTGTTTCTTGAGTTCTAAATTTTTCACGAACAATTCGTTCAATACGAAGAAGCCCAAGCAATACTTGGTTGGTAAGCAATTCACCAACTAAGCGAACACGACGGTTGCCCAAATGATCGATATCATCAAGCTCACCTTCTCCACGTTCACGAAGATTTACCAAGTAGCTGATAGTTGCAAAAATATCTTCTTTGGTCAATGTAGTTACATCTTCAGAAACATCCAATTGCAACTTACGATTCATACGAATACGACCAACTTTGGTCAAATCATATAAGCGGCTATTGAAGAAAAGATTTTCAAGTCTTTCTTTAATTTCTTTGAGTAATGCACTGTCACCAGGCCACACTTTTGCATGCACTTCTTTGAGTGCTTCTTCTTCGGTATAGCATTTATCTTGCGCTAAAGTGAGAGGAATTGTCGGTTGCAATACATAGCCAGAAGAAGCAATTAATTTAAATTGCAACTTTTTGCATTTTCTCAAGTGCTCGTAAGCATCTTCAGTAATTGCTTGACCTTGTTCCACAATAATTTCACCCGTATCTGGATCGATTACATCTTCACCCACGATACGATTTACAAGAAGATTTTTGCGCAAGAATAAACGTTTCACCCCTTGTTTTCTGAGGCGATCTATCATGTCTTCAGTGATACGTTTGCCAGCATACACATCTTCATTTTCAAGATCTGTCATGCCGCGTTCAAAACGTACACCAATGCTTGTTTCATCAAGCTCTTGATAGAAGTTTCCTTTTTCAACACCAACGGTGTCAAAGCGATAGAATAAAGGAATAATTTGATCCCTTGATATTCCTAGCGCTTGAAGGAGGGTGGTTACAAGGAGCTTTTTCTTTTTGTCGATACGGACATAGAGATAATCGTTGCTGTCAAACTCAAAATCTACCCATGAACCGCGCATTGGAATAATACGTGCAAGATAATATGGTTTGCCGCGCGCATCTTTCACTTTTTTGCTTTGTGAAAAGACAACGCCTGGAGAACGATGTAATTGGCTCACGATAACGCGATCCACACCATTTATCAAGAAGGTTCCTAAGTTGCCGAGTTTGAAACGGCTACCTTCTTCATAAATATCAAGCATGACGGGTACGTCAGCAAAGAATATATCCTGTTCTTTGACATCGCGTACTATCTTGTTTCCCGCTTGATCCATATCCCAGCTAATTAATTGCATTTTAACTTTTAATGGCATGGAATATGTTTGATCACTTGAACGACATTCGTCAGGTGACAATGCAGGTTGTATAGTTACACGCGCTAAACAGTTTGAGCACGTAGTATAACGTGCCGTTTTCTTATGGCAGAATGTGCATTCATGCTGATTATTCAAACGAGAACAATCTGATTTTTTACATGAAGAACAATGCCAAGTATAACGATTGACTATTCCTGTGAGTTTGCCACAAGTACATGCCCAATGTCCTAGTTCATAGCTAACATAGGCTAACGACATTTTATCACTATAGTCTATTGGAAAAATGTCACGGAAGACCTTTTCTAAACCTATAGGCTGTCGCTCTGCAGGTAGATAATCCAACTGAGCGAATTCGTTAAATGATCGTGATTGAATTTCTATTAAGTTCGGAACGGGAACTATATCCTTGATCTTACCAAAAGATCTTCGAACTGTTTCCTTACCTATCCGCAGGCTCGACATCAAGCTGCTCCTTGTAATACCTTGTCCTGAAGTTACTTATTTTTACGTTATGCTTAAGCAAGTTCTACTTTAGCACCAGCTGCTTCAAGCTTCTCTTTCATTGCGTTAGCTTCATCTTTTGATGCAGCTTCAACAATAACAAATGGTGCATTATCAACTGCAGCTTTTGCATCACCAAGTGACATATCTTTCTTGATTTCACGAAGTGCTTTAATCACTTTAATTTTTTCTGCGCCAGCGTCTTTAAGAGTTACTTTAAATTCAGTTTTTTCCGCTGCTGCTGAAGCGCCTGCGTCAGCTGAAGCTGCTGCAGATCCTGCGCCAACACCAAAAGATGCAGCTGAAACACCGAATGCAGCTTCGAGTTCTTTTACTAATGTATCGAGTTCAAGAATTTTGAGATTACTAATATCTTGGACCAATTGTTCGATTGATTTTGACATAAATACTCCGGTCAAATCGTTATTAAGATTGTTGTGCTTGTTTTTGTTTTACAACTTCGTTCAAGACATAAGCCAAACGAGCTGCTGGGAATTTCAATAGACCACAAAGACGAGCAATAAGTACTTCTTTTGATGGAATTGTAGCAATGTGCTTGATAGTATTTTGATCAATTACTTGATTATCAAAATAACCTGCCAAAAGAGTGAATTTTTCATTTTCTTTTGACAAGGTATGCAATTCTTTTGCTACAGTTGGCACTTCTTGTTTTACAAAAACTACCGCTATTTGATTCTTAAAGAATGGAGAGAGTTCTTTTACCCCTTCCATATCACGAATAGCAATTTTTGATAATGTATTTTTTGCTACGTGAATTTTCGCTTTATTCGTCAAATTTTTGCGAAGTTTTTTTAATTGTGCATCCGAAAGGCCTTGAACACCTACAAGAAAGCAAGCTTCACTCGCGCTAAAATCGTTTCTCAACGATTCAACAACGTGATTTTTTTGTTCTGTTTTCATTTTTGATTACCTTTACAATAGCTTACAAAAGCTCATCAGCATTGATTTGAATGCCAGGTCCCATTGTTGAGCTTAGGGTAACCTTTCTAATAAACTTGCCTTTTGATGTTGAAGGCTTGTTTGAGGCTAAAGCGCGCAAGAAAGCAGTTAAGTTTTCTTGCAATTTTTCAGGCGCGAATGAAACTTTACCAACGGTAAAATGAACAAGTCCGCTCTTATCATTTTTGAAGAAGAGACGTCCTTTTTTCAAATCGCTTACAATCGTTTTGACATCAAAAGTAACAGTTCCGGATTTCTTGTTTGGAAGTAGACCACGGGGCCCGAGGATTTTAGCCACACGACCTACAAGACCCATAAGGTCTGGAGTAGCAATCGCATAGTTGAAATCGAGCCAACCACCTTCAATCTTTTCAATGAGATCTTCAGCACCAACAAAATCTGCGCCTGCTTTGGTTGCTTCGTCAGCATATTCACCTTTAGCAAACACAACGATCTTAATCTGCTTACCGATTCCATGAGGAAGTATCGTTGAACCACGAACTACTTGATCCCCTTTAGTAGGATCAATACCAAGAATAGTATGAACATCTACAGATTCATCAAAACGAGCGTAGGCTAATTGTTTAACCTTAGCCACACCCTCCTGCAGCGAGAAAACTTGTTTCTTGCCCAGTGCCTCTAGCGCTTTTTTATATTTTTTTCCACGCTGTGTCATCTGTACGTTCCTTTAGGAGTTATATAACTTTAACACCCATGCTGCGCGCGCTGCCAGCAATGATTTTCTTAGCTTGCTCAATATCTGTTGCATTGAGATCAGCCATTTTTATGCGCGCGATATCTTCAATGTCTTTCCATGCAATAGTACCAACAATGTCGGTATTAGGGCGTGAAGAGCCTTTTGGAAGATTAATCTTTTTTCTAATCAATTCTGAAGTTGGTGGCGTTTTAAGGATAAAATCAAATTTTTTATCCGTGTAAATCGTCACAACCACTGGAACTGTTTGTCCCTTACGATCTTGCGTTTGCGCGTTGAACGCTTTGCAAAATTCCATCATGTTGATGCCGTGGGGACCAAGTGCTGAACCGACTGGTGGCGCTGGTGTTGCTGCACCGCCAGCTATTTGCAGCTTAACTTGTGCTTTAATTGGTTTTGACATGTTCGTCCTACTAGTTAACGCTTAACCTGATCAAAATTCAATTCGACAGGCGTCATACGACCGAAAATGCTGACCATAACGGTAAGCTTTTCATTTTCTTGTTCAATCGTGTCGATAATGCCAGAAAATCCAGCGAATGGACCTTCAACGACTTCGACTTCTTTGCCGATTTCAAATTCATGTTTTTCTGTTGGTACTTTGAGGTCGCCACGCATTTGTGCAGTAACACGGTCTACTTCTTTTTGTGTAAGAGGAGCAGGAACCTTGCCACCTAAAAAGCGTATAACTCTTGGAGTAGACGCAACAAGACGCAGCGCCTCTGGCGTTGCATCCATCTCAACAAGCATATATCCAGGAAATAATTGTTGATCTTCAATACTGGTATCAGCAAAGTATTGTTTAACTTTAGCTGAAGGTATCAGAACTTCACCAAAAATTTCTTGAAGTCCTTGCTCTTCAATTCGTTTTAAAATTTCTGTTTTAATTATATCTTCGTAACCGGCATAGACCTGTACGACGTACCAACGTTTCATGAACTTACCTGTTAAAATGTACTCATCAAAGACTGAGCTCAAAAATATATTGCGCAAGCACCGAGATAATTCGATCTACAGCACCAAAAAAGAGAGACAATATGGTAACGAGAAAAAGAACAACGATAGTTGATCCAATAAACTCATTGTATGTTGGCCATTCAATGCGTGACAGCTCAAGGCGCACTTCTTGAATAAAGCGCAACATCCATTGCCCAAATTGTACAGTGTTCATGACAATACCTTTTTTAATAGCACAAATGGCAGGCCAGGAGGGATTCGAACCCCCAACCCGCAGATTTGGAGTCTGCCGCTCTACCGTTAGAGCTACTGGCCTACGATTTATTTTGTTTCTTTATGCATGGTGTGCTTGCGGCAGCGTGAACAAAATTTATTCAATTTAAGTGAACCAGAAGCACGCTTCTTGTTTGCGACTTGAGAATAATTGCGTTCTCTGCACGTTTCACACGCCAAGTGGGTAGTAACTCTATTTTTTGCCATAATTATATCTACGTTTTGCCTAAACAAACTCTTTTGTGTGGAGCCCGCGACCGGATTTGAACCGGTGACCTCTCCCTTACCAAGGAAGTGCTCTAACCAACTGAGCTACGTGGGCGTATTGTTATGTAGTGTAAATGAAATTCAAGCAAAAAACAAATGGGAATAATGAAATTTTTTTTGGAGCTGGCGACTGGATTTGAACCAGCGACCTGCTGATTACAAATCAGCTGCTCTACCTACTGAGCTACGCCAGCCTATTCTCTCCTGTTCAATAGACGTTTTTTTGGAGCGGGAAACGGGACTCGAACCCGCAACCTACAGCTTGGAAGGCTGCCGCTCTACCAATTGAGCTATTCCCGCACTGGTGGTGAGAGTAGGATTCGAACCTACGAAGGCATACGCCAGCGGATTTACAGTCCGCCCCCTTTGGCCGCTCGGGAATCTCACCATGTCAATTTGAACACACCTAGCTTAAAGTTTTTCTTTAAGGATTTCAAGCAGGTAAACTGCTTTTTTTTTAATTTATTACATTGGCTTAATGGTGAAAAAGGCCTCGTTTGACATTGTTTTATTATGTATGTACATTGTATTATGTATTGTATCTATACGGTAAGCACAAGGGTTTGTTATGATTAAAAAATTAGTAAAATATGGAAATAGTACTGCATTGGTACTGGATAAGGCGATATTAGAGTTGTTAGGTATGTCTGAAGGAAGTTCGGTTAAAATATCGACGGATGGTAAATCGTTAATTGTAGCCCCTCATTCTTCAGACTTAGCATCTAATTATACTTATAGAGCTAACTTAAATGTTCTTGAGCCCGATAAAGCGATTTTTGAAGCATATGGAATGAATGATCCGAAAAAACAGACGCTCATGCAGCATGTTCTTTTTATAACAGCACAACGCCAAATGATTCTTAAAAGATTGTTTTCGAATAACGATTTTGTACGAGAATTCGATAATCTTTCTGCAGATACTGCTGAAGGTATTAACATAATGTATAAATTTGAGCCTGAACTTAAAGTGTTTGATATTCGTTTAATTGAGGCAGGAAAAGCGATTGCTCCAGAAAAAAGTGATTTGCAAATTCTCGCAGAGGCGAATAGGGCGTTTGTATTTTTCAACACTAAAAAAGACGATTTTCATTTGCAAGTAAATGCAGCCCAAAACAATCCAGAATATCGTCATGAATTGGCATTAATTACTGAAGAATATGAAAAAACTAAAGATCAGAATGCCTTCACAAAGGCGTATGAAGAAATAACCAAGCGATATGCTCCGATTGTTAAAGAACTAGCTGGCAAGTAATATGAGTGGTACTGTTGTACCTCATCTTTTAACTAATAGAACAGGCGCACTTAATGCGCCTGTTTTTTTGTATGTTTTTTATGTTCCAATAGCAATAAATCCAACGTTAGCTGCAGCACCAGCACCGGTATTAGCAAGTGTGTTGAAAATTCTGAAGCCTGTAGTCGTGATTATGCTGTCGATATTAACAGTATAATTACCGGCTGAATTAGGAGTTGCCACTACTGTTGGAGCGGTAGTAAAAGCTTGGGTAAAGGTAATATCTACGCGACCGACGGATCCGGTCGATGCAACAGAAAATCCTTCACCTTGAATGATTGCTGCTCCTGCTGCCGGAGTCGACACCGTTCCGCGAACTATTCGGAGACCAAAAGAGTTTTGGGATCCTATTGGACGATAGGCTGGTGCGCTAGTACCTGTTGGTTGATATTGTACGTTTCCGACAATATCTAAAGCTTGTTGAGGGGAAGTGATATTAATACCGACGCGATTATTAGTAGCATCTACCACTAAAGTATTCGTATCAACCGTCAAATTGCTGGTGATGTTAGCAGCTCCGGTTACATCCAGGGCTACTGCGGGTGCTGCATTGTTGATGCCCACTCGATTGTTAGTCGCATCTACAAATAAGGTATTAGTATCTACTGCAAGATTTCCCGATATGCTTGCAGCACCTACAACATCCAATTTTACTGCGGGGGTAGAGGTGCCTATACCGACATTTGCTGCATTTCCTAAAACTAAAGCATTACTTGCTCCGACTGAAGCATTAGCACCGATAGCGGTGGCATTTGAAAAGTCGCCAGTTGCTCCCGCGTTTCTCCCAAAGAATGAGTTATTTGTTCCTGCTACAATGCCAGCTCCAGAACTATTTCCCACGGAAGTATTGAAGGTGCCATTTACTAAATTTAGTAAGCATTGTGCTCCTACACCGGTATTATTTGCTGCTGACGTAGTATTGTAGCCGACTGATTCACCCACAAAAGTATTGCTGCTACCATCCATTAATGTATTACCTGCTTGCAATCCGATCAGTGTATTAAAGCTGCCAATTGCCAAATTTCTTCCGGCTGCTGATCCAATTGTGGTATTAAATCCACCCGATGTAATCACGCCTCCCGAAAGATTGCCAAATGTAGTATTGTCGCCACCATTGGTTAAAGCTGAAAGAGCGTTTGCACCAAAGCCACTATTATTCGCTGAGGTAAGAGTAAAGTTTCCGGCATTAGGACCGAAAAAAATATTATTAGTACCATAGGTATGGATAAGTCGAGATCCATTCTGCTTAATTTGTCCCGTCGCGCTGGAGGAGGTTGCTGGAAAATTTATATTACCATTTACATCCAATGCTTCAGTAGGACTTGCCGTATTAATACCGACCCGATTAGTTGTAGCATTTACAAAAAGAACTGAGGTATCAACAGCTAAATTACTTGTTATATTGGCAGCCCCAGTGACATCTAATGCAAAAGCAGGCGTAGCATTATTTATGCCGACGCGATTATTTGTTGCATCAACGACTAATACATCAGTGTCAACAGTTAAATTGGTAGAAATATTGGTATTTGCAGCATTAATTGCAAGGTCACCTTCCCCCGGAGATGCACTACCACCGGTTACGACAAGCTGTACATCAGTGAGCGACGCGCCACTTGAATCGAAATTTAATGTTGCGGGATCAGAGCCATTACCAACAGTGAGTGTGTCAAATTGAGCGGTAGGAATATTGATAGAATTTGCAGTCAAAGTCCCTGTAAAATCTCCATTCACCGCATACAATGTACTCCATCGATTCAAGGCTGTGCCTAAATCATAAGTATTATCTGCGGTAGGAGAAATAAGACCTGTTACATTGATGCTTCCAAAAATATCAGCACCGCCAGCACTAATTGAAATTCCATTGTTAAAAATTGCACTATTATTAACGGTTACATTGTCAGTAGTTAATGTGCCGGTGAAATTCCCATTTACGCCATAAATATTTGCCCAGCGATTACCAGTTGCACCAATATCACGACTGCCACTTGGAAGAATGTTTCCAGCTTCTGTAATATTTCCTGTGATGTTTGCACCCCCTGCAGTTACCGTCAATCCACTGCCAACAGTTGCCGTGGTGGAAATATTAGTTGCACCAACAACATCAAGAGCAACGGTAGGAACTGCTTTATTTATGCCCACTTGATTGGTCGAAGCATTGACGACAAGAACGTCAGTATCGACGGTTAAATTAGTTGATATATTTGTGTTAGCGGCATTGATTGCCAAATTACCTTGTCCTGCAGATGCTGTACCACCAGTAGCAATAAGTTGCACGTCGGTAAGAGAAGCACCGCTCGAATTGAAGTTTAATGTTGCTGGATCAGAACCATTGCCAACAGTGAGTGTGTCAAATTGTGCAGTAGGGATATTAATGGAACCAGCAGTTAAGGTGCCGGTGAAATTCCCATTCACGCCATAAATATTTGTCCAACGATTACCAGTTGCACCAATATCATGACTGCCATTTGGAAGAATGTTACCGGCTTCTGTAATGTCCCCCGTAATGTTTGCACCACCAGCAGATACAGTCAGCCCTGTACCAATAGTTGCCGTGGTAGAAATATTAGTTGCACCTACCACATCAAGAGCGACTGTCGGAGTTGCGGTGTTGATGCCAACACGATCATTGGTAGCATCGACAAATAATGTATCGGTATCAACTGCAAGATTATTACCAATAGTTGCGTCGTTACCAACCGTTAAATCGTTATTAATAGTTGCATTGTTCACCGTAATATCGTTGGTGATATTAAGAGTATCCACGGTGAGGGTGCCTGAAAAATCTCCATCAATTGCAAAAATGTTTGCCCAGCGACTACCGGAACTGCCTAAATCAAAAGTATCTGCGGTAGGAATAATATCACCGGTTTGACTTATGGTCCCCGTTATATTTGCACCGCCAGCAGATACAGTCAATCAAGTACCAATAGTTGCGGTGGTACTAATATTAGTTGCGCCGACAACATCTAATGCAACGGCAGGTGTTGAGGTATTAATACCAACACGATCATTGGTAGCATCGACAAATAATGTATCGGTATCAACTGCAAGATTATTGCCAATAGTTGCGTCATTACCAACGGTTAAATCATTGTTAATGGTCGCGTTGTTCACGGTAATGTCGTTGGTGATATTAAGAGTATCCACGGTGAGGGTGCCTGAAAAATCTCCATCAATTGCAAAAACGTTTGCCCAGCGACTACCGGAACTACCGAAATCAAAAGTATCTGCGGTAGGAATAATATCACCGGTTTGATTTATAGTACCCGTTATACTTGCACCGCCAGCAGACACTGTTAATCCGGTGCCGATTGTTGCTGTGGTAGAAATATTAGTTGCACCTACTACATCAAGTGCGACCGTTGGTGTGGCTGTATTAATACCAACTCGATCAGTTGAGGCGTCAACAAATAATGTATCGGTGTCGACACTTAAATCATTGGTGATAGTAGCATTATTACCAACAGATAAATCGTTGTTAATGGTTGCATTATTTACGGTGATATCATTGGTGAGAATAAAATTATTGGCGGTTAATGTTCCGGAAAAATCCCCATCAACGGCATAAGCATTAGCCCATCGTAGTGCGGGAGTCCCGATATCACGCGTATTGTTTGCATCGGGGAGAATATTTCCTGCTTCAGTAATATCACCCGTAATATCTGCGCCACCAGCGGTCACGATTAATCCATTACCAATAGTGGCAGTATTGCCAACAGATAAATCGTTGTTGATAGTTGCATTATTGACGGTGATATCATTCGCGAGAACAAAATTAGCTGCGGTAAGAGTTCCGGAAAAATCACCATCAACGGCATAAGTATTAGCCCATCGTAATGCGGGAGTCCCGATATCACGCGTATTATTTGCATCGGGAAGAATATTACCTGCTTCTGTAATATCACCGGTAATATCTGCGCCACCAGCAGACACCGTTAGTCCATTGCCAATTGTGGCTGTATTACCAACGGTAAGATCATTATTGATCGTTGCATTGTTAACAGTAATGTCATTAGTTAAAACAAAGTTTGCTGCAGTGAGTGTTCCTGCAAAATTTCCATCGTTTGCATACAGATTGTCCCATGGAGCAACAAGACTGCCAAGATCATGCAAGCCATTTGGCAGAATATTACCATTTTCTGTAATATCACCGGTAATATCTGCGCCGCCAGCAGACACGGTGAGTCCATTGCCAATAGTAGCTGTATTACCTACGGTTAAATCGTTTGTAATGGCTAGATTATCGAAAATCAGTGACCCAGAAAGATCAAGATTTGCTACAGTTAAAGTACCATTAAAAACACCATCTTGTGCAAAGATATTATGCCAAGTGTTGTTGCTGCTTCCTAATGAAAATGCGTTATTTTCATCAGGAATAATGTTTCCAGCAACAGTTACATTATCATTGAGAAATGTTTTTCCGTTGATACAAGCATTTCCTCTAATGGCAAGGCATCCAGCTAATATTTTTCTTTTAACAAGCAAAGACCCGTATGTTTTTGTTTTATCAGAATTTCTATAGTGAAGTTGAGTGCAAGGAGATGTGCAATATTTTTCGATTTGAAAAAGTATGTCTTCGATTTCATTGGAACTGAAATCGTCAGCATGTTTTTCAATATAAGTTATACATTCTTGTATGTAATCTAGAATAACTTCTGAATCTATAGCATCATGATTTTCGATTTTTTGTTGCGTTGGTAGATCACATTTTTTTTGTAATACTTCAAGAAGATGCCTTAAATCATCTTTATGATTTTCGCTGGTGATCGAAGTGGTTGTTCCAATCGATATAATGAGCAGCGTTGGTATGAGTAGTTTTTTTATTAATTGCTTCATGTACTTTTACCTTTACTCAAGTAAGATAATTTTTATATACACTCTTACTTGAATAAATGTCTAGACAATTGTATAAAGCAATTTTCTTCGCTCTTCTGAAATTTTTTGTATGCTTACTTTGCATATTTTATTTTTTAATAAAGGAGAAATTATTTCTGGCCATTCAATAAATGACCAACTATTAGGAGCGTATAAATATTCATTGAAGCCAAAATTATTAAATTGTTCAATGCTATTAATTCTATACAAATCAAAATGATAAAATTGTTGATTGAATGCATTAGTGTAGATATTCACATAATTATAGGTTGGACTTTGAATAGTTTCATGTATTCCATTTATTTCTAATATTGCTTGGATCAATGTGGTTTTTCCAGCCCCCAAATCACCGTCGAAAGTAAATACGGATACGTCGCTTTGAAGATTTACTAACTCTTGAGCAGCAGTTTTAATTTCATCTAATGAATAAATTAAAGCATGATTCATAGTGATAACCTTTTGAGAAGATGCATTATACGTTTATCTGTATTTGAATTATTAGGTAATATCGGCTTTGATTCCTCGTGTTTTTCCACAATCATGTTCATAGATTCTTCCATAAGTGAGTCAATGCTACTTGCCTCAGAATCACTCAACTTAACCGGTTTATTTTTTAGCCGACGTTTTTCAGACGATTCATTTTTTTGACTTGTAAACACGTTTTCAAACAGCAGTGGTGGAACGACTTCAATTCGATATGATCGCGCCTTGTTGATCAATTCGCGATCGGAGGTGACTAATATGATTTCTCCTTGTAATTCGCTCATCATGTCAATTATTATTGGATCAGCTTTCTTATAACTACCAGCATAAATTACGGTGGTCTGTTGATAGCGTTCAACATACCTGGAAGGCAATTCGCCCCCGTCAAAAACTATATAGGTTAATAACTGTTTTTTTTCTGCATAAGTAATTAATTTTTTCAATAATGAATCTTTTTCTTGCAGCGTAAGATCGCTTTTTTTGAAAATATTTTTAAAAAGGTTGTATCCGTCAATTAGAAGTTTCATAGCACTTGTCAAAGGTTAAGGATGGGCTTAAAGTAAGTATGGATATTTTTTTATGTTTGTTAAAGGTACTTAATGTCACAATTTATAAAACTTAAACAACGAATTAAAACAGTTGAGACAATTAAGAAAACAACCCATGCTATGCGGTTAATTGCGATGTCCGGTCATTCACGATTAAAGCATGCAAAGGATTTTCTAGATCTATATCGTGATTCTTTACTAAACTTTGCTAAAGCCGTTGGTATGGATGAAAATCAAGCGAATGTATCATCACACACCAAGACGCTAGCCGTTTATGTAGGTTCACAAAAGGGATTATCCGGTAGTTTTAACTCAAATTTGTTTCAATTTATAAAGAAACAAAAACAATTATTTGAAAATGATACAATTATCATTGGAAAACAATTGATAGATCTTTCTGAGCAGTTATTTAGTTCAGTTGTACGTAAAGTTCCAGAGATTACCCAAGCAAATTACATAAAGATCGCTCAAGATTTAAAAGCATTTGTGGAAAAGCATGGTTATACGGAGATTATCTTTGTAGCAAATAGCGCCCCAAGTTTTTTTGTACAAAAGCCTTATCTCATTACAATCCCTGTTTTTCACGAGATTCGTTTAAATGACTCAGACATATTATTTGATCAAAATCCCGCAGAATTGTACGGACAGTTTGCGAGTTTGAAGGTTCTAACAGAAATTATGTTTGTGCTTTATGAATCGCTCCTGGCCGAACAAGCAGCGCGTTTTGTTTCTATGGACAACGCAACTCGGAATGCGGAAAATATGCTTAAAACAATGAAATTAGATTATAACAAATTACGACAAGCTACTATTACACGAGAATTAACCGATTTGGTTGGTAGTAGATTGGCCGATTAAATAAATAGGGGGCTTTAAATGGCCCCCTTTATTTTTAGGAAATTAACGAAGAAATTGTATTTTTTAACGTCGAAAACCATCCCAAGCTACTTGCATCTTTGAAGGTAAGCACTACGAAAAGTGCCATGAAGAGTAGCCAAGTAGTCAAATGGAGAATGTATCTAAAATTTTCTGGTAATGAGCGACCCATCAGTGCTTCAATACTATACGTAACAATTTGTCCACCATCTAAAATTGGTAAGGGTATCAGATTGAAAATAGCAAGATTAATGCTGATAAATGCTAAGAGTAATAAGAAAATACCGATGCCTTGTTTTGCGCCTTGTACTGTTTGGGAAATGATCATTAATGGACCACCTACGCGTTTGAAGGTGCCATCTTTGAAAATATTTACTAACGACGACCAAACTAAAAATGATCCATGAGATAACATTTGCCATGTTAACTTGAATGCATCTTGCAGTGAGGTTGCCTTTATTTCTTGAGTATCAAATCCTACGCCAATCATTCCCACTGTTTTGTTTGAAACAATTTTTGATGATGTTTTGACAGGCAATTGCATTGTTTGGCCATCACGCACAATGGTTAGATTGCTTTCTGTATCTGGCATTGATTCTATGACTTGTATGATGTCAGGTGCATTTTGTACTGCAAAATCACCCACATGAGTAATAATGTCATTCTTTTGGATGCCCGCGAATGATGCAGGTGAATTCTCGTTTACAACGATTACTTGGTTTGTTCCGTTTAATGGATAAAGCAAAGAAGTTTTTGGCACGCCGGTCATCGAGAGATAAAGAAATGCGATAAATGCGAAAATTAGATTAAAAATGATTCCCCCTAATAAGATGAGAAGCTTTTGCCAGTAGGGTTTATTTTGGAAGGAATATTCATCATTTCTTCCCGCTTCTTTTTGATCGCCTTGGCCAACTTCTGCAGCCCCAGCAATTTCAACGTAACCACCGAGGGGAATAGCGGACAGTGTAAACACGGTGTCGCCTATTTTTTTTGCCAATAATTGAGGGCCAAATCCTACTGAAAATGTTGGTGTGCGAACTTTAAATAGTTTACAAAAAAGGAAGTGTCCAAGCTCATGAAAGCTTATAATAAACCCCAGGCCGATGATCCCAAGCAGAAGGTAGGGAATATTGCTAAAACCAAGCATTGACAGGTTCATTTAGTGCTCCTCGCAAAGTAAAAGGTATTTTTTTATGATAGTCTACTAGGAATTCATGAAAGTAGAATCGTTACAAATCTAGTATTTAACTTGAAAAATTAATCAAAAAAGATACTCTAGTAATAATCTTGTCTTAGGTTTTTGTAAAGTTATCCAAGTATAATTTAGAGCTAAAGATAGTTGTTTCACCTGTTTTTCTAGGGATATAACATGCCCACAATTAATCAGCTTTCGCGCATTCAACGCATAAAGCCAAAATACAAATCAAAATCACCAGCGCTCAAAGGTGGACCTCAAGCGCGTGGTGTATGTGTGAGAGTATTTACTCAAACACCTAAAAAGCCTAACTCAGCGTTACGTAAAGTAGCTCGTGTTAAGCTTTCAACAGGTTTTGAGGTTACTGCATACATTGGTGGTGAGGGACACAACCTTCAAGAGCACTCTGTAGTGCTTGTAAGAGGCGGTAGGGTAAAGGATTTGCCTGGTGTTAAATATCACATAGTTCGCGGTACGTTGGACTGTGAAGGTGTTAAAGACCGTAAGCAAGGCCGTTCTCTCTATGGTGCTAAACGTTCATCAAAAAAATAACATAGGGATGTGTCGCTATGGCAAGGCGTAAATCGGTAAATTTTATTAGACCAATCGGTGTTGATCCTAAATATGGATCAGAAACCGTACAAAAGCTTATTAATATCGTTATGTGGCGTGGCAAAAAAAATGCTGCCCGTACTATTGTTTACGATGCTTTTGATGTATTGGTTAAGAAAATGCAAGGCGATCAAGATAAAGCTTTAAAATTGTTTAATAAAGCTATTGATCAAATTTCACCTATTATTGAAGTTCGTCCACGTCGTGTAGGTGGTAGCGTTTATCAAGTTCCTACAGAAGTAAATCCACGCCGCAGCCTTTCTTTGGGCTTACGTTGGTTAGTGGGTGCTGCTTCCGGACGTTCTGATAAAACTATGGGACTTCGTTTAGGTAACGAAATTTTTGATGCGGCTGAAGGCCGTGGCGCTGCGATTAAAAAGAAGCAAGATGTCCACAAAATGGCTGAAGCTAATCGTGCATTTTCACATTATTCATGGTAATAAGGACGAATAATGGCTGTTCCGTTATCAAGATTTAGAAATATAGGTATTGCTGCTCATATCGACGCTGGTAAAACAACGACGACTGAGCGTATGCTTTTTTATACGGGTGTAACCCACAAAATCGGTGAAGTTCATGAAGGCGGTGCTACAACCGACTGGATGGAGCAAGAAAAAGAGCGTGGTATTACTATTACCGCAGCGGCTATTTCTTGTACTTGGAAAGATTATCAAGTTAATATTATTGATACGCCAGGACACGTTGACTTTACCATTGAAGTTGGTCGTTCATTGCGCGTACTTGATGGTTTTGTCGCAGTTTTCTGTGGTGTAGGTAGCGTGCAACCGCAATCTGAAACGGTATGGCGTCAAGCAAATCGTTATAAAGTTCCTCGTATCATTTTTGTTAATAAACTTGATCGTATCGGTGGCGACTTCTTTAAAGTATTGAATGACGTTAATACTAAGTTGAATGCTAATGCAGTTGCTATGCAGATACCAGTGGGTCAATCTGAAGAGTTTAGCGCGATTATCGATTTGCTATCTCGTAAGATGGCTACTTTTGGCGATGACAAAGGCGTTACCATTACTTGGTCCGATGTTCCAGCTGAATATAAAGAAAAAGTTGAAGAATTAAGAGCAAAAATTGTTGAAAAAGCGTGTGATCTTGATGAAAAATTGATGGAAAAGTTTTTTGCTGAGCAAGAAATTTCTGTTGATGAAATTAAGGCTGCATTGCGTAAAGGTGTGTTGGATCGTGTAGTAACTCCAATGTTCTGTGGTTCTGCTTTTAAAAATAAAGGCGTACAATTGATGTTGGATGCGGTAATCGATTATTTACCATCTCCATTAGATATTCCTCCAGTTATGGGCGAAAATCCTTCAACACATGAACAAGAAGAGCGTAAAACGGATCCTAATGCGCCATTTTCTGGATTAGTGTTTAAAATCATGACTGATCCTTTCGTTGGTATGTTGAGCTTTGTGCGTGTATATTCTGGAACGCTGAAATCAGGTTCTTATGTATATAACTCGACTAAAGGCGTTAAAGAACGTATCAGCCGATTGGTTCGTCTTCACGCTAATAAACGTGAAGAGATCGATGAGCTTCGCGCAGGTGACATCGGTGCTATTGTTGGATTAAAAGATCCAGTAACCGGTGATACAATCTGTGATGAAAGCCATCCAGTTATTTTAGAAAAAATCGATATTCCAAACCCTGTTATTTCTACATCAGTTGAGCCAAAATCGAAGGCTGACTATGAAAAAATGGGTATCGGATTACGTAAACTTATGCAGGAAGATCCATCTTTCCAATTCTCTTTTGATAAAGAAACTGGTCAGACGGTTATTCGTGGTATGGGTGAGTTGCATCTTGAGATTATCGTTGATCGTTTGAAGCGTGAGCATAAGGTTGAAGTGGCGCAAGGCAAACTGCAAGTTGCGTTTAAAGAAACCATTCAACGTTCATCTGATGGTGAAGGTAAATTCATTCGTCAGTCGGGTGGTAAAGGTCAATATGGTCATGTATGGATTAAGTTCGAACCGCTTGAACGTGGTAAAGGATTTGAATTCGTAAATGGTGTTGTTGGCGGTACTATTCCTCGTGAATATATTCCTGCGGTACAAAAAGGTCTTGAAGAAGCTAAGAATACTGGTATTCTCGGTGGCTATCCGCTCGTTGACTTTAAAGCGACGGTTTATGATGGTTCTTACCACGATGTTGACTCTTCAGAGATGGCATTCCAGGTAGCAGCATCTATGGCGCTTAAAGATGGTATTTCTAAAGCTGATCCTGTACTTCTTGAACCGATTATGAAAGTCGAAGTCGAGACACCAGATGAATATTTGGGCGACGTTATGGGTGATTTGAACGGTCGCCGTGGTCGTATCATGGGTATGGAAAATAAAGGTGGTAATCAGGTAATTATGTCTGAGGTTCCTCTTGCTGAAATGTTCGGCTATGCGACAACGTTAAGATCGATGTCAAAAGGCCGCGCAACATACACCATGGAATTTGAGTGTTATCGCGAAGTTCCTAAACATTCGCAGGAACAGATTTTACAGTCTAAAGGTAGTTAACGTTAGGTGCAATTTGTCTGGAGTTTGACATGGCAAAAGGTATATTTGAGCGTAAAAAAACGCACGTAAACGTTGGTACTATTGGTCACGTTGACCATGGTAAAACGACGTTGACTGCAGCAATCACCACCGTTCAAGCGAACGAAGGTTTTGCTGAGTCTAAAAAGTTTGATGAGATTGACAAATCTCCTGAAGAAAGAGCACGTGGTATTACCATTTCTATTTCACACGTTGAATATGAAACTGGTAAACGTCATTATGCTCATATTGACTGCCCAGGTCACGCTGACTATGTAAAAAACATGATCACCGGTGCTGCGCAGATGGATGGTGCTATTCTTGTAGTTTCAGCTGCAGATGGTGCTATGCCTCAAACTCGTGAACATATTCTTCTTGCACGCAACGTTGGTGTTCCACGTATCGTTGTATATTTGAATAAATGTGACATGGTTGATGACGTAGAAATGATCGACATGGTTGAAGAAGAAATTCGTGATCTTCTTTCAAAATATGGTTTCCCAGGAGCAGAAACTCCTATTATCCGTGGTGCTGCAGTTAAAGCGCTCCAAGGTGATAAGGGTGATCTTGGTTCACAATCAATCAAACGTTTAATGGATGCATTGGATACTTATATTCCAGATCCAGTTCGTGAAGTTGATAAACCATTCTTGATGGCTGTTGAAGGTGTGTTCAGTATTTCCGGTCGTGGTACCGTTGCTACTGGCCGTATCGAACGTGGCCGTGTTAAAACTGGTGATGAAGTTGAAATCATTGGTCTTGGAGCAAAAGAAAAAACAACCGTAACTGGTGTTGAAATGTTCCGTAAAACCATGAACGAAGCTGAAGCTGGCGATAACGTTGGTATTCTTCTCCGTGGTACGAAGAAAGAAGATATTGAGCGTGGTATGGTTATTGCTAAACCAGGTTCAGTAACTCCTCATAAGAAATTTAAATGCCAAGTGTATGTATTGTCTAAAGATGAAGGTGGTCGTCACTCTCCATTCTTTACAGGCTATCGTCCACAATTCTATTTCCGTACAACAGACGTAACAGGTATTGTTACATTGCCTGAAGGACGAGAAATGGTAATGCCTGGCGATGAAGTTGCTTTGACAGTAGAATTGATTTCTCCTATCGCGATGGAAAAAGAAGGTCGCTTCTCCATTCGTGAAGGTGGCAGAACCGTTGGTTCTGGTGTTGTAACCGAGATTTTGGACTGATTGGGATTACTCAATGAAAAAAAAGAAAATCCGTTTAACACTAAAGTCATATGACCACCAGCTTTTAGAAAAAGCGGTGAAGCAAATAGTTTTGACAGTAAAGAGGACAGGATCACAGGTTGTTGGACCTGTCCCATTACCAAACAAAACTCGTTGCTTTACAGTGTTGCGTTCACCACATATTGATAAAAAATCTAGAGAACAATTTGCTATTACTACGCACAAGCGTATTTTAGATATCGTTCTTTCGGATAACGCTCAAGACCAGACGATGGATGCATTGATGAAACTCAGCATCTCATCGGGAGTGGACGTAGAGATAAAGTAAGAATTGAAAGGTCATTTTCATGATAAGTGGTCTCTGGGGTAAGAAAATAGGAATGACCCAGGTGTTTTCAGCAGATAACCGTGTTATTCCGGTTACTGCGATCGATCTAGCAGATTGGTTTGTAACGCAAGTTAAAACCAAAGAGCGTGATGGATATAACGCTATCCAGGTTGGGTGTGTAAGACAACGTTATGTTGGCCAACCTTTTTCATCCGAATGGCTCAATGAGCCGAAAAAGTACTTTTTAGTACAAAGAGAAATTGCTGTCCAGCAAGAAAACACCGATATTACAGTTGGCCAAGCCGCTGATATCGCGATGGTTCTTGCCCAAGGCGATAACGTTGATGTTTTTGGCATCACAAGTGGTAAAGGTTTCCAAGGCGGTATGAAGAGACACGGTTTTTCCGGTGGTCCTGCTAGCCATGGTGGACAGAAGTTTGGTCGTCGAATTGGTTCTTTGAGCTTTATGCGTCGTCAAGGCCGTGTTATTAAAGGCAAAAAAATGCCTGGACACATGGGTGTTGATCAACGTGTAATGAAGAACTTACAAGTCGTCAAAATTGAGCCAACCGCCCACGTTATTTTGGTAAAAGGTTCCGTACCTGGAAAAACAGGTTCCCTAGTGTTCGTAAAGAAGCGTAGGTAATTATGGTTACAAAATCAGAAACACGTGTGGAAAAAAACATGCATATTCTTTCAGAAAAAGAACTTGCGCTTGATTTGACACAAGAATCCGCTGTGTCATCAGCAGCGTTTTCACAGTATATTAGAGCGCTTTTGCAAAACTGGCGTCAAGGCACTGTAGCATGTAAAGATCGCAGTAAAGTGACGTCCCGTTCCAATAAAAAACCTTGGAAGCAAAAGGGTACTGGTCGTGCACGTGCAGGATCTCCTCGTTCTCCATTATGGAGAGGTGGTGGTGTTGTTTTTGGACCACAACCACGCGTGCGTACATTGAAAGTTGCTAAAGCGATGCGTCGCTCAGTTATGCTTGATATTTTCCTTAACAAATTACGTTCAGGATCTGTCATGGTAATGGATTGGCAAGTTGAAGGTACAACGCCGAAGACATCATTTGCTCACAAAGCATTGGTAAGTGCCGGTTTAGTCGACAAAAAAGTATTATTGTTTGTTCGTCCACACGATGAATTTACACAAATATCTTTCGCAAACGTTTCTGGTGTTTTTCAAGTTCTTTTTGATCAACCCAATGCGTATGCTTTGGCGACCTGTGATACTTGGGTTATAGCTAAAAGCGATATTGAATTATTCAAACAAATGGTTGAATCATGGATTTAAGCATTTACAATATTATAAAACGTCCTCGTATTACATCGAAGGCATATTTCTTAAACCAACGTTTGCAACAATTGGTGTTAGAGGTTCATCCTCAAGCGAACAAGCCAATGGTTTCAGAAGCGCTTAAGAAGCTTTTCAATGTAGACGCGGTCGAAATTCGTATGATTGTACAAAAAGGTAAAACTCGCCGTACTGGTAGATTCTATTCAAAAGGAATCACCAAGAAAAAAGCGATTGTTACTCTTAAAGAAGGTCAAGCTGTTGATTTGATGGGGTGGAACCAAATGGGAATGCCTCAACAAGATATTCAACAAGCTGAATAGGTAAGGGGATTATATGGCTATTATTTCACGCAAGCCCCGTAACGCTTCATTACGTTTTCAAACGTATATTGATACAAGCGATTTGACAAAAACAAAACCAGAACGTTCCCTTGTAAAAGGTTTACGTAAATCTGGTGGACGTAACGCATACGGCCGCATGACAGTTCGTCATCGTGGCGGTGGTGCGATGCGCAAATATCGTATCGTTGATTTTAATCGTATGGAACGTGATATTCCTGGAAAAATTGTTTCCTTGGAATACGATCCAAATCGTAACGTTCGTATTGGATTGACTGTCTACGCAAACGGTGCAAAACGTTACACTTTAATGCCTGAATCATTAAAAATTGGTTCAACAATTATTGCTGGTAAAGAAGTTGAAGCACGCGTTGGCAACTGTTTGCCTTTAAGAAGTATTCCGGTTGGTTTCACCATTCATAACGTTGAAATCACTCCAGGATCAGGTGGCAAGTTTGCTCGTAGCGCAGGAACGTCCGTTCAGCTCGTGGCTAAAGAAAATGATCACGCAACATTAAGAATGCCATCAGGCGAAGTTCGCATGGTTCATCTTGATTGTTGGGCGACTGTTGGTACTTTAGGTAACGCTGAACATAAGAATATTTCTCTTGGTAAAGCAGGTCGTACTCGTCATCTTGGATTCCGTCCAAGTGTTCGTGGTATGGCTATGAACCCAATTGATCACCCACATGGTGGTGGTGAAGGTCGTTCGAAATCTGGTTCACATCCTGTATCTCCATGGGGTAAAGGTTGTAAAGGTACTCGTACACGTACTCGCAAGAATCCACTTATTCTTAAACGACGTAAACCATAATTATTTAGGATATAAGAATGACTCGTTCTGCTAAAAAAGGCCCTTTTGTTGCTGATCACTTAATTAAAAAAGTGGATGCAGCTAAAAATTCTGGCAAACGTGATGTTGTTAAGACTTGGTCACGTAGTAGTGTTGTTCTCCCAAGTTTTGTGGGAACAACTATTGCCGTGCATGATGGTAAGAAATTTGTTTCTGTTTACATTACAGAAAACATGGTAGGTCACAAGTTGGGTGAGTTTGCTCCAACCAGAACCTTCAGATTACATAGTGGTCAGCGCAAAGCCGGAGTTGCCGGAGAGAAATAAATAAAGTAAAATATTGAATTATGCGGACTATGCATATTGAGGATACAATGCAATTTGTAGCAAAAGCTCGTTACATTTGGTATTCGCCATATAAATTGCGACTCGTAGGTGACGTTGTGCGTGGAAAGGGCGTTAATTACGCTCTTGGTTGGCTTACAACCTATAAAACCAAACGTTCAATGCCAATTAAAAAGGCTATTGAGTCAGCTGTGGCGAACGCAAAGTCGTTGAAAAACGTCGCTCCTGAAGCGTTGATCGTAAAAGAGATACGTATTGATCAGGGACCTATGCACCGTTACTATAAGCCAGGTGCTCAGGGACGTGCTATGATTCAACGTAAACGGTTAAGTCATATTAGTGTTATTTTAGAATCTAACGATTAAGAGGCTACGGTGGGACAAAAGGTTAACCCAATAGGGTTTCGCATAGGTGTTTATCGCGACTGGGATTCTCGTTGGTTTGCTCGCGGAAAATCGTATGCTGATCTTTTTCTTGAAGATCATGCAATACGTAATTTTGTAGCACGTTTTTTACGTGGTGCTGAAATTGCGCGTGTTGAAATTGAAAAAGCCGGTGACAATGTGCGAGTAGTGCTTCACTCAGCACGTCCTGGTGTTGTTATTGGTAAAAAGGGTCAAGAAATTGATTCCTTACGTCGACAACTTGCTAAGCTTATTGGTCGTGACAACGTAGAAGTTTCTGTACAAGAGGTTAAAAACCCAGACTTGTCAGCGGAAATCGTTGCACAAAGCATTGCAGAACAAATTGAAAAACGAGCTAGCTTTAAAAAAGTTATGAAAAAAGCTGCTTCTACCGTATTACGTGCTGGCGCTAAGGGTGTTAAAATCCGTATGGCAGGTCGTTTAGGCGGAGCAGAAATCGCTCGTGATGAAATTGTACGTGTTGGTTCAGTACCATTGCACACTATTCGTTCTGATGTTGATTTTGCACAAGGTATTGCGCAAACAACATACGGTATCATTGGTGTACAGGTGTGGATCTGTCGTGGCGACTATAAGCATTCTTGATGTTGCCGAGAGAAATGGAAGAATATCATGTTGATGCCTAAAAAAATAAAGCACAGAAAAGTACAACGTGGATCTCGCGCAGGTCGCTCAAAAGGTGCTCGTGATGTCTATTTTGGAGAATATGGTTTGCAAGCAGTTGAATGTGCTTGGTTAACCGCGCAGCAAATAGAAGCTATCCGCGTTACTATCTCCAGAAAATTAAAAAAAGTTGGAAAATTATACCTCCGTGTGTTTCCAGATAAGCCAGTTTCTAAGAAACCAGCTGAAACACGTATGGGTAAAGGTAAAGGAAACCCTGAATTTTGGGTTGCTGTTGTTAAACGTGAGCGCGTTATCTGCGAAGTCTCTGGTTTAGATGAAGCGACGGCTAAAGCGGTTCTTCGTTCAGCGCAATATAAATTGCCTATGAAGACGAAGATTATTAAGCGCGTAGCTGAAGAAACAGTTCAAAACGACGGTACGAACGTATGAATTATAAACAGCTAAAGAATGAATTTAAAAATTTGTCGCAAATTGAACTTGCACAGAAAATTGGAGATATACGCCAAGAATTATTGGCGTTACATCTCAATGCTGCGCGTAGTCATGTTAAATCATTACCAAGCATGAAGCGCATGTATAAACGCGCTATCGCTTGTGGTGAGACTCTCTTGCGTCAGACTTTTCAGTCTTAAGAGGATTTTAGAAGATGGTTAATACATCACCAGATGCAACAAATGCAAAACGCACCCTCTTAGGTCGTGTTGTATCAGATAAAATGCATAAAACTGTTGTTGTAGCAGTTGAACGCACATATATGCATACCTTGTTAAAAAAGGTTATGCGTACAGTTAAAAAATACAAAGTACATGACGAGAATCAACAAGCTCGCGTTGGTGATACTGTTGAGATTTATGAAGGTCGTCCAGTATCTAAAACTAAGTATATGTACTTAGCACGAGTTATAGGTAAGTAGCATGGCGATTCAAAAAGAAACATATCTTAAAGCAGCAGATAACTCTGGCGCAATAGATTTGCAGTGTATTCACCTTATTGGTAGTACACGTAAACGTATTGCGATCATTGGTGATCTCATTAAGTGTGCAGTTAAAAAAGCGGTTCCAGGTGGCCAGGTTAAAAAAGGTGACGTGGTAACAGCGGTTATTGTAAGAACTTGCAGAGAATTGCGTCGTGAAGATGGTAGCTATATTCGTTTCGATGAAAATGCTGCTGTAATCGTTAAGGATGCAGAAGATCTTACACCGTTGGCTACCCGTGTTTTTGGTCCAATAGCACGCGAATTGCGTCCTAAAGGTTTTACCAAAATTTTGTCACTTGCACCTGAAGTTTTGTAAGGAAATGTATGGCGCACGTTAAAAAAAATGACATGGTAATTATTCTTACCGGCAAAGACAAAGGGAAAAAAGGACAAGTTCTTGAAGTCTTGCCAAAAAAGGGCCTTGTAAAAGTTCATGGTGTTGCTCTTATGACTCACCATATGAAGGCTCGTAAAGCTGGTGATGTTCCGGGCATTAAACAAATTGAGGGATATATTAATATCTCCAATGTGAAGCTTGCTTTGGAAAAATAAGGATTAAATAATATGGTAAAAAATAAAAAATCATCCCAAGCTTCTCAAGTAACAAGTTCTAATCGTACTCGACTCGAAGAACTTTATACTACATCAATCAGACCATCCCTAAAGGAATCACTTAAAATTGATAACATTATGGCAGTGCCTGGTTTATCAAAAATTGTGATTAACGTTGGTGTGAAAGAGGCTGTTGGTGATAGCAAAGCGATACAAACCGTAGTGAATGTTATTCGCGCTATTTCTGGTCAAGAACCAGTTAAAACAGAAGTAAAAAAATCTATTGCAGGCTTCAAAATTCGTGAAGGTATGCAAATAGGTGTTATGGTTACTTTACGTGGTAAGAAAATGTACGAATTTCTCGACAAGTTGGTAAATTTATCTTTGCCAAAAGTAAGAGATTTCCAAGGTGTATCTACCCGTTTAGATGGTCGTGGTAACTATAATTTAGGTATTAAAGAGTGGAACATTTTCCCAGAAGCTGAAGCTGCTGGAGCAGGCGAAAAGATGCATGGTTTGAACATTACGTTCCAAACTACCGCTACTTCAGATGCGCATGCATTTGAGCTTCTTAAGTCTTTTGGTATGCCATTCCGTAAGAATAGATAGGAAAAAAATCGATGGCTCGTAAAGCGCTTATTGAAAAAGCAAAAAAAACTCCAAAGTTCGAAGTAAGACAGCGTAATCGTTGTAAGCTATGCGGTCGACCACGTGGCTTTATTCGTTTCTTTAGCCTTTGTCGTCTTTGTTTTAGAAGTTTTGCATCGAAAGGCATGTTGCCTGGCGTAAGAAAGTATAGCTGGTAATTAATAGGAAACATAATGTCAGTAGATACAATTGCTAATTGCTTGACGATAATTCGTAATGGTACTTCAGCTACAAAATTATCTGTAGAAGTCCCATATTCTCGTCAAACACAAACGATCCTTGAGATTTTAAAATCTGAAGGCTTTATTAAAGAATTTGTTGTGCAAGAAGAAGCCAACATTAAAAAAATAAAAATCTTCTTAAAATATGTTGATGGCGAATCAGTTATTCATGAAATAACACGTATTAGTAAGCCAGGCCGTCGTGTTTACGAAGGTTCAAAAAACATTAAGCCAGTTATAGGCAATCTTGGCATCTCAATTGTAAGCACCAACCGTGGTGTTATTACCGATAAAGAAGCAAAAAAGCTTGGCGTTGGTGGCGAAGTTATTTGTTCTGTTTGGTGAGGTGAAATATGTCAAAAATCGGTAGAAAGCCTATTCAGCTTGGTAAAACAGCTGTTGATGTAAAAGGCCAAGAAATCCATTATAATGGTCCTAAAGCGCGTGGTACATATAATTTACCTGATACCCTTAAAGCGCAAGTTGAAAACGGAACATTAGTTATTACAGTTGCGAAACCTGTTCGCGACGCTAATCGTCTTTGGGGATTACATAGAGCTAAATTAGCTAACGCTCTCCTCGGCGCAGATCGTGGTTTTGAAAAAGTTATCAAGATTGTAGGTCTTGGTTTTAAAGCTGTTCAAACCGCTGGAAAACTTCAATTCCAATTAGGTTATAGTCACAAAGTTGACTACCCATTAGATCCAGGTGTCACAGTAGAAATTGACAAATCTGGTCAATTACTAACATTACGCTCTTCAGATAAAGAACTGTTGGGACATGTTGGTAGTGAAATTCGTTCATTGAGACTTCCCGAGCCTTATAAAGGTACTGGTATTCAGTACGCTAACGAAGTTATTATTCGTAAGGCTGGTAAGGCTAAATCTTCATAAAGTTGGAGTCTAAACCGTGTCATTTATTAAAAAATTGCAGCGACGAACAAAACGTCGTGCCAAACGAGTTCGTTCTCGCCTTGGTTCGTCAACTCTTCGCGTCTCAGTTTTTCGTAGTTTAAATCATTTATATGCACAACTTATTGATGATGTGCAACATAAAACGTTGGTAAGCTGCTCAACGCAAGAGCTTGAAGCGATTACTGGCACTAAGTCAGAACGTGCATTTGCTGTAGGAAAAGAATTTGCTAAACGTGCTGTTGAGCAAGGAATTCAATCTGCTGCATTTGACCGTGGTAAATTTTTATATCATGGCCGCGTTAAAGCTTTCGCAGAAGGTTTGCGTGAAGGCGGCATGCATATTTAATTGATTTATTATTGGAAATATTATGTCAGAAAATACAAACAAAACGCTTTTTACCGACACAGTTGTTAGTGTGAAACGTGTTACTAAAGTAACTAAAGGTGGTAAAAGATTTACTTTTTCAGCCATGGTTGTTTCAGGTAAACCATCAGATGAACCTTCAGTAGGTTTGGTGGGCATGGGTTCAGGTAAAAGTCGCGATGCTGCATCAGCTATTGCAAAAGCAACAGCAAGAGCTCGCAAAAATCTTATCGAAATTTCTATTCGTGGTACCACATTGCCATACAATGTTGAAGGTCGTCATGGCGCAACATCAGTAGTATTACGTTCAGCATACCAAGGTACTGGTTTAATTGCTGGTAGCGGCGTTTCAGCTGTTATGAAAGCGCTTGGCGTAAAAGACGTTTTAGCAAAAACAATTGGTTCATCTAATGGTATTAACGTAGTAAAAGCTACTCTTAATGCGTTAGCTAAGTGCCGTTCAGCAAAACGTATTGCGCAATTGCGTGGTAAGACTATTACTGAAATTGTAAAGGGTGCAAATCATGCTTAATACTTTAGTTTCAGCTGGTAAAAGAAGAAAAAGAATTGGCCGCGGCGGAAGCCGTGGCGGTACATCAGGTCGTGGTCATCAAGGACAAGGTTCTCGTAGTGGTCATAAATCACCGAGTGCTTTGTTTGAAGGCGGTCAAATGCCTTTGACTCGTCGTTTACCAAAACGCGGGTTTAATAACGCACCTTTTCGTACTGAATATCAAATTGTGACATTAGAACAAATTGAAGCAGTTTTCAACGCTAACGATGAAGTTTCAAAAACTCACTTAAAACAATATGGTTTGATTTCTTCGGAATCAAAACTTGTTAAAGTTCTTGGTAATGGTTCGTTAACCAAAAAATTGACTGTGCATGTTGATGCTACAAGTAAGCCTGCTCTGAAAGCAATTGAAGATGTAGGTGGAAAGGTTGTTATTACCAAGGAGAAGTAGGATTGTGGTTTTACTCAGAAGCTTTCGCAACGTTTTTCACATACCCGAGTTAATGAAGAAAATTTATTTTACTCTGGGTGTTTTGATTGTGTATCGTCTCGGTGTGTTCATACCAGTTGTTGGTGTGAACATCCCTATGCTTGCAGAATATTTGCAAAAAGCAAAAACTGCAGGTGGATTACTTAGTTATTTGGACATGTTCTCAGGTGGCGCTTTACAACAATGTACATTGTTTGCGTTGGGAATCGGGCCTTATATTACTGCTTCTATTATGTTGCAGATTATGACCAAGGCAGTTCCTCAACTTGAACAATTATCAAATGAAGGTGACTACGGTAGACGTGTAATAAATCAGTATACGCGGTATGTTGCTTTAGGTTTGAGTATTGTCTATGCAAGTGGTATGGCGGTCTTCTTGGAGTCGCAAGGACTTGTTTTAACACCGGGCCTTGGCTTTAAAATGTTATTCGTACTTTCGCTAACTGCGGGCTCAATGCTTGTAATGTGGCTTGGTGAACAAATTTCATTGTATGGTGTGGGCAGCTCCGGAAGCTCTTTGATTATTTTCTCTGGTATCGTTGCACGTTTTCCTGATTATGTATTGCGCACTATAGAGTGGGTTAAAATCGGTAAAATGAGTATAGTTATGGCATTATTAATTCTTGCAATTTTTATTGCTATTGCTGCATGTATCATTTTCCTTGAAAAAGGTGATCGTAAGATTCCTGTTCAGTATGCACGACGCATTATAGGTCAACGAGTATATGGTGGTCAAAGTACGTATATACCATTTAAGATAAATTCTACGGGTGTAATGCCAGTAATTTTTGCTGGTACTGTAATGCAAATTCCACTCTTTTTATTATCTTTCCTTTCTGCTCGATTTGAATTTTTTAAATCATTCTCGCAATCACTTGCGTATAATGGATTTATTTTTAACGTATTGCAATTTGGTTTGATTGTATTCTTTACCTATTTCTATACGTATCTTTATTTCAATCCAGTTGAACTGGCAGATAATATGAAGAAAAATGGTGGGTTTATTCCAGGAATTCGCCCCGGTAAACAAACCGCTGATTTCTTTGACTATATTTTAGTTCGTATCGCACTTGTTGGTGCTATATACTTGGGTATATTAGCTGCATTGCCAAACATTTTGAGCGCTATAATTGATATGCCATTCTATTTAGGTGGTACTTCATTATTGATCGTGGTTGGCGTTGCGCTTGAATTAGCAGCACAGATCGAATCATATTTGATTGAGCATCGCTATGAAGGGTTTTTGACATCCGGTTCTATGAAAAGTAGGACAATACGTTGAATACAGCAGGACAGTTAATAATATTTATGGGACCTCCAGGCTCTGGTAAAGGGTCCCTTTCCCATCTGTGTATTAGACAGTTGGGATGGCAGCAAATTTCAACCGGAAATTTGTGCCGCCAGCATATTCGAGAAAAAAGTCCTTTAGGGTTACAAATAGATTTTGCGATAAAATCTGGTAAGCTAATACAAGATGAAGTTATTACCGAAATGGTGGCTGACTGGTTGTTTAATAACCTAAACACCTCTTCATCTTGGATAATTTTGGATGGTTTCCCTCGTACGGTAAATCAGGCTCAGTCGCTTGATACATTGCTTAAAGATGCAAGATTTGATGGTTGGAACCTCAATATTGTACATATGCAAGCAAGTGATGAAGCTGTTTTAAAACGTTTACAAGGTAGAGTAATTTGTGCCAATGGTGATTGCCAGGCGGTTTACTCTCTTGTTGATCAACAATTAGCGCCTAAAGATGGCGATTCTTGTACTCATTGTTTCAAGCCGCTCAGTCGGCGTTCCGATGATAAAGAAGTAGCGGTTATTTTAGATCGTTTACAACAATATCATCAGCATGAGCAAGCATTGTTGGATTATTTTGAACAAACAGGTAAACGTCCAATAGAGCTTTTTGTAGAAAAGCCATTAGAAGATGTATTTCATGCGTTTATGCATATAATTGGAATAAATAAGGCATCATGAGTAATCATAAGAGTTTGTTTGCTATAAATTCGATGAAAAAGGCTGGAGCGTACTTAGCAGAAATTTTTGCTTTGTTGCCACAGCAAATTGTTGCAGGAATCTCCACTGGAGCTATAGATTCTTGGATTTCTGATGAATTAAAAAAGCGTAGCATGATTTCACAATCAATGGGATATCATGGATATCGTCATGTTAGCTGTATTTCAGTTAATGATGAGGTAGTTCATGGTGTGCCTTCACCACACAAGATTATTAAGCGAGGCGACTTGATAAAAGTCGATGTCTGCGCTGCTTGGGGTGGTTATTGTGCGGATATGGCGCGTTGTTACTTTGTAGAAGAATCTAATGATAAAGCTCAGAAGTTGGTTGATGTAGCATATTCATCATTGGATAAAGGCATTGAACAGGCTCTTGTAGGTAAAAGAATCGGCGATATTTCAGCTGCTATACAGCATGAAGTTGAGCGCCATGGCTTTGGTGTTGTGCGTGATTTTGCCGGTCATGGTATCGGTAAGAAAATGCATGAAGATCCTGAAATCTTGAACTATGGTCAGGCGGGAAGAGGACCTCTTATTCGTGCTGGCATGGCATTTGCAATTGAACCAATGATCACATTAGGTGATTATGAAATAGTTGTTTTGAAAGATGGATGGACAGCCAAGACAGTGGATAATAGTCTTGCTGCGCATGTTGAAGACACCATAATTGTGACTGACAATGGTCCAATTATTACCACACGATTGAATTGAGTGAGTTATGAAAACTAAAGATGATGTAATTCGGATTGATGGTATCGTAAAAGAAACCTTACCGAATGCAATGTTTCGTGTAGAATTAGAAGAGAGCGGGCATGTGGTTTTAGCTCATGTCTCCGGAAAAATGCGAATGAATTATATTCGTATCTTACCTGGTGATAGAGTTGCTTTAGAGCTTTCACCGTATGATCTGACTCGTGGAAGAATAGTATTGCGTTATAAGAGTGAACGTGTTTCATGAAGGATGTTCGATGAAAGTTAGAACTTCGGTTAAAAGAATTTGTCGTGATTGTCGAATAGTCAATCGCGAAGGTGTTGTACGTGTTCTTTGCAAAAAGAATGCTCGTCATAAGCAACGTCAAGGTTAATTAGGCTACATAAGGGTAACGAATGGCACGCATTGAAGGTGTAAATTTACCGCGTGAAAAACGCATTGAGTATGCGCTTCCGTATGTTTTTGGTTTAGGCTTGAAAACATCGAGAGACATTCTTGTCAAACTCGCAATCGATTTTGATAAGCGTGTAAAAGATTTGAGTGATGCTGAAATTGCAGCTATACAAAAAGAAGTTACAGCAAACTATCTCACTGAAGGTGACTTGAGAAAAGAGATTCGTTTGAATATTAAACGCTTGCAAGACATTGGTTCTTACAGAGGCTCAAGGCACAAAAAAGGGTTGCCTGCACGCGGTCAACGCACTAAGACAAATGCACGTACACGCAAAGGTCCTCGTAAAGCTGGTTCTGCTGTTGCGCTTAAGCGTAAAGTAACTAAGAAATAAGCAATAGGATAGATAAGCATGGCGTACAGAAAAAAAGCAAAAAAAGTAAAACGTTCAATTGATTCTGCGATTATTCATGTCAAAGCATCATTTAACAATACATTAGTTACTGCAACCACCGATGAAGGTGATGTATTGTTACGTGGTAGCTCTGGAAGACTCGGTTTTAAAGGTGCTCGTAAAGGTACTCCTTTTGCCGCATCACAGATTGGTTTTACTGTAGCAAAAGAATTGTCCACAATGGGCGTAAAGCGTTTGAAGTTCAAATTCCGTGGACCTGGTAGCGGTCGTGATTCAGTTGTTCGCTCCTTCCAATCATCTGGATTTGATATTGAGTCCTTGGCTGATGTGACACCATTGCCACACAATGGTACACGTGCACCGAAGAAACGTAGAGTTTAATAGTTAAAATAGAGCATGAAGATTATGGAAAAAAAATCTATCAGCAGTGTGGACCGTGAACGTTCCGAAAAAGCGGGAAAACGTCAACGTAAAATGACGGAATATGGCCGTCAGCTCCATGAAAAGCAAAAAGTAAAAGAAATGTATGGTTTGCGTGAAGCGCAATTCCGCCGTTTTTATTCTATTGCTGAGCGCAGTCAACAAGCGACTGGTGAAACATTGCTATCGCTTCTCGAACAACGTCTTGATAACGTTGTATATCGTTTGAAGTTAGCGTCTACCCGTCGTCAAGCGCGTCAAATTATTGTGCACGGTCACGTGTATGTTAACGGTAAAAAAGTTGAATCACCATCATATTTGATTTCTGTTGGTGATGAAGTTAGTTTATCGCCACGCGCATCAGAAAAAAATGGTTTATTGGAAGTAGTAGTGGACAAACGTTTGAGCACGAATGTTAAGGTACCTGATTGGGTTGAACTCGATAAAAAGGGCCGTAAAGGACGTATTCTTCGTTTACCAGTGCGTGCAGATATTCAAACTCCAATCGAAGAATATTTGATTGTTGAGTTATATTCTAAGTAAGAGCATTGGTTTTGTTAATGGTGATACAGATAGCGATGAGTTTCAGGAGAATCAATGAATAAAAGAGAGTATCAACCTTTAACAATTCCGCGGATTAGTTGGAATAAGGACACGCTTACTCGTACATACGGTGAGCTTGTTGCCCAACCGCTAGAGCCGGGATTTGGTATTACTCTTGGCAATGCCTTACGTCGTATTTTATTGGGCGGGGTTGAGGGGTCAGCGGTTACATCCGTAATTATTAAAGGTGTTAACAACGAATTTTCAACGTTACCGGGTGTTGTTGAAGACGTTATGCAAATAGTGCTTAATTGTAAGCAAATTGTTGTGCATAATAAAACAGGTAAACCTGGTTCAATGAATTTAAAAGTTAATGGCGATTCAGTGGTGCGCGTAGCAGATATTACTGCTGATGAACATCTTGAGCTTATTAACAAAGAACATATCTTGGCGCACGTTTCAAAAGGCGGCGAATTAGATATTACGTTCTTCGTTGAATCTGGTCGTGGATATCAACCGGCTCAGTGGCCTATTGGTACTGCGTTGCAAGAAGATGGCAGAATTTATGTTGATGCTATGTTCTCTCCAGTACGTAAGGTTACTTACGAAGTTGAGAAGACACGTGTTGGTCGAGATATCGATTATGATAAATTAAAGATGTCTATACAGACTGATGGTACAGAAACACCGGTTGATGTATTGCAATATGCAGTTTCTGTATTGCGTACACAGTTGGAACACTTTTTGGCTGCGCCTGAAATCCCATTTAATGAAATTTCGGCAACTCCTGTAGAACCTGTCGTTGAAAAACCTGTAGAGCAAAAATCAACGGGACTTCAAACGGTTCCTCTTGATTTATTGATGAAACCAATTGACGTATTTGAACTTTCAGTTCGAGCACATAATTGTCTTCTCAATGCTGGCATTAAACGAGTAATCGATTTAGTGAATATGCAAGAAGACGATGTGGTAAAAATTAAAAACTTTGGTCGTAAGTCATACGAAGAAGTTCGTGAAGTTATTAAAACTTTCGGCTTATCTTTCGGTATGAATATTGATGAAGCTGAAGTAAAAAAAATGCTTGAGCAACAACATGGGATTGAATCATGAATCATCAAAATGGTAGAAAAAAATTAAATTTACCATCACAACACCGTAAAGCGTTGTTGCGCAATCAAGCTATGATTTTGATTGAGCACGGTAGCATTACTTCAACTAAAGCACGAATCAAAGAAGTACGCCGCTTTGCAGAAAAGTTGGTAACTATGGCTCGTGAAGGAAACACTTTTAATGCGCGTCGTCGTGTTAAAGCGTTGCTTCCTTACAAAGAAGAAGTATTGGTAAAACTTTTCCAAGAAGTTGCACCACGTTACACACAACGTCCAGGTGGCTATACTCGCATTATTCCTTTAGGTCGTCGTGCGAGTGACACAGCTGAAATGGCTATGTTGGAATGGGTTGAATAACTCAGATGTCAGCAGAAACATCATCAATTGAACAGCGTATTTGTTCAATTTTAGATGAACTTCAACCGTATATCGCTCGCGATGGTGGTTTGATAGAATTTGTTTCTTTTGTTGATGGTGTTGTGTATGTTCGTTTAAAGGGAGCATGCACGCACTGTCCAATGTCAATTTATACATTGAAGCTGGGCTTGCAACAAAAATTATGTGAACAAATTCCTGAAATTATTTCAGTGCAAGCTGTTCAAGATTAAGACATGCTCCCAATGGGTATCTATCTGTTGGGAGTTTTTGTTTGCAAAAAAACAAAGGAGAACGTATGGGGCAAATTTTATTTTTTGTATTGTTATTTTCAAGCATTTCATTATTGAGTGAATCTATAGGTGTTACAGAATATGGCGTTCTGAATGGCCAGCCTGTTGCACCTATTTTAATTATTGGTTCTGGTATTAGTGGTTGTAGCGCGGCACTCGCGGCTGCGCGATCTAAAATTCCAACATTTGTTATTGCTGGTAAGGAACCCGGCGGACAATTAATGGGTGCTGCAATGGTTGAAAATATGCCCGGTGTTGAGCCTAAGCCAGGATATGAAATCGTTGATTTTATTAAAAATCAGGCGATTTTGAAGGGTGCGCAATTTATTGATGATTGGGTTACGAAAGTTAATTTTACCGAATGGCCGTTTAGTATTGAGCTTGCTGAGCGTGGTGAAATTAAAGCATTTGCGGTAATTATAGCAACAGGTTCATCACCGCGTAAACTTGGTATTCCTGGTGAAACTGAGTATGAGGGCAGAGGGGTTGCTTATTGTGCGTTGTGCGATTGCTTTATGTTTGAAGGTAAGAAAGTTGCTGTGATTGGCGGCGGGGATTCTGCGATTGAACAAGCTGTGCATTTAGCGCCCTATGCAAATGAAATAGTTATATTTGTTCGACGTGATAAGATGCGTGCATCACAAGACATGCAAGAGCGATTAGAAGCTTATCCAAACGTTTCAATAGATTATCATACATCAGTGCATGAAGTTATTGGTGATGAAAATTCTGTAACGCACTTACGTGTTTATAATCATGTAACAGAACAAGAATATTTAGTGCCGTTTGATGGTATGTTCTTGGCGATTGGTCATGCGCCAAATTCTCAATTATTAGAAGGTCATGTTAATTTAAATGCTGGCGGTTATATTATTTTGCCAACGCGCTCTCAGCAAATTGCAATAGATGGTGTTTTTGTAGCCGGGGATGTTGGTGAAGCAGCAGTTAAACAAGTAGCAACTGCTGCTGGTTCATCAACGCAAGCAGCTATTGAAGCGGTACATTTTCTTCAAGGGAATGGTATTAATCACAAAAGTGCATATGGTTATAAATTAGTTCAATAATGAAGGGCCACGGAAGTGGCCCAAACTTTTTATGCTTTCATTTAGGCATGAAAAATGGTGTGAAATTTCGACTATTTTTCCATGCTTGAAAAAGTGTTTTAGCACGATGCTGATCTATTTCAGCCTGATTTTTTTGAGTTGTATTTTGCACAGAATTATTTCGTGGATTTACAATATTTTGATTATTGTTTTGTTTTAAATGATCAGTTACATCAGATGCATTGCAATAAAATGAAACAATAAAAATTAATTTTGTCGTATTATTTTTTATCACATTTTCCCGTTACTTTATGAGCAATATCGCAATCTTCGATAGCTGCGTCTATTGCAGCTTTTTCATCCCATTTTATTTTTTGAATATTAATCGAAAGAAGTGAATTGTTTATCTTACTTTTTTGTGATTATTATTGTTATTATTTTGTTGATCTGCTGCAAAACAATTAATAAACAAGATAAATAATAAATTGATTTTTTGCATATTAGAACGCCTATATGTTTTGAACTATATTTTTGAGGGTATTGATACTTTTTTTGAAATAAGATGGAAGTGTTATTTGCAATGCGCGTTTATGTTGATTTATGTTTATTAACTTTATTAATCAAAAATTGATCCGCGTCATTTTGTAATCTTCCATGAAATTGATAACGAATATAATCAGCAATAAATCCGTTGAAGTTTTTTCGGGGTTGCTCATCAAAGCCTTCCAAGCCCGTATCGATCAGAAAAATTTTGTCGCTGTATTTGCTGGCGACGAAATTCTTGGGTTGAACATCCATAAAATTAAATATTTCTTTTTCTTCAGCTTTAGCTTTTTTACATAAGATATATAAGTCCTGTACATGCTTTAAGGAAAGACTAGTCGGTTCGTCACCAATAATTTTATGAGATGCAACGCAAGGCATAATTTTGCCTTTTTTTGTGCTAAATAACATTGCTTCTTTACAAGGTATATCGATAGAGCTAAAACGTATTTGATTGATAATGTTGTTTGCTATAGCTAACCCTTCAAGTCTATTCAGAGATGCTTTTAGAACTACAGGAGTTTCAGGATTTACATAAGTTAATAGCGGACTGAATTTTAACGCAGGAATAATTTCTTCTGAGTGAGACATTATATGGTCAAAAGTTTCTCTTGAAATGGGATACAACTTAAGTAATTGGCCCGCTTCTTCAATCGTATAACGACCAATTTCATCATCTTTAATGGTGATATTTTCTTTAATAAATATTTTTTTTCGTTTACTAATAAGTGATTGATAATCCCTATATTCATGTTCCGAATGCACACAAGAATTAGGGATATTCAATTTGCTGATGAATTGCCCTTGGTCCATAGATTGGGTAAATATTGCGAATAAATTTAATAGTAAAAACATGTTTGATTCCATTATCTTGAACTTTTTTGTTATTTTAAAGCATAAATTTGGAATTAAAAGCTTATATATTTATAATAACTACTTTATAACAAAATTCAAAATGAAAATATATTTTCAGTCTATCTAAGACTATACATAACGTTTTAAGGTCACTCTATTAAATTACTCAATCGACCACACTATAAAACCGCTCATGTTTCATGTATACCGAAAAGCTTTTTTAGGCTTTTTTAATATAATTTATTCTCTAAAAACATTCGTGCTGCATCAGATAATTCACCGTGCCTAAAATTATGTAATAGACGAGACGCTATTTTTGACTCAAGTTCTTTGCCTTTACGCTTAGAGAAACTGTTTTTTGCTGTATCAATAATATATATATCGCCGTTTGGAGTTTTTATAAAATTGTCTTTTTCTACATCTTTGTATTGTGATCGCACTAGCACTGCAAATAACTGCTTAATTTCGTTAAATGATAATTTCTCAGGCACATTACCTTCGATAGGCATTGAGAGAACAGCATATTTTGTTCTATCAAGAGTACTGTCGGGATTTTTTTTAATATAAAAGTATTTGGTTGGTGTTTTAATTATTTGTGTACCTGTTTTCTGAATTGCGTCATCTAAGATTTCTTTGCCTTCAAATCGTGTAGCATCAGGTTTGATATACCCATAGGGAGATTTATAGGGTAAATCGTTGTCAATCAACTTAAAAATTGCTTCTTCGTTGGTAGTAATATAATCATATACCTCTTGCGGTACCGGATATAATTGGGATAACTTTGTCAAAGTCATGACTGGCTTTTCTTGTTCTGCAGCCCAGACAATGTTCAAAACATTAAAGGTTAATAGTATATAATGTAATTTTCTCATCTGATACTCCTTTATTTTGATGGGGATCCCATTTATATTTGTTGTTAAGTGGATGATAGAGTTTAAAGTGTAGCATAAATTGATGTCTAAATACTATTGGAAATTATATATGGGTTATTCTTTTTGATAATCAGGTATTATTTTAAGTTTAAATCACGTTCTAAATTATTATATTTTTAATAAAATGAAGATTTGTCTTCTTTCAATTTTCGGGAATAAGATTATTGATTGGTATAACAATAAATTTAGAAGGTACATGATATACCTAAGCCACTAAGATTTTTAAAAAACCATTGAATTGGAGGTTGAAATGGGACAATTTAAAGAGAGATGGTTCTATCTAAAGGCATTATTATGATTTTTTTATTAGCATTATTTTTTATTTTCAATCATTCCCAGGAAAAATTAATATTAGAACCATATGGTAAATTTGATATCGCGAATCATTATTGTACCATATTGGAACATATAATTTATGCGCAAAATCCTATTAATTCTAAGCAATATAAGGATTGTTTGGATTTTTTTATGTGGTATACTCCTCAATCTGCCAAAAATCATTCGATTCGGCGTTTTGTAGATCGTAAAACTAAGGAAGGTTATATTTCAAAATATATAGAAGCGTATGATAAAGGTTTAAATTTAATAGTAAAAAACAAATTTTCAGTCATGCAGTTTGAATCTGATCAAGCAAATGTTATTAAAACTTTTGTTATATTGAATTTTACCTCAAATGATTCTGCGCATGTAAATCATCTTATGGATTTTTTGAATGTGCACAGAAATTAGAATTGGAAAATTAATCATTCATGGTTATGTTAAAAAATATATCAGCTTTGATAGGGAAAAAATCGTGATTAAAGTAGTGCTTTTTTTAGCATGTTCTCTTTGGAGCGCAGAAGACCTAATGGTCATAAATGGCCAAACGTTCCATATTAATCAGGATACCCTCTATCAAATTGCCGATTATACAGGGACCATAAAACAACATTTGTGTCGTGCAAGATCGTCCGAATTTACAGAAATGTATAAGAATTCATTATATTTCTTTAGAGCTTACCCTAAAGGGCCTGGTGGCAATTTTGCATTATCCAGATATTCAGATCTACCTAGCAATATTGATAATCAAGTTATCCACTAATATGATTTGGTGCATATGGCTTCGAATGAATTTATTGAAAATGGTAAGTTTTCAGTGTATCGATATTTAGCATCGACAGGAATCCTAAAAACATGGGTAATTCTAAATTTTACTTCAAATAATAATGCTATAGATCAAACGAATCTTATGGAGTTAATAGACTTTTATAAACAAAATCCGGAATAATCGTTATCCCTGCTGAAATATTTGAATAGTGCTTCCATCCGCGCCCTTATTAACATAAAAATTCACGGGGAATTGCTCTTTCATTGAAGGCAGGTGGGAAACAATAATAATTTTTGCAAATTCATCCTGAATGCGATGCAATGCTTCCATGATATTTGCAAGACCTTCGTCATCTTGTGAACCAAAGCCTTCATCTATTATTAACGTTTGTAATGTAGTACCAGCACGTCGTGCCAAAAGTTTAGATAATGCGACGCGTAATGCAAAATCAATGCGGAATGCTTCACCACCAGAAAATAATTCATAGGCGCGGGTGCCTGCAGCATCGGAAATGGTGATATCAAGTGTTTCTTTTGTTCCACCAGTTTTTAAATCACGTAATGATTCAATTTTTAATGATGATTGATTATCGGTAAGTTTGGCTAATAAGTTATTGGCCTCATGCTCCAATTCTGGCAAGGCATGTTCAATTAGTAAAGCTTGGATACCTTCTTTGCTAAAAGCCTGTTGTAATAATAAATAATCCGTTAATTCATCATCCAATGCAGTAATTTTGCTGCTACACGTACGCTCTGCTTCTTCAGCGGTTTTAAGCAGTGTTGTTCGCAATTCTAAGTTGCCGCGTTGATGCATGAGTGATTCTTGCTCTTGCTGCAACGTTTTCATAGCTTGTTGAATAGAAAGCATTTCAAACTGTTTTAATCTTAAAGAATCTTCAATTGCTTTAAGATGATCGATATGATTACTATTTTCAATAGTAGAGAGTAGTACTCGTAATTGTTTAATTAGATTTCTGATTTGCTCTCTACGTTCTTGCTGAATAATACGTATTGCATCTTGGGATGAATATCCAGTAGTAAGAACTAATTCATTCAATCTTTTTCTGCAAATTTCATGTTTATTAATATCATAATTAATGGTTACTACAAGATTATTTTGATGTATCAACTCGTTTTCAATTTTTTGTAATTCTGCATGAGTTGCATACAATTCATTGATATTTGGCAGTTTTTTTTCTGTAATGAGTGTGTAATTGCTTTGTGCTTTATTGACTTCATTTAATTGCACATGCATTTGTTGATGTATGGCAGTTAATTTTATTTTTAATTCTTCTTGTTTGTTGCAATTTTCTTGTAAGCGTTCGTTAAGACTTATACGTTGTTCATATATTTTTTGTAAGTTTTGAATTGTTGCATAATCTTGAGCGGTGATTCTTTTTAATTGGGGTAATAATAAGTTAAAACGATTGATGCGATGATTGAGAAATTGTATTTTCTTCCGCAATTTTATGTGTATATGTGTTGTATGTTCTGGAGCTAAAGCTTGTTCACAGGTAGGACATTCTGCAGAGCCTTCGTTAATTATCTTACTCTGAGTTTTCAACTCTTCTAAAGCTGCTTTATAAGTTGAAAATTTATTATTGTAAGTATGATAATACTCTTTTCTTTTTTCAAAATTTCTTTTCAATATCTCAAAATTAATAAGCTTTGAATCTAGAATCTTCTTTTCATCGCTGAGCGTTGTGTTTTGACTCATTAACTGTGATTGCGTTTTTTCGTATTGAGCTAGTTGGAATTTTAGCTCTAGAAAAACCTGGTTTGCTTGGTGTAGCCCTATTTTATAGGTTTGTTGAGTATGTTGTAATTCTAATTGTTGCGTTGCAAGAGTTTGAGCTAGTTCTTTTTGCAGCATCTCGCGCTGATGAGTTAACTGTTGAAGTGCGACATTTGCAGCACTGTGAGATGCTTGTGCATGATTGTGCTGTGCCAGTTCATTCTGCAATACTTGTATGAGAGAATCATTGTTGGCAAGCAATTGTTTATTGCATTGTCGCCAAGCCATCACTTTTTCGCGTATTGCTGTCCTCAGATGTTCAATTTCAATTGCATGTTTTTTCGATTGCTCAATAGTAAGCTTAATGCACATGCATTTTTCTTGAATAAGCAGTACTTCATTTTGTAATGATGAGAGAATATGTTGGTGTGCTTGTAATTGCTCAACCTGTTTTCGCAATTGATCCAAAACATTATTTAATTCGATAGGGGAATTGCCAAGTTCTTGGATTGAGCTTTGTGCAGCTTTGAAACTAAATTGGAGCTGTTCTTTTTCAGCGATGAGAATTTTAGTTTTTTCTTGAGATTTTTTCCTTAATTCTTCATATTGCTGTAAACCTAAAATTGAAGCTAAAATTTCTTTGCGTTCTTGGGGAGTTTTTTTAGAAAATTCATTTGATTGCCCTTGGCGCAAAAAAACCGAATTTATAAATGAATCGTATGATAATCCCACCGCTTGATCTATCTTATCTTGAGTAGCTCGTATCGTTTTGTCGGTGAGAGCTTTGAATGCACCATTTTCTTGAATAATACCAAAATCTAAATATGAAGATGATTTGCCTTGTTGGTATGTAAATTCTCTGCGGACCCTATAGGTCTGATTGTTTGATATAAAATCGATACTGACAAACATATGGCTTTGACCGAGTCGCAATAACTTTTCATCTGGCTTTGATGTACCACTAACTTTTCGTGCCTGGCCCCAGATTGCCCAGGTGATTGCATCTAATAATGCGGATTTACCATGGCCATTTTTTCCGGTTAAGCAAATTAAATGATATTGGGTAAAATCAATTATTTGACATGAACCATAACTAATGAAATTTTTTAATTGAAGCTTTAATGGAATCATTTTTGATCTCGTTATACCCACAGTCTAGCATGATACGTCTATCAGTGCTATGGTGCATGATGTCAAAAAAAGGAGAGCGTATGCAGGATCATATTTTTAGAAAATATGATATTAGGGGCAAAGTATATGAAGAATTGTATCCAGAACAAGTATATGATTTTGCGCAAACGTTTGCTTATTATATTTTACAAAAAAATCCTCAAGCAAAAACTATAGTTGTTGGTAGAGATGCTCGAGTACATAGCGAATCATTGTATCTTTCATTAACTGAAGGCTTGCTTGATGCAGGCTTTGATGTTTTATCAATTGGTATTTGTCCAACTCCCTGTATGTATTTTACATTACACACAAAGCCTTCCGATGCAGGCATTATGATAACAGCCTCGCATAACGGTCCTGAATATAATGGTTTTAAAATGTGTTATAAAACGGAATCGATTTGGGGCGATGAAATTCAAGTTCTTAAACAGTTGTTTGAACAGAAGAAAACTCACAAATCTGTTAATGCTGGTCTGTTAAAAGAACATTCTATGAATAATGCGTATATTGATTACTTAGTTGAGCAATTTTCTGTTTTAACCGATATGCATATACCAGGTATAATTGATTGTTTGAATGGTGCCACCGCTACGATTGTGCCGGATTTGATTCAAGCAATGGGGTGGTCCCAAGTGAAATCTATAAACGATGACTTGAATGGCCTCTTCCCTCAGGGACAACCTGATCCCGTCGATGATAATCGCTTAGTGCATTTGCAATCTGCTATCGCTCAAACCCAGTCTCAATTTGGTATAGCATTTGATGGCGATGGCGATCGGATGGTTCCTGTAACAGGCAGCGGTAAAAGAATTCGTGGTGATCAAGTTATTGCGTTATTTTCAGAATCATTATTATCTTCCCATAAAAATGGTGCGATTGTTTTTGATACCAAATGTTCTCAGATTGTTCCTGAAGTAATTGTAGCAAGTGGTGGGACTGCAATTATGGCGCCCACAGGGCATTCGATTATAAAATCGTACATGCATACATACAACGCACTTTTTGGTGGTGAGTTAAGTTGCCATTTTTTCTTTAATGATCGTTATTTTGGCTATGATGATGGTATCTATGCAATGTGCAGATTGTTGGAACATTCATTATTAACAAGCCGTTCGCTTGATCAATTATTAGCATTAATACCTTCGCGCTTTTCCAGTGATGAATTGCGCATTCCTTGTGATCCTTCTATACAACCAGCAGTAGTGATGGCGGTAAAAGATTTTTTTGAGCAACGAGAAGATACAGAAATTAGCTTACTTGATGGTGTGCGCGTAGTAACGCCTTATGGATGGGCACTGGTAAGACAATCACATACACAGCCCTTGTTGTCTGCACGATTTGAAGCAAAAAGTCCGGAACATTTGCGTCAACTACAAAACGAGATCAAAGAATTAATGCTCTCATTTGTTGATCACGAACAAATCCTTAAAGAATTTGGAGAATAGAATGTTGCGAATAGCCATTAATGGTTTTGGTAGGATAGGTAAAAATTTTTTTAGATCAGTATTGCAAGATGCGGGTTTGCAATCAGATGTTCAGATTGTTGCTATCAATGTTGGACCTGAAGATCCCGCCGCGTTGCCATATATGATTCGGTATGATTCAATTTTAGGTACATGGGATATACCCTCCGAATATTCACCTAAGGGATTGAATATTAATAATCAGCATATAAAAGTTTTTGCTGAAAAAGATCCTGCTAATTTACCTTGGAAAGAATTAGCTATTGATTGGGTGGTGGATGTTTCTGGTAAATTTACGAATCGCATTGATGCAGAAAAGCATGTGCAAGCTGGTGCAAAAAAGGTATTAATTTCCGCGCCAGCACATGGCGAAGATGTCAGCATTATTCCTGGGGTTAATGATGATGTCTATGATGCAAAAAAGCATTCGATTGTGTCCTTGGGAAGCTGTACAACGAATGCATTAATGCCAGTTTTAAAGGTTTTGGACCAATCTTTTGGCATTGAGCAGGCGTTTGTGAACACCGTCCATGCCTATACTAATTCTCAGTCGTTGCTTGATGTAAACACAGATATGAGAGATCCCAGAAAATCCCGTGCAGCAGGTATAAATATTATCCCGACCTCTACGGGTGCTCAAAAAATGATTGAAAAAATTCTCCCTCATTTAGCTTCAAAAGTGCTTGCGCAGGCTTTACGTGTCCCTGTAGCTAACGTTTCCTACCTTGAAGTAATTGCTCAAATAAAAAAAGCCACTGATTTAGAAGGGCTTTTAATTGAGTTTGAAGAAGAGAAATTAAGAAATAGAAACATTCTTGCTGTTAGTCATGAGCGATTAGTTTCGAGCGATTTCATGGGAAATAGTCATTCCGTAATCATCGATGCTTCATTGTGTGCGGCCAATGATTCGATGGTAAAAGTGGTGGGATGGTATGACAATGAATGGGGATATTCGTGCCGATTAAGGGATTTTTTAATTAAGAATAAATAAGAAAGAATAAATAAGAAAGCAGCTCTCTGTTTTTGCAAAGAGCTGCTACAAAGATTTAGTTTATCGTTGACAAACGTAGTCTGCTGGAACTTTAGTCCAGTTGAAACCGTCGTTTGGACATTCTACTGCATATGTTTTATGGATATATTCAGTAACGTCACATGGAGCGTCAACTTCAACAGTTCTTACACATTTTTCAGTTGGGCATTCGCCTTGTGTAACAACAGTTTTACATACTTTTGGTCCACGATTACATTCGATTTTTGGAGCGCAAGCACGTTTGTGACAACGACCACGACCACAGAATGCATTAACATCAGAAACAGCAACAACTGCAACGATGCTTAATAATGCGATTAATAACTTCTTCATAATTACTCCTAATTGTGTATAATCATACAAATTAAACTACATTGTTTTGTAAGTACTTACGAGTATTAGTATTACAAATAGAAATAATCGAAAACAAGTGTTTCAAAAAGATAAACATTGTAAAAAGACTGGACTTTAACGTAAATTTGATTTACCCTGTCTACACAAGGGCCCATAGCTCAGCGGTGAGAGCAATCGGCTCATAACCGAGAGGTCCCAGGTTCGAACCCTGGTGGGCCCACCATACTTCGCCAAGGCTTCGTATGGCAGGCCAGCAAAGTTTGTCCGATTTAGCTAATCTAAGTCGGAATAAACTCAGTCAATTCAATCAAGGCTGAACTTGTTAACATTAAAATGAAGTGCCCAAGTTCTTCGATTTCTTACGAAGAAGAAAGGTAAATGGCGAATGAACATAAGAAATCATTTTGAGGCTTTTGTATCTCTCTCTACAATTGATCAGCAATTCTTAAGTTTACAAAGAACATTAGACTCCTTGGAAAAAAATTCCGAGAATCTTAAAGCCGCTCTTAATGCAGCGACAAGAAGTTTACAAGAAAAACATTTAGAGTTTTCGACTAATCAAAAGAAATTAGCTGATCTAGAACTAGACTTAAGGGCGATATTCTCTTCTATAATGAAGAAACAAAAACAGTTAGAAGTTAGTAGCTCCACACGGGAATATCAGTCTCTTACTAATGAAATAGCTGAATTAGAATTAAAAAAATCCCATCTTGAAGAAAATATTTTAACCTTGTGGCAACAGATTGAAGATCAACAAGAACTTTTAAAGCAGTTAATAATCAAATCTGATGCTGCAACGGTACAAATTGCCCAAGAGCAAAATAAAAACGATGCCGCAATCGCAGAAATCAAAGCCCAAATGTCGGTATTAAAAAATGACGCTGAGGCATTATATAACGATCTTAATCCTCTTATTTTGACAAATTATTTGCAAATGAAAGAGAAGGTACCAAATCCAGGTGTGCAGGTTGTAGATGGTCGATGTGGCGGTTGTTATTATCCGGTGTCTAGTCAAGATTTAGCGGATTTACGCAAACATAAAATTTTAGCATGTAAAGATTGCTATCGTTTGTTATATATGAGATAACGGTAGGTGTATGAAACAAATGTCTCTTTTTGAAAATAAGAATGCAAGTGGTCATCGATGGAAATTATATGTCGACGGTGCATCACGCAATAATCCTGGTTTATCTGGCGCAGGTGTCTATCTCATCAAAGATGATACCGAAGTGGTAAAACAGGGTTTTTTTCTTGGTAAAAAAACTAATAATCAGGCAGAATATATGGCCTTATTATTGGGTGTATATTTTGCTCATCGACATATGAAGGCTGGTGACACCATAATAATTTATGCTGATTCTGAGCTGTTAATTAAGCAAATGCGTGGTGAATATCGCGTCAAAAATCTTGAATTAAAACAACTGTATGATTGTATTAAACAGCGATTGACGCAATTAAATTATACTTTGCGTCATGTTATGAGAGAAAATAATACCGTAGCTGACAAGTTAGCAAATTTAGGAATCGATAAGCGCTTGCCGTTGCCGTTTGAAATTCGGGAAATATGTCCTACCGATGAAGAAGTTTCATGAAATTACTTAGAATATTCCTCATAATTTTTTGTATAAATCTGAGCGCGATGCATCAAGTTCGTGTGTTGTTGGCCGAATTGCCAGATACTACACCGATTCTGTTTGAAGCAAAGCAAGGGTTTACCCTTGGGGATGCAAAAGGTGAAACGGTCACGGTTGATTTTCCTGATCAAAAATTAATTATCACTGCAAAAAATGGAAAACTATTTATCAATGATAAATGTTGTTCTATTCCGCATCTGCGTATTGATTCATTACATGGTGATATTACTTTTAATGGTAATTCCTACGGCGGTTTTTTTTATGTGGTGGTTTGTTGTAATACATTATTAGTTATTAACAGTATAGAACTTGAAGAGTATGTAGGCTGTGTGTTGTGTTGGGAAAGCTGGCCAGGTTGGCCCTTAGAGGTTAACAAGGCGTTTGCAATCACCTGCCGCACGTATGCGGTGAGAAGATTGCAAGAGAATCGTACTTCCAAGAAAAAAAAGTTATACGATATAAAAGCAACCAATATTCATCAGACCTACAAAGGTTCTCATTCACTGAGTATCATCGATCAAGCTATTCAAGAAACGGAAGGAATCATAATGATTTATGATAATCAGCCGATTGAAGCTATGTATGATTCATGTTGTGGCGGTATAATTCCCGCAGATCTGCAGAGCCTTAAAAAATGTGATGCACCTTATTTAAAGCGGTCGTATGCATGCAATTATTGTAGTAATGCAAAAAAATTATATACCTGGAAAGCCCGATACACCGTTTCAGAATTTGAAGAATTATTGCATGCAATGTTTGGAAAAAAATATACGATCAAAAAAATTGGTAAAACACAATTTGATAAAGCCGGTGTTTTAACCTCAATTTCTTTTCAAACTAATCGCGGGACTTTGACATTGACAGCTAAGCAGATGTATAGCTTGTGCAAAGATATTAAAAGCATGTGTTACAAAGTTGCAATACAAGATTCTATGATCATAATTTCTGAAGGGAAGGGATTTGGTCATCATAAAGGCTTGTGCCAATGGGGATCTCGTCAGTTAGAGCGTGAAGGTTGGTCGGCTGATGAAATGTTATTATTTTATTACCCAGGTATAACATTTAAGAAAATTGGGAATAATCATGCCGCAATATAAAACTCATCTTGCTGGTGGACTCTTTGCATTTGTTGGCGCGGTATTATTATTTTCGTTGCACGCAAAATCATCCCATGTATTAATTGAGTGGGCATTATGGTGCCTACTTGGTAGTTTGTTTCCTGATATTGATATAAAAAGTAAAGGGCAGCAGGTCTGGTACCCGCTGCTTTTAGTATTAACATTATTAATGGTCATGCATAAAGCATGGATGATGGTTGGATTATTAGTCTTTTTAGGACTAACATCAACGGTAGTGCGACATCGCGGCATGTTTCATAATTTGTGGTTTGTTGCAGCAGCATGTTGCGCATTTTCCTTTTTATCTCACCTTTATTCACCGGCATTCGCACATCTTGTTGCATATGATTGTGCATTTTTCTTTATCGGTGTTGCATCACATGTTGCATTGGATCTTGGTCCACGCCGCATGTGGTTCATGCGTTGGTAAGTTTAAATAATTTTTGAGCATTCTGTGTTGTTTTTAAAGCAACTTCTTCATTGCTTATGTTAAGAAGGTTTGCAAGGTATGTTGCAACATAGGCGACATATGCTGGTTGATTTTGTTTGCCACGATATGGTTGTGGTGGTAAAAAGGGTGCATCTGTTTCAAGCACAATATGTTCAATGCCAACCGTTGTTACAACTTCTCTTAAAATTATATTTTTTGGATACGTAACGGTACCACCAATGCCTAAATAATATCCCCATTCAATAACTTGCTTTGCAAATGGAAGATCTTCTGAAAAGCAATGAATAGTAGCGCGCAATTTGTTTTTTGCATATTCTTCAAGAACGCGCAAGGTATCATGTCCTGCATCACGATTATGTACTACAAGTGCTAAATCGTATTCTAATGCAAGTTCGATTTGAGCTTTAAAGGCATCAAATTGTTGTTGCTTGTTGTAGCCTTCATAATGATAATCAAGCCCGCATTCACCAATTCCAACAACTTTATTTTCTTGTGCTTTTGGCAAAAATGATGCAATCTGTTTCAACTCTTGACGCCAGGTGTCTGTGCAATCGTTTGGATGTATGCCGATTGCAGCAAAATTATTCCGATAATGTTTTGCAAGTTCAAGGCAATTAAGACTTTCAACCAAACTGGTTCCAACATTTATTAAAATTTTAACGTCTGCAAGTTCTGCATCAAAAATTATTTTTTGTGCACTTTGCAATTCTTCGGAAGTAAGTGCTGTATCAAATGATTTTTTTACCATCATGTTGACATGGCTATGTGTATCGATGAGCATAAAAACTCCTTTCTAGCGCATATTCTATACAAATCTATTTGACAAACTAAGAAATGAAATTAGTATATCTTACAAGTCGTGATGGGAAAAGCAACTCACGTAAAAATGCTTAACCGTTTCGACTCAGAAGAAAACCAATACTAAACAATCCAATAAGGAGTTATTATGAACAAGACGGAGTTAATCAATTCGCTCAGCGAAGAAACTACCTTCAGCAAAAAAGATATTTCACGTGTGCTTGATGCGTTGACCCGTATCGTTGTACGTACTCTTAAAAGAGGCGACAAAGTACAACTTTCAGGTTTTGGCACATTCGGTGTAGTAAAACGTCGTGCACGCATGGGTATCAATCCTATGACCAAACAAAGAATTCCTTTGAAAGAAACCGTGGCTCCTAAATTTAAGCCTGGCAAAAACTTCAAAGAAATGATTCGTGCCTCAAAATAAGTAAAACCTACAAAAGTTTTACCCAGGAAGGTCGCCTAAAAAGCGACCTTCTTTTTTTATAGCGCCCAAATTGATCGATGTTTTTTTAATTTATAAGTTCCAGTTTGATAACTTATATTATGATTTTTAAATTCTTTTGGTAAATCTATAATCCACCACTCGATAAAATTACCGTTTATAGGATTATTTATTTCCGTGATAAGACATGTTCTAGAATGATTTTTTAGTCTAGCGATTGCTTGCTACCATTGCTTATCATAATCTTCTATGGTCCAGTATTCTATTGGAAGCAAAAATTATTTCTTCGAATTTATCAATTTTCAACAAAGCCTTACAAAATAAAACATCGTTATATTCGAAAGGCTCTTTATTCATGAATTTAATTGAAATTGAAAACATCTACAGTGCCCACTGGCTTTTACGTTTTCTTAAAAATGGTGCGCCATCTTTAAAAAATCTAGTTTCATATAGTAAATCTGCAGGCAAAATAAGTTTCCATTCAGAGACTTTGTAACCACTCTCAGTAAACTGCGAATATTTCGGTATAAAATCATAGCAATTTGAATGTGTTATATGAACGTCTTTAAAAGTTTCTTTAAAAAATGATTTTGAGAAAACTTCATTTTGTATCTTGATTTCATTATCTATTTTATATAAAATCCACCATTGTAAATATTTTCTTTTCGACTGCAAGAGTCCAGTTATTAAGCAGGAAGTGTTTTCTGTACTAATTCGTGCTAGTCCTTCTTCCCACTGTTTTACATAATCTGCTAATTGCCAATCTTTAACTGGTATATAAAACCACTCTCGAAAATCATTTATAATTATTTCTCCTTTAATTGCAGGAGTTTTATATACTCTTTTCTTTTGTGTCCTTGTTATTCTTATTTCTAATTTTTGATTCATTAATCTCCTATTTGATTTTTTAAATCTATATCAAAAGTTCCTACTCGCCTTCTGCCCTCATAAAGTTTCCAAACACCACCTTTGTGTCCATCTTTATCTGGAGTTATAAAGATTTTTTTATCGGCGGTAAATACTGGTCGAGTGTGAGAATCGAAATCATAATCCCACGTTTGCTGCATCCCAAATTCTTTTGCTTTTTCTCAAGCTTCAGGATCTGTCAATGGTCTACCAAGTGGATTATTCTTATAACGCTCCTCAGAATTTCCGTGTTTCTTTTTATTAGCATTACTTCGTGGATTTTCTGGTGATTTATAACCTTTGGGTTTTAATTTTTCACCCATAGTCAATGTTGAATTGTTAAGATTTTCTTCTAGATCATCGATTGATTCACCTATTGGCGATTCAATGCAACAAGCTGTTTGCAGGTCTGTGGATTCATCATTGATTGCAGGGCAGATGCTAATTGATTCTGGCTGAGGTTGTTTTGGGCATGTTGAACCCAGATTTGTAGTGTTTGGTTTAGGATACATCTGAATATGGAAATAGTGATTATTTGATGCATCGCATAGAGAAGCTGGGCCATAGCTTGCAATAGGAGGTTGTTCTTTTTTTGGAATTTTTTGATGAGTGCTATGTTGTTTGCAAATGCATCTTGAGCGTTTGCGCGATTTAATTCCCAGATAGGTTGCTGCGGTTCCAAGGAAAGCGCCCGAAATTAATGTTGGAAGTAGAGCTTCTGTTGCTGTTGTAACAATAAAAACTGCTGGTGCATTATGCACCAAAATATCATCTTCGGTCACATAAAAATTATGATATTCATCAACAGTCAAAGAAATGAGTGATTCAGATTTGAGAGGTAAAATTCTTCTAATTAATGTTTGTTGTTTTAGATATGCATCATCTAAAAATTTTTGTATGGGAATCCATCGTGCAAGAGAGGGAATGTATACGAGCTGATCATAACCAATTATTGCAAAGGTTGATGAAAAACGAACAAAGTATGAAATAGATTTTGATTTTTTTATTGCTGTAATGGGACGACTATAATTTTTGCCGGTTTTAATGTCACAACAGATAACGTTATCATGTACTTGAAGTGTTCCAATGGGTTGATATACGTGCGGAGTTTTGACCAAAGTGCTCGGTGCAAAGCCGTCACACAACAAGAAAGGACATAGCAGAATAATCAGCAATACAAAAAACATATCTATTCAATTATAATGACCATTTAGTTCGTTTTTTATTAATTTTGATCGGAATGCAACAAATATATTCTTCCGGTAAATCGACTATCCAAATTGATGGTTTAATTTTTGCTTTTATAGAGCTTTTCGAGGGTATATATTTATAACATGTTGAGATAGTAAATGGTCTGTTTTTTATATTTTTCTTATAATTTTCATATAGAAAGTAATGATTTTCTATGTATAATTTTGATCCAACTTTCCACATGGGCCAGTAAGAAACCCACGGTTTAATTTGCGGATTATAAACTGAAGTAACTATACAAGATGAATTTTTATATTTTAAACGTTCAAGTCCTTCGTGCCATTGTTTTTTATATTCTTCAATGCTCCAATATTCTATTGGTACTCTTAGGTTCTCACAAAAATCATCAATAATTAGCAAAGCGTTACAAAATAGAACATTATTATATTCATACGGTATTGTATCTTGAAAATGTATTGAAATATTTAATTTATTTACCGATTTGAATGGTGAGATATTTATCATAAGTTCCTATTCGTTTATCTTTTGTGCCTATCATTTGTATAAGTTTCCAGTAACCTCCACTATGACAAGTATTATCCGGAGTTATATAAAATGATCCCTTTTTAAATGCAAGTTCGCCATGTGTATCAAATGGTGGATTTTTAACTTCAATATATCCTAATTCGTTTGCAACTTCTCGAGCTTCTTTATTAGTTATGTGATGATTTGGATCACGCCTTTGAAATCTATTCTTGTCTTTATTGAAATATGGATCATTTGGATCTTCGGGAGGTCTGCCTGCTCCACCAGATCCAATTATCGTTGGTTTGTTTTTATAATTATTGCGGTTACGTTTTTCCTTTTTATGTTCTCTAAAAGCTTCTATGCCTAAATAGGTTAATACCGACGTGAATGTTGCGCCGGAAATTATTGTCTGAATTATTGTTTCTGCCGCAGTTACAATAAAGACTGCTGGTGCATTATGCACCAAAATATCATCTTCGGTCACATAAAAATTATGATATTCATCAACACTCAAAGAAATGAGTACTTCAGATTTGAAGGGTAAAATTCTTCTAATTAATGTTTGTTGTCTCAGGTATGCATCATCTAAAAATTTTTGTATGGGAATCCATTGTGCAAGAGTTGGAAAATATATGAGTTGATCATGCCCGATTATCGCAAATGTTGATGAAAAGCGAACAAAATATGAAATTGATTTTGATTTTTTTATTGCTGTAATGGGACGACTATAATTTTTGCCGGTTTTAATATCGTAACAGATAACTTCATCATCTACTTGAAGTGTTCCGATGGGTTGATATCCGCGTGGAGTTTTGATCAAAGTGCTCGGCGCAAAGCCTTCACTCAATAAAAAGGGACACAATATTATAAGTAATACTTGAAACATCATGTACTCCTTAACTTGAGTGAAGGGTAGTATAAATAAAATGTTTATGCAAAATAACGACGATGCAGATTCAGTGGATGATCATACGTGTCGGCAGTAATATCTATCACCCATTCAGCTACATTTATCGTCTCTTCAAAATAATGTTGTCGTGAACCAATAAATTCATAACAATTTTGTGGAGTAAAAAGATCATGACCTACAATGGCAAAATAATAATGACTAAATAATAATTCGTTGCGAACGTATATTTTATTGTGATGTTTGTATAAGATCCACCAATTGATGAGCGGCCGAATGGAGGGGTCTTGCACTGCGGTGACAATACATGATGTTGTATCAAAATGTATCCGTTCTAAACCCTCGATCCATTGTTGTTGATAATCGCCCAGCGTCCAATTATCTAAAGGCAGCACAAATGATTCTTCAAATTCATTAATGCGTAATAAGCCTTCGTGATAGGGAACATTGTTATAGATAAATGGCTTTGAAGTTTTAACAGTTAATTGCATAGCATTCATTTAATCTCCTAATTTTTCTTCTAGGTGTTGATCAAAAGTTCCGATGCGTTCGGGACGTTGTCCAAGACTTGCATACATTTTCCACCACGCATCTTGGCCACCCGTGAGATCGGGTGTAATTATTAAATGATTGCTAATAAAGATGAGTTGACCATAGTCGTCGGTATTATCATTGGCAAGATAGTGACTATCATTGCGACGCTTCTTCATAACGCCTCCCCTGGTTTCCCTTATCTTGTTATGAATCGGGTAAGGTATGGCAAGACTTTAGAGCAAAAGGATATTAATTCATTTTGCATGGGATGTTTTTTGTTGTTATTATGATTTAAATTAAGTTTTTAGAATTAAAATTAAAAAAATTTGGTGTCACATGTTCATTGTTTTTTTTATCATTTTATTTTCATTTGCACATTGTTTATCGATTGAATTGTTTTGCGCACCAAAAAAGAAATTATGCCACTTTGAGTTTTTACCTAGTGATATACTCAATGAAATATTTAGACGTTTTTTTATTCAACAAAGATTTGAACATTTATACACAATGGACGATTTAGATCTTTTGATGGCCGATATATATCATATAACTTTGGTGAATAAAGATTTCAATGAACGATTGAAAATTCTACTTAATGCACCACTAAATAATTCAAGAAGTACTCTTAAAAGTATTTTTCTTTCAAAAAAACATGACATCATTTTTAATAAAATAATTAGAGTGAATGAAATACGAAACTTCACCGGTTCTAAGGATAATTTAGGTAATGATTTGGTGCAGTATATTTTCGAACAGAAAAAAATTAGCGATATTCACTTTTCTTATGATTTATTCTTATTAGTGAAATATCATTTATGCGATGTTAACCTTATTATTAAAAGTGCATATATAAATAATTATGTGGAACGCAAAAATAGCTCATTTCTATCGCTGGCTATACAGACAGATAATCATAATTTAATTATTCAGCTTCTTAAAAATAGAGCCAACCCTGATGAACAAGATGCCGAAGGCAATACTTTACTTATGCAATATCTAAGCAGGAGAAATGCGCATGACAAAGTGATAGCACAATTTGCAAAGTATGCCGATTTAAACATAGAAAATGCCAATGGTAAAACGGTTTTATCATTAGCCTATGATTTGCATCCATGGTGGCTATTTTACGGAAAAGATAATTGTGTGGTAACGCCTATTGCGCAAAAATCTTCTTATGCAAATAGAATGACCAATTTTCTTACTATAAAGAATATTATTATAACTTTTGGTTCATTTCCCGCATTACTTGGCTTTGTATCTTTGACATCGCTCATTGCTCCAGTATTTGTTCCATGGAGATTATATACCGGTCGATGGAGTGGGTTGGAGATATGGACAAGTTCTCAAAAATTGAAAGGCTTATACGAGCCGAGTTCTTATAAAAAAATGGATGGTCTAGAACGAGAACCGCTTAAGTATTATATTTCCGACCCAGATTTTATTTATTGATTTTTTCTGTAGTAAAATTATAAACAACTATTCCAATAACAAAACTAATGACAGTGATTATTCCTATCAAACCAATTTCCAATTCTGGAGAACGTGTTATAACTTCACTATATAAGGCATTTGTACTATATGTTTGAATAAGAAGTTTTATTAAAGTTGTAATGCCATACGCAAAGCCTGTAGCAAAAATCCATTTCCAAATAAAATGAGGCTTAGGCAATAATAGTATCCATGAACATGAAAATGCAATCAGCGCTGCACTATTTTGACCAAATTGTTTTACAATATGAAAATTAATAAAATACAATAAATTCAGAATATAGACCCACATAAAATATTCTAACCATACGAATTTTACGAATCTATTATAGAGATGTTTTATTGAATCATTGGCAAAGAGATTGTAAAAAATTATTGCCAATGTGCCAATGGTAATAGCCACCAAAAAATAATTATACTCTGTGTGAGAATATTTTAATAAAGATTGAACGATATTCGTGGTGATGAATAAAATAATTAAATTTTTAATAATATAAATGAGTTGATTTTTTTGATGCGCATTAATTATCATGAGATCCTTAATTAGTTGTTTATTAAATTTACCATATATTCATGCACAAAAAAAGGGACGCTTACACGTCCCTTTGCAATTAATAGTTGTTTTACTTTTTCAAACCAATTCTTTTAAAGTACTCGGTATTGGCTTGGGTGAACCATGCTCTGGTTCTATTAAATTCGTTATTGAGATCAAATTCTGCAAGACCGGTTTTGTGAATTGAGTCCATTGCATTACGTAAATTAATAACCGACATGCTTAATTTGTTATCATGACGACGTACAAATCGTTGTGATTTTCTCAACACCCATTCATACATAAAGTTTTCAATGATATAGTTCGTTAATGCAGTAAAATAGTTTTGTGACTCAGATCTCTCAGGAAATTGTATACTAAACTGCATGCATTTAAACATTTTCGATGCATCAGTAAGATAATTGCCCATAAACTTCTTATGTCTTACTTTTGGCATTAATTGATGTCGTTGGTATGAATAAAGTTGTGTAATCATTGTTTCTTTCTGACGCTCAAAAGCATTGAGCGAAGCTAAAGTAAACAATGATATGACTATAAATAATTTTTTCATTATTAACCTCTATTTTCTTATACTCTTAGTATATAATTCAAATAGAAATAATTCAAAATTGTAATAACGGTAAACATCTTGTAGCAACTATTTTTTTCACGTTTTTTGGTCGAGATTATTGAATACTTCTCAAAAGCTTACTTTTGCTGTATTTTTGCAAGTAGAAACCGTATAGAACGGTAAAATGAAAGTTTTCACATGATTGATTTGCATGCATTGCGAGAAGATACGCAGCGTACACTCGCTCGTATCACAAAAAAAGACCCTTCATTTGATGGTAAAAAGTTACTCGAATTAGATCAAAAAGTTCGTTCTTTCAAGACGTTGCTTGATGAATTACGAAGCAAAAAAAATGAATTGGCGCGTTCCGTGCGTGGTCCAATTTCAGATGAAATTCGTCAAGAATCAAAAAGATTGAGTGATGAAATTGAAACGGTAGAAAAGCAATTACAAACGGTAGAAGCAGATTTTAATTACCTCTATCTACGTTGCCCAAATATCCCCCTAGATGAAGTTCCTGAAGGTAATAAGGAATCCAATAAGGTAGTCAAAACTGTTGGAGAGATGCCAAAGTTTTCTTTTGAACCGAAAAACCATGTTGAACTTGCAAAACAGCATGATTGGATTGATTTTGAAGCTGCAGCGCGTATGACAGGAAACAATTTTGCTTTATATAAAGGTAAAGGCGTAACGTTGTTATATTCATTAGCATTATATATGCTCAAAAATAACATCGCACACGGATTTGAACCGGTATTGCCTCCTTATTTAGTAACTGAAAAATCATTGATTGGTTCCAGTAATCTTCCTCGCTTTGCAGATCAGTTATATACCATTCCAGAAGATAACTTATATCTCACTCCAACAGCAGAAGTTAATTTAGCAAATATGTATCGTGATGCGATTTTAGAAGCTGACGAATTACCTATTCGCATGACTTCCTGGACAAGCTGTTTTAGACGAGAAGCAGGGGGCTATGGATCAACCGAACGTGGATTGATTCGTATTCATCAATTTGAAAAAATTGAATTATATAGTCTTACTTCTCCTGAGCAATCCAACAACGAATTAGATCGTATGATTGCGTGTGCAGAAAAAATTTTGCAAGACTTAGGATTGCATTATCGTATTAGTTTGCTTGCAGGACAAGATTGTTCTTTTGCATCAGCTAAGACATATGATATTGAAGTGTATATGCCAGGACAAAAAGAATATAAAGAAGTTTCATCTGCAAGTAATTGCACAGACTTTCAGTCACGTCGTTGCAGTATTCGTTATCGCCCACAACCAGGTGCTAAACCACATTTGATACATACATTAAATGCGTCATCATTGGCGTTACCGCGATTAATGGTTGCGTTGCTTGAAACGTATCAACAAGAAGATGGTTCAATTGCTTTCCCAGATGTTTTAAAATCTGTTTGCATCGGAGTGTAGATGAATTTACCACCAGAACTCATAGCACGTGCTCACAAAATTAAACTTGTTTCTCATCGTATGAGTGCTGCTTTACAAGGCGGCACTTCAAAATCAACAAAACATGGAAATGGTTTTTCTTTTGATCAATTGCGTGATTATGATCTTGGTGATGATATTCGTTTTATTGATTGGAAAGCATCAGCTCGTACCGATTCAATGTTAGTAAAACAATTTTATGAAGAAAAAATTAAACAAGTTTTGCTGATTACTGATTTGAGCGCATCTTCTAAATTTGGATCGCAAGAATCTTTGCGTGATAAAATTATTAAATTATCTGGTGGCTTGATTGCGCTTGCTACAGGATATGGAAAAGATCTTCTAGGATTGATTTCTGTTGGTCAAAGTACTTTAATTCGTCCTATGAAATCAGGTTTAAGTCATGCTCAGCACTGCATTGAAGATTTAATGGAACATCAAGCCGGCGGAATCTTTAATGACATCACGCAGGTGGTCCAGCAAGTAACTCGTGGAAATACATCGCTAATAATACTCATATCTGATATGCTTGTACCAGATATTGAAAGAATTTTGACACCATTAGCATTTAAACATGACGTTGTTTTAATCCGTTGTCAGGATGAAATTGAATCAAATGTTGATCTACCTACAGGATTAACAGTTGTTGACCCTGAAACTGGTATGACAGCTGAAATTTGTTCATCAAAGCATCAATTACAATTACATAAACTATTAGATGAAATATATGCAGCAAATGAGAAAATGCTTCAAGCTCATCGTATAAAATGCATTACTATTCCTCTTTCAAATACCGCAATTGATCAATTAATTTTAGCATTATCATGATGAATCAATCACCAATAGATCCACAAATTTTTGAAGATATTTATGATATTGAGCCAATAAGTTGGTATCAAAATCCATGGAATATTGGATTGCTCATACTTGGTCTTTTAGTTATGTGTACATTGTTGGGCCTACTATTTTATTGGTTTCATAGTGTGCGCAATAAGGCATGGCGAGTCGCATTGCGTGATGTTGCTGAAATTGAATCGCAATTATCTCAATTGTCTCCTGAGGCAAGCTATCAAAAAATTTCTGGAGCATTAAGAAAATATTGTCATAATGCAAAAATATGTGCGCACGATGTCACAGACCAGGAATTATTTACTATTTTATTACAGAAAATTCCTGATCAATCAGCTGCTTTGGTTGATATGATTGATCATATTAAAAAAACTAAATTTGCCCAATTTACACCAGCGCATGAATCAGTATTAACTGATTTAGCTCGCCTTAAAGTTTTTATCGAACAAACAAATTATTTATGATGTTTAATACTAAAACACCGTTCAACGCGGTGTATATTCATTGGCCATTTTGTCCGTATCGATGCCATTTTTGTCCTTTTGTGGCATTAGCCTCACATGATCAATATATGGACGATTATCACAAGGCCCTCTGCTCAGAAATTAAAAGCTTTGGTGAAAGACTTGAATTTCGTCCTTCATTTAATTCAATCTTCATGGGAGGCGGCACTCCAAGCACGTATCCGCCACATCTGCTACTTGACATGTTTGATACACTATATAATATAGGCGATCTTGAAAGTGGTGCAGAAGTAACTATTGAAGTGAATCCTGGAACCGTATCAGAAGAAGCACTTAATGCTTGGGCTCAAGCGGGTATTAATCGTTTGAGTATCGGTGTTCAAAGTTTGAAGGATGATGTTTTGCAAGGACTGAATAGACATCAATCTTACGCTCAGGTGCTATCATTACTCGATATGGCTTCAGCGAAGTTTGATAATATTTCTATAGATCTTATTTTGGGTTTACCTGGGGTATCTCCAGCTGAATGGCAGAGAATGATTGAAACGATTGTTCATTGGCCGATTAAACATTTGTCGGTGTATTTTTTGACGGTTCATGAAAATACTCCACTGTATTATGGTGTTAAGGCAAGAAAGGTATTATTACCTCCTGACGATTCCATGATATCAATGTTTTATTGGACCATTGATACCTTAGCTGCACATGGTTTTGAACAATATGAAATTTCAAATTATGCGCGTAAAGGGTATCAGTCTAAACATAACTCTGCGTATTGGGAACGAGTTCCTTACAAGGCATTTGGGTTAGGTGCTTGTGGTTTTGATGGGAATTCTCGTTTTCAGAATACTAAAAATCTTATGGATTATTTGAAGCACGCGGGAAATGAAGAATTACTTACCGTATTTTCAGAATCATTAACGCCTGAACAAGCCTGGCTTGAAAAATTAATGTTGGGATTAAGGCAGCGTAAAGGTATTAATATCCAACCATTAATGAATGAGCTTAATAAAGAAAAGCAACATCTTTTCTTAACAGAAATTAATACATTAATTACACAAGATCTTTTGGAACGAGAACATGATGTTATTCGCTTTACTCCAAAGGGACTTGCTGTGGAAAATGAAATAATTGTGAAATTATCAGTTTAGTTATAACCGTTGAATGGAGCTTAGTCTCCTTGTATGTATGAGGATTACGCATGGCAAAGCATGTTGGTATCAAAATTCCTGACGATTTAATGCAAGTTTTGCTTGCTGAAAAAACAGTAGCGGTTTTGGCAACTTTTTCTGAAAAAGGTTTGCCGCACACAACGCCGTTACAATATGTGTATCCAAAAGGGCCTGAAAGTATTTTACTTTCGATTCATAAGGAACATGAAGGTTACCATAACATGGTATGGCAAAAAAAAGTAATGCTCTGCTTTTTAGATGAAAATAACGTTGCATACTCAATTTTGGGTCGTGCTGGCGTGGTGCGTGCACCGTCAAATATACATCCGCTTATGAATGTGGTACGAATTGATATTATTGATATCAAAAGCGATAAGTCACAGTTGTCTACAGTAACCTCTGGTGTACGCTGGAATCATATTTCTGCAGAAGCTGAAGAATTATCAAATGCTTTGATGAATGAGTTAAAGGAATTATCTCGTACACTATAAAGGATGGGTATATGATGAAGTGGTGGTATGTTGCGCTTTCAAGTTGTTTGCTTGTAGCTGAAGATGCTGAGTTGAGCGCCTATTATGCAAATCAAGGTGCAGCACAAACCGCTGATGCTGGTGCAGCTCCTGATGGTGCGGTGCCCACAGATTGGCAAGTCGCAGAAGATAGTGGTTTGACTACCACTGTCCTTGATAATCGCGGCAATTGGTACAATAAACAACGCATTCTTGCAGAAGCGCGTAAATCGTTTGAAACAGTGCGTTCTGTAGTGAATGCAATTGATACATATGTTCGTGAGTTAATGGAACAACGTAATCAATTTCTTTCAACAACCGCACAATTTTATATTGATTTAGGCACTACTGAAGCAGCACTTTCAACACGCATCAATACTATTATTGACACTTTAAAAAAAGAAGAATCTGCTGGAACATTATCTGAACATGAGCGCTTAGATTTGCAACAATTTCTTGATCACAAAGCAGCTATTGAAGAACTTGTAACGTTATTAACTAAAGTACAAGCGTATGATGATGCATTGAATAAAGCGGTGCAAGTTTTATCTGAGCAATTATCGAATGCCCATAGTTATGAAGAAATTGCATGGGAAAATTATGATAAAATTGCTGATGTTTTGAACGATGAAATTGCTGAAGGATTTTTTAAACAGGTTCAAGGAAGCCAGCAAAATGTTGAAGCAATTCAGAATTATTTAGTTCGTGAATTTACCAATTATTTTGCAACGATCACCAGCCAATTAAAACAAACAACAGAAACTATTTCTGCTCAAGTACAAGAATTGCAAAAAAAGGGGTTAACCCTCATTGAGGAATTTCAATCTCATCCTCAAGAAGAGGCTGTGGTAATTAAACCAGAACCAGTTAAGGTATCTTGGTGGCAATCCATGCTTGCATCAATTGGTACTTGGTGGAACAAAATAATTTCATTTTTTAAGGGTCTATTTGGGCGTGCGTAATGCATGAACAAATGTTTACTTAAAATATGAAAAAAAGTGCACGAAAAATTTGCTGAATGACCGCATATTTGTTATAGTATTCGTGTCTTTGATGTGCGGGGGTGGTGAAATGGTAGACACGCAGCCTTGAGGTGGCTGTGGGAGTAATCCCGTGGGGGTTCGAGTCCCTTCTCCCGCACCAATATATATTGGAATGAGTAGTAAAGCATCTTCATGTCTCAAAGGAAATCTATGGTCTTTTCTGTAAGGCGTATGCTTACATCAAGCATGTCGCTATGGATTCTTGTAACCTTTATCGGTATTTATTTTCTTCTTCATCTTAATAAATTCATCAATTTTGGTATCGATTTAGTAGGTGGCACCTATATGACGCTTGAAGTGCAAGTTGAAAAAGCATTTGAAGCAGAGGTTGGTAGCATTGCACAGAAAGCTTCTCAATTACTTAAAAAAGCACAAAAACCTGTACCGGTAACACAATCAGCAACCAATGCAACAGCACGTATGACTTTTGCAAATGATGCCGATGCATTAACCGCAGAACAAGAATTAGTGAAACATTCACTAGGATGTAATTTGTCTCGTTCAGGTTCCGTTATTACCTGTACTTTAAGTCAAGATAAAATTGCTGATCTACAGCGTGATGCGGTACAAAGTAATATTAATGTATTGCGTACTCGTTTAGATAAATTTGGAGTTGGCGAAATTTCAATCGCGGCGCAAGGTGACAAAAATATTATCGTTGAATTGCCAAATGTTGATAATCCTCAACAAGCAAAAGCATTGATTGGCACTTCTGCATTACTTGAACTCAAGCCAGTACAATCGATTGCAAATTCTAAAGAAGAATTATTGGTTCGTTTTGGTGGCAAAGAGCCAGAAGGCTTTATTGCATTGCCTGGCGTGGTGCATGGCCGTGAACAATATTTCTTAGTACCTTCATTCACAGAAGTCACCGGTCGTCTTTTAAAAGATGCTAAAATGGCATATGGCGGTCAGTGGGGTGGTGAACCAGTAGTAAGCTTTACTTTTAATGCTGAAGGTGGCGAAAAATTCTATGCTATGACCTCAGCAAATTTAGGTAAACCGCTTGCAATTATTTTGGATAATAAAGTTATAAACGCACCAATCGTAAAATCAGCGATTAGCTCTGAAGGGCAAATATCAGGTGATTTCACGCCGGAATCAGCACAAGATTTTGCTCTGTTATTAAAATCTGGCGCATTTGTGGCACCGGTTACTTTTGAAGAAGAACGTCATATCGGGCCATCACTTGGTGCAGAATCAATCCGCCAAGGTTTGATTGCGTGTGGTGTTGCATTATTGCTCTTGTTCTTGTTCTGTGTAATTGTTTACAAAATTGCGGGATTATTTGCGTTTATCGTATTGTTATACAACTTATTATTAACACTATTTATGCTTGCTTGGTTTGGTGCGACATTGTCGTTGCCGGGTATTGCAGGTATGGTATTGACGATTGGTATGGCAATTGATGCTTCGATTTTGATCTTTGAACGTGTGAAAGAAGAGCTTGCAAAAGGTGCAAACTTTAAACAAGCGATTAATATTGGTTTTGATGGTGCTCGATCTGTGATTTTAGATGCTAATATAACCCATTTCTTAGTGGCGTTAGTATTGTATAAATTAGGTTCAGGACCACTGCAAGGATTTGCTGTAACGATGATTATTGGTATTGTTGCAACTTTGATTACTGGTTTATATCTCCTAAAAGCGTTATTTGACTTCACTTTTAACGTTTTGGGTCTTCACAAGGTTTCAATTTAAGGTATACTTATAGCAGTTTTATAGGATGGCGACGTAGCTCAGCTGGTTAGAGCGGCAGAATCATAATCTGTAGGTCCGGGGTTCGAGTCCCTGCGTCGCCACCAAACATATGAAAATCACATATTCCCTCCCCTTATTTCTCACACTATTTCGTCTTCTTGTTGTTCCTCCTTTATTTATTTTTTTAATTCCACTATCTGTACATAATTCTACTCTCCAATTGTTCTTATTAATGCTTTTCACATTGGCAGCATTAACCGATTTTTTTGATGGATACTTTGCCCGTCGATGGAGACAAGAGAGTTTTATTGGCACGTTACTTGATCCATTTGCTGATAAAGTTTTTTTAACTTCAGTTATCATTCCCCTTGTTTCTATAAAAAAAATTCCTGCATATGTGGCATGTATTATTATTTTGCGTGAATTATGGGTCACTGCATTACGTGAATCGGCTGGATTGTTAGGTAAACGTATTAGTGTAAATTTTATAGGCAAGCTTAAAACATGCGTGCAACTTATGTATGTAGGATGGATTATGCTATCACCGTTTATGTATGATTATGTCGTTATAACTCAAGCGTTAATGTATGTTGCTCTAGCAATTACTATCTTCTCTGGCTACGAATACTCACGTAAATATATTCTTGTCCTTCAGTAAAATTATTTCCTATCAACAACTGATCTATTTCATGATATGGTTAAGCGATATGCTTTTTAACCAAAGTGAAAACTATGAAATTTTCTAAAGTCGCTGAATATTTTGAGCGCATTACTCATGTGTCATCGCGTTTGGCAATGACTGAATTATTTTCCAGCTTATTAAAAGAATCAAAACCAGAAGAAGCCCGTATAATTTGTTATTTTGCTATGGGATCTTTGCGTGCACCATATCAAGGGACGCAATTTACGGTGGCAGAAAAAACATTAGCTGCAATTGTATCGATTTTAGTAGATCAATCGCCGATCGAAGTCATTAAAAATGCACGAGCATTGGGAGATCTAGGTAATGTTTTACTCCAATTCAAGCCGGTGAGTGAAACTGAAAATCCTAACTTGCTCGATGTGTATCAAGAATTAGTTGAGATTGAAGCACTTTCTGGAACTGGTTCGCAAGAGACCAAAGCTGTGCGAATTGGAAGATTATTAAAAAATATAGATCCGATTTCGGGACAATATATTATACGTATAATTCTTGGCACGTTGCGTCTTGGTCTTTCAGATATGACCATTATCGATGCATTGTCTTGGCAAGTTGCAGGAAATAAAACGCATCGAGAAACGATTGAGCATGCATACAACATGTGTGCTGATATTGGCGCTATAGCGGCACTCGTTAATGAGTTTGGTTTAGATGGCGTAAAAGATATTTCAATCGTTCCAGGTATTCCTGTGCGACCTGCAGCTGCTGAACGTTTGCCGACAGCAAAAGATATTTTCGATAAAATTGGTCCTTGTGTTTCCCAACCAAAGCTTGATGGTTTTAGATTACAAATACATCTTGATTATCGTAATAATGAAAAGAAAGTTTGGTTTTTTTCCCGTAATTTGATCAACATGTCAGGAATATTTCCTGATCTTGTCAAAGCGTTAGATGATTTACCCGTGGAAACCATAATTTTTGAAGGTGAAGCGATTGGTTATGATGAAGAAACCGGAAATTTCGTACCCTTTCAAGAAACGGTAAAACGTAAACGTAAGCATGGGGTGGAAGAAGCTGCTACAGAAATGCCTTTAAAACTTTTTGTTTTTGATTTGCTCTATTTAAACGGCCAATCAATGATTGCTAAGGCTCATCATACACGTCGAGAACATATAGAAAAATTATTTCCACCATATCATACCGCTACGGTGAGTGCGATTGATGAAAAATCAATTCAAGTGGTTGAAGATCTAGAAAAATTATTTCTTGAATCAATTGAAAGTGGTTTAGAAGGTTTGGTAGTAAAAAAACCTGATTCTCGTTATCAACCTGGCAAAAGAAATTTTAGTTGGATCAAATTAAAACGACATGGTCAGGGCGAATTAGAAGATACAATTGATGTTGTGATTTTGGGTTATTATAGGGGCTCAGGTAAACGATCAGCATTTGGTATTGGTGCACTATTAGTAGGTGTGTATAACAAGCGGCGTGATGTATTTGAAACGTTAGCAAAAATTGGTACCGGACTAAAAGATGATGACTGGATCGATGCAAAAAAACGTTTGGATAAAATAAAGGTTTCGTATCAACCTCAAAATATTGTCTGCGCAAAAGAACTTTATCCCGATGTTTGGGTAAATCCTGAATTGGTGTGCATGGTTAAGGCTGATGAAATTACCTTGTCGCCATTACATACTGCAGGAAAAACAGATCATTTAGGTTTTGCCTTGAGATTTCCTCGCTTTATTGAATATCGTACGGATAAATCTGCTGCCGATGTTACAACTACTCATGAAATTATGACAATGTTCAAGAATCAAAAAGTAAGAGAATAAAACTGTTCAAGGTTTTACTATGAAGCGATTTACTCTATTATTTATATCGATGATGATTTTTTTAGGGATGAATTCTTGCGAAAATACTAGTGGTCTTACTGTATTAAGCAAAAACATAGTTTTTTATAATAAATCATCTTCTTTTTTACACTTAAAATATGAAGACGATTGTTATTTAATACATCCACATGACAGAAGTGTTGAAATTTCTATGAAATTTCATAGAGTGAAAAATCCCTATAGCTGGAATATACTTTACAGTTGTACGGCAATTAATTTTCATACATTATTTGATTTATCAGCGTATGATCCTGAAAACTATTTATCCAAATCATCGGTAAAATGTAATTTTCAATTATGTGCGCTTGGTTATTGTTATGCATTGAAAGAATATTGGGATCTAGCAAATAACGAATTTTCAATCATGCCTAATGGTTCAGATAATTGGAATATAGATTTTATGAATGAAAAACAAAAGAGTATTTTTACTCCCATACTAAATTTTATAAGAATTAAAATGGAGCAATCCTAAAGCTTACTAGTGGAGATAAGTCTATGAACATTTTATTATTATTACTTTGCGGATTTATTTGCTCGCAAGATTCCGAATTGAACGTAAATGATATATACGTACAACTTCGTAATGAATCTATGCAATATAGTTTTAATTATACGCATGATAATGGAACAACGTATAAAATTCCCCCTAAACTATCACCCGTGCATATTTCTGGGGTAGAACTTTATCTTCGATTGAGACCAAAAATTGAATCAAACGGAAAAATTATCTACAAATCAAGTAAGCTCTGTTTTGTACCAAAAGATGTGGACGATGCAAATCGTAATATGGGCGTCGATCAAGTGATATTCCAGCTTAGATGTTTTCCTACGCCTGATTTGAAAAAGTGGCAAGAAGCATTGCAAACTATTAAACAGCTAAAAATAGATGGGAATTTTGGAAGAAGGCATAATTGTGCGCTTTGGGTAGAATATAATACCAAATTGTTAAATGTTTGCCCTGACATAACCTACATATCAAATACTAAATAATTATGATGAATTATATGAAACTTAAACTACTCTTGTGCCTATCTTTATTAAATCTTTGCGCCGCTGATACTCGATCAGATGTGTTATATAAAACTATGAAATTATACAATACTTCATCGTCTCATGAAATTGAAATTAAATATAACGGTCACACCTATATATTGCCCAAATGTCTCAATCAATCTGAAAAGGGCGGGGTTGAAATACCTATGCAATTTGAAAAATTGAGATATGGATATTATACCTTCAATTGTATAGGGATTAATTATCGTACATATCTTAGTCTTGCTGCGTATTTAAATAAAGATTTAATTGCCGAATCTAAACAAAAAGGCGATTTACGGTTTTGTTTAGACGGTTATTGCACAACCATGAATCAATGGTGGGATATCGAGAATAATAAACTCAATATCAATTACGAAGCCGTAACTAATAAATGGAATATGCATCACGAAAAAAATGGGATTTTTATTATGTGTTGGAAAGCAACACAAGTATTATCTGCTGATCAAACGATGTAAATTTCCTACATTAAAGAATTTAAATCAAGTATTATTCTAATGTTTTACTGTTTATTTTTGTTTTTTATTACTATTCAGGCGAATGACCAGGTAAAATCTGGCTTAATTCATGTTTTTAATAATTCGTCTGAATATGGATTCATTCTTGAATACAATGATAAGAGATATACTGCTGAACCCAAGACCGAAGAATACCAATTAATAGGTGTTCAATTTAAAATGCATTTTCCGTATGGAAAAACAACTCAGTATATTGAAAAAGGTAAAGTTCGCTTTAGACCAGAAATTTGGAATTATTTTTCCATAACCCCATTCAGTGACGAAACAACAAATAAGTTTTCTACTTCCAATTATACCGTTATTCTGGCCGGTTCTTTAGTATGGGACAAAATTTTGAAAAATAACACAATTCAGTTAGATGTTATGTATGAAAATGGCTCGAGTATCTTACCGATTGTCACTTGTAATAAAATATATTCAAACTTTACCATAGAATTACGACAACACTCTGAATGAATATGATGCAATGTGCTTAATGGATAGTATATAATACTTAAGCCTAATGCTTCAGAGGGGAATCATATGTTCTATTATTTTTTGATAATATATGTCACCTATCTATCAAGTGCTGATCAATCTATTCTGCAAAATACAAATTTTTATAATTCTGCAAATTCTTTAGGTATTTGCTTACTTCATGGCAAACAAGAATATTTTATAGAACCTAAACAAAATAACTACAGCTTAACTGGTATAACCGTTCCATTAGCATTTACTAAGATTCAAGCTGAGAGAATTACTTTAATAAGCACGGTGATCTTGACAGCTTATGAGCACATTAATGCACAAAAAGTAATGATTCCCCAATCTCAGATACCTTTAGATATAAAATTAGATTGTAAATATAACCAAAAAAATTGGAAATCAATTTTATTACAACTCTATGATCTTGAATTGAATTATTCTATGGACCATGATTGGCAGGTTAAATATACATGTCCGCTTGAACGCCGATTTAATTTTGTAATCAATAAGTAAATTTAATTAAATTAATGCATTCATCTCTTCATTTTTATTATCCTAATACTTAGGGGTAAGGGGGATTCCATGCAATCTAAGAATATTTTTATCTTGGTTAATATCTTCATGCGTCATATAGCAGCCCATGATTATTCAGAACCTATAGAATTGATGGTGCAATTTCACAACATGTCGAAATACACCTGCTTTATTGAGTATAAAAAAGAATTATATAGGATCGGACCTCCACATGAGGGACCGCTTGAAAATATGCGGAGTATTCCTATGTTATTTGAAACTGATATAAATAAACCCGCACCGTATTTTACTTTAGCATTATTCGGTCATGATGAAGGTAAACAAAAGCTGACCTATATTGCATTTCCCAAGCCAAAAATGTGGATTTTAAAAGTGGCAGATAAGATTGGCGAACCTTTTAAGCCGAGTTATTTGCCTGCAATTTTTATCACAACAATACCAGACTCATTTTTTCCGATCCAGCTTTATCGCAAAGATGAAGACAGGATAAATTATCTCATTTCTTTTAGTGAGAAATGATTTAGGAAGACATTGCTTATAAGAGCTTTTTGATTTTATTTGCCCAATAAGTTTCTATAAAATTGTGCTTCAGCTTTTGGATTATCAGCATGGGTAATTGATTTGCTAATAACAATACCACTTGGTTTGATACCAATGATTTCATGAATATTATCATGATCTATGGTTGCTGAAACAAACACCGGTAATTGAGTATTTTGGCGCACCATATCCCACCGGTCCAAGAACGTAAGTTGAGCATCTTCATCAGCAGGGCGATGAAATATCAAGGCATCCACTCCCATGCTTTTAGCTTCGAGCGCTGCTTGACCCAATGAATGAGCATCTAAAAGATCGAGCATAACTTTTTTGCCCATTTCGTGTGCGGTTGATGTAACGGTGTGAATAACATTACGATCCGTACCGGCCATTACAGTAACCCAATCTGCACCAGCAGCAACAGCGACTTGTGCTGCTTCTTTACCACGATCAATAATTTTCAAATCAGCAAGTAAGGTTTTACTGGGAAATTTTGCGCGAAATTGAGTTATAGCATGTTCTCCATGTTTGAATAACAAGAGTGAGCCAATTTCAAAAATATCCGCAAATTCTTCAACTTCAGATGCAATAGTGAGAGCTTGGTCAAGATCTGTAAGGTCGAAAGCGATTTGTAATTTCATACCGAAATATCCTTCATGAATTATGCGGCAGGTTAAGTATTGTTGAGTATAACATCATTTTTTTCTCTGGAAAGTCTAATCTTGTACTTGCACGTGCCTATGTGTTCGTTGCAAATCGATCTGCTAGATAGCGACGATATTGTTTTACCGGAGAAAAGTATTTTGAAACTTTCAAAAATTGTAATGCATTTGGTTCAACCCGATACAGTTTTGTGATATCCAGTGTTGGTAAGAGTAACGTAGTTCCACCAATAGTTGCAATAGGTGATGTTGGAATTTTTATATCTTCCGGTTTTGCAAAAATAATTAATGCTTCTGCAGGTATGCGAGTATTTTCAGTGACATCAAGATCTTTTACGGTCCAATAGGGAGTTCTAATTTTTTGGTCTGCTGGATTACGTGTAAAGGTGTACCATTGTGATGGTGCGCCTGGTGTAACAATAAAATTTCGTACCGTTTGACCCCGAACAATTACGGGCTTAATTTTTTGGGTTATAACTACGGTGATTTCATCTTTTGCATGTTTGCGAGGAAATGTTAATTGTCCAATGCTATTGGAAACCGTGCAATAACCAGCATACGCGCCAATAATGCCAAGCGTTGATAATGGTATAGTCAAAAGTTGCTTGAGACCCCAACGATTTATTTTTCCAGGCTTTTCGATTTTTTCTTTGAGAAGTTCCGCTTCAAGATCTATGAACGGTTTTTCGTATTTAAAGAATGCAATAATATTCGGTTCAGCGATAATTACCTGCTGACCTAAAATCATACATATAAGGGTTATACAACGATACTTCATTCCCCGGCCCTCTTGTTTAAAAGCTTACCATATGTATCTATGAAACTGCTATGGTTTGCTAATATGGCAACGACTTGCTACTCTAAAGTTACTCATTCATAACAGATATTCCTATGAAAAATTACGAAACATATTGGCAAGCTTTTCAAGAACAACATCAATTGAGCCAAAAGCAAATTGAACAATTTAAACGTTACTTCGAACTTCTTCAAGAATGGAACGATAAAATTAATCTCACTACGGTTACCGAATTGCGTCCCGTATTGGATTATCATTTTTCAGATTCATTGGCGCTCTTAAAATGTGAAGAGATTGCACAAGGCGCAATGTTGGCTGATGTTGGAACTGGCGGTGGATTTCCCGGTATTCCATTAAAGATCGCACGTCCTGATTTAAAAATTCTTTTAATAGAAGTGACCCATAAAAAAATTGAATTTTTAAAAACGGTAATCGAAGAATTAGGACTTGAAGATATCGAAATTACTGATCTTGATTGGCGTACCTTCCTGCGTAAAACTGAATACCCCATTTCAATATTTTGTGGCAGAGCTTCTCTTCAACCAGAAGAAATGTTGCGGGCTATAAAGCCAGGCTGTTTTTATAAATCAACGACCGTAATCTATTGGGCTTCTGCACACTGGGTAGCTGATGAAGAAGTTGCACCATTAATTATTAAAAAATGTCCTTATAATGTCCGCTATCAAAAACGAGCTTTAGTGTTTTTCAAACGTGCATAGGAGTGTAGTATGCAATTTGCGCCAACAAGAAAATATAATGAAACTGGGCAAACTGGTGAAAGTTATGCTTCGATTATGGCCTATTGCTTACCAGAACTTATTACTGCGTTTTTATTAACCTCATTAATAACTATCGTCGATGCAGCATTTATTGGCCATCTTAGGTCAACCTCACTTTTTGCAGCACAAGGCATAGTTAATAATTTCATGCATTTTTTAATAAAAATTGCAGAAGGAATGTGTGTTGGTACGGTCATTGTTTGTGGTCAATTTAATGGCTCTCATGATATCCGCTCTTTAGGACGTGCATTGGTCAGCTCGGTGTTAATTACGATAGCGGTAGGAGCCTTCTTAGCGTGCTCCTTTTTCTTTGCGTCACCTTTTGTATTTAATTTTTATGGTGTGACACCAAAGATTGCAGCCTACGGCACTGTTTTATTGCGACTCAGGTCAGTCAGTATATTTTTTGCATTTATATATTTTGCAATCATTGGATTTTTTCGCGGTATAAAGAATACGCGATTACCCATGATGATTTATATCTTTGGTGCATGTATTTTTATTTTTTTTGATTATGTACTTATATTTGGTAAATGCGGTTTTCCAGCGTTAGGCCTTCGAGGCTCTGCTATCGCTTCTATTATTCAATACATGGTTATGCTGAGTACCGCATTATGTGTTTTGCTCTTTGATAAAACTTATAAAAACTATGTTATGCATGCATGGCATTCATGGGACATCGAACTCTCAAAACTGGTATTTAGTTACAGCTGGCCCATAATGATTGATAAGGCGGTGTTAGCAGCAGCAAAAATTTGGCTTGCGTGGCTTTTAGTTCCTATGGGTAAAGTGGTTATGGCAAGCTTTTCGATTATTAAAGATATTGAAATGATTGCGTTTGTTCCTGCTATTGCATCTGCCCAAGTTATAACCTTTCTAGCGAGTAATAATAGAGGGGCTAATGATTGGAGCGCCTTACTCGTGAATATTCGTCGCGTAATGCTGTGTACGAGTCTTATGGTTGGCAGCATACTTTTAATGATTTGTTTGTTTCCAGAAACTGTAATTCATTGGTTTGATAAAAAAGGTGCCTGTATTTTGTTAGCCTCCGCTGCATTGCCAAGTATCAGTTTATTTGTCTTTTTCGATGTGATTCAACTTGTTTTATCGGGCGCACTAAGAGGAGCATCGTACGTTAAAACCGTAATGTGGACCCGGTTATTGGTATGTACCGGTGTTTTTGCACCGTTGTCGTATACTATTAGTATGCTTCCTATCGAATCTCTTTTAGTGAAATTTGTTGGTATTTACAGTTCTTTTTATGTGAGTAATGGTATAATGAGTTTAATTTATATGATACAATTAAAGCGTTATTCGGCGTCACATACCAAGACGTCCTTGCTTATGAAAGGCACGCATGAGTCTGATTACCAACCAGGAATTAATAAAACTCGCTCGGATTTCCCAAATCACCGTCCATGAAGACAAATTGTCTCATATGCGTCAGGAAGTGGATGGCGTCTTAAATTACGCTTCCAGCTTGTATGACATTGCAAATAATGCTCATTCCGTCGCTCAATTGCATAAAAACGTTAATGTAATGCGTCAGGATGAGATTAAGCCTTTTAATGCTGAAATTATTCTTGCATGCGCTCCTGAACGTGAAGAATCCTTCTTTGTTGTACCAAAAATTATTAAATAATAGGACGAGTAATGGCAAGTTTAGCATTTGCTTCTATTAAAGATTTACGTGAAAAATTAGTTAAAAAAGAACTATCTAAAGACGAACTAGCACAGTTTTTTTATGGTCGTTGCCAACAATTAGATACGACCGTACAATCCATTTTGGAACTGTTTGATCCCAAGCAAGAAATGTCCCAAGCAGCTGCAGATGGTGTATTGGCAGGTATTCCTGGCTTGGTCAAAGATACCATTTGCCAAGAAGGACATATTACGGCGTGCGCATCTAAGATACTTGAACATTATAAGGCGACTTATGATGCAACAGCAGTAGCTCGTCTCAAGCAAGCGGGTGCTTATTCATTGGGCCGTGCAAATTGTGATGAATTTGCTATGGGAAGCTCAACCGAAACCTCAGCGTTTAAGAAAACTACTAATCCATGGGATGCATCCCGTGTACCTGGTGGTTCAAGTGGTGGTTCGATTGCAGCTGTTGCTGCAGGCTTAGTACCGTGGGCCCTTGGCACAGAAACCGGTGGTTCTGTCCGTCAGCCAGCTGCGTATTGTGGTATTGTTGGAAGCAAGCCTACCTATGGTTTAGTTTCCCGCAAAGGACTTGTTGCATATGCTTCATCATTGGATCAAATTGGTGTTGCTACCCGTACCGTATATGACAATGCTTTAGTTATGTCGGTAATTGCAGGTACTGATGCTGGAGATTCGTCTACTTTACAAAATATTTCTAATCTCGATCTGACCAAATCATTGAATGGTTCAATTCCTCAAGGTCTGACTATAGGCGTTATTGATAATGCTTTGTATGCAGAAGGTATGGATCCTGAAGTTTCTTCATTATTAGATGCGGTTCTTAAAGAATATGAAAAGCTTGGTGCTACAATAAAGCATATTACCTTGCCGTCTATGGACTATAGTGCGGCCGTGTACTTTATGATTAGTCGTGCAGAAGCTGCTTCAAATTTAGCGCGTTTTGACGGCGTTCGATATGGCACACGTATTTCTGGAGAATCTTTGGCGGATATGTATTGCAATACAAGAACCCAAGGTTTTGGCGAAGAAGTTAAGCGTCGTATTATGATTGGTAACTATGTTTTATCTGCTGGACATGCAGCACGATATTATGAAAGTGCTAAAAAAGTACAAGCATTAATGCGAGCAGAATTCTTAGAAGCGTTCAAAGATTGTAATGTATTATTTGCACCAGTAAGTCCAACGGCAGCTTTCAAATTTGGCGCGTTTGATGATAATAGACTTGCTATGGATCTTCAAGATTACTTCACTGCAGCTGCGAACTTAACAGGTATTCCTGCCATTTCTATTCCATGCGGATTTACTAAAGAGTCATTACCGGTTGGGTTCCAGTTAATGGGTCCAGATTTATCTGAAGCTCTTTTATATCAAGTTGCGCATGCATATGAGCAACGTACTCGCTGGTTTGAACAAACTCCTAAAAACTTTTAAAAATCGATTATATTTCTAATGATTTTAGTACTACATGCCCTGGTTTTTTCAGGGCTTTTATTTTGCATTGAGCAAAATAATACCCAAGTAACATTAAATAATGCTGTTGATCATCAAATTAAGGTAATTTGTTCAGATAAAAACATGTATAAAATGTCATTTGAGCAGTTTCTTAAGTTTTATTCTGCAATTCCTGCACTCGATGGTATTTTTGGAAGATCTCTTGATAATAAGGATAATATTTTACATTTGCCGGTTGATTCGCAAACACTCGAGCATATTTCTAGATTAATAAGGATGCCTACGCAGGAGGCGCACGATTATATTCTTAAACTTCCCATTTGTGATATGTTCAAAATTTTAGAGGCTTCTGGGTCACTTGAATGTAATGTACTCTTACAGCCGATGTTTAAAAATATTGTGTTGCTTAAATTTAAAGATAAAGAGTGGCGTTTTTTTGATAAAATGATTTTACAAAAATTTTCGCCAGCTTTTTCTAATGGCGCACAAAGATTAGAACCAAGCTTTGGAATAGAAAATTATTATTTGAATTACACCTATGATGAAATTCTGAAAATTATCGATAGCTCAGCTCATACAAATGAACTAATAATGGTGCATCATTGGTTTACGAATATCGCAAAAAGATCGTTTGATCATTATAAATTGCCTCGTATAAACTCAAAAATAGCTGGAGCTGTGCGTGTTATTTTTAATAATGACTGGAAGCGCTTCACCCTTATTACAAATCAGCAAAACGCCATAGAATTTTGCTATAACTATGAAACGTCAGAATATGAAAAGAATTCTGAAATCACTATGCTAGAGGATTGTTGGTATCGTGAAAATGATTCCCGTATTGGCAAGCAGGGACGTAATTTTTACAAGTTCGATGATAAAAAGCGTTACTTAACTAATGTTGATAATAAAACGCCTATTAATCACGTTACTTTAAATAAACATATTTTAGCAATTGTTTCAGAAAAAAAAGTTATACTTAAGGATATTTCATTGGAAACGGTGAGGTCTGAAAAGCATCTTTTTCCTGCAATGATTAAACATCTTATCCCATTTAAAAGAGGTTTTTTAGTCCAGCAAATTGATGGCTCTGTTCATCAATTAAATGTTGGAATTAAGGAGCATATAAAAATCGCTCTCAATATACCTCAGGGATGTACTATACAACGTTTGATGTTCAACGATACAGTATTGGTATTAAATACGGATAACGATCCTTTTAATCAATTTTTCTATCCAGTCTCTGCGAATCTTAATACTGACGATAGATTTGTGGTAAATTTGACTGTTCCGCCTTCATTGTTGCATTTTCAAGATGATGCAGTAATGTATTGGCTTAATGATAAAGTCTATTGCTATAGCTATTTACAGCCTTTTATTGATGCAGTTGATGCGCTTACAACTGGCAAGGCTGCAAATATTTCAGAAATTTATGATACTATTGCACAAAATCAGTAATGTATGAGGAGATAGTATGAAGAAAAAAATAATGATGGTGATTGCTTCTAAAGGATTCCATCAAGATGAATTTAACGAACCGTATCGAATTTTTAATGAAAGCGGATTTGATGTTCAAGTGGTAAGTGACAAACCAGGAAATGCGATTGCAAAGGATGGCTCTCATTTTCGTGTTAGTTCCACACTTGATGATGCAAATATTACTGGTTACGATGCATTGGTATTTATCGGTGGCCCTGGAGCACTCGAATGTCTTGATAATGATGCTAGTTACGCATTGGTTCAGGCTGCTATGAAAGAAGGATGCACCATCGCTGCAATCTGTATTTCTCCACGCATTATTGCAAAAGCTGGTGGTCTTGTGGGAGTACAAGCAACGGGTTGGGATGATGATAATGAATTACAAGAAATGTATGATCGCCATGGCGCTTATTATCTAAAAGAATCTGTGGTGAGTGATGGTAATCGCGTTACCGCGCAGGGACCCAAAGATGCCGTAGCATTTGCAGAAGCTATCAAAGCATTATTATAATTGTTGAAAATATTTTAAAAAGAGTCATGTCTATGACTCTTTTTTTATTGAACATGCTACACTATGCAAGGATTTATACGGTCTCTTACTTGTGAAATTGTCATGATAAAATATTTTCGAATTATACTTCTTGCTGCTATTGTTGGTTTTTTAACATATTATGCTCCAGTAAAAGAAATTGCGCAGGATATTGGTGCATGGATCATGTATCCCATATATATTGTGGAGAAAAATATTGTTGATCCAATCAATCGTTACTGGCAGCGTCGAACTATAACCGAAAATATTGTTTGCAAATATCAACAATTATTTGATCGGTATGAACAGTTAGTGAGTGAGCACGTTACATTGCTCGCCCATTATGACACCATTATGCAAAACAAGTGGTTAGATGAATATCAGCATCGTTATGACGGCATTGTTACCATTGGACAAGTTTTAACGAGACTTATTTCTACAGAGAACCAATCATTTATTCTTGATGTAGGATCACGTCAAGGTGTCGAGCGAGATATGGTTGCTGTCTATAAAGATTGTTTAGTGGGCAGGGTGGTTGAAGTTTTTCCATGCATGTGTCGCGTTGCATTATTAACTGATCAAGCAAGTGCCGTACCTGCTTGGTGCTCACAAACAAAATCACAGGGAATTGCCAAAGGAACTGGTTCAAGCGAATTAATCGAACTTAATTATGTAAATCATTTGGATGCATTAGTGAAAAACGATATGGTGATATCACACGGTGAAGGATTAATTTATCCAAAAGGATTATGCATAGGCTTTGTTCAAGATTGGCAGCTTGATGGTTTCTTTTACAAAGTATCTATAAAACCAGCAATAGACGTAGAAGAAATAACCTATTGTACCTTAGTTTCTAAAGGCAGCTCATTAGAATAATTTATTTAAATTCGGTAATAATGGCTGGAATATACTGAGCAAGAAGTTCTATAGCATTATGATCTAACTCTGAGCTCTTGATAACTTCAACACTTTTGGTGCGTGTTAAAAATGCAATATAAGTAGCATTTAGGGGATTATCAATGTGCATTGTATTTTTAATACCTTCCATATGATCAGCTGATATCTCGAAACAGCGGCGCTTTGAATAACCATTAGTTATGATTTGGTGAACAACTAAACGATAAGATGAATCTTCAGTACACATGATACATGTTGTGAAGATTAAAACTAAAAAGTGTTTCATAATTCTCATCCATACTATGTATTATTTTAATTCATCAATTGCGCTAAATCTTTGCTCTAGCTCAGGAATGCAGGTACTTGCTTCAGGAATATATTTACACAGTTTGTGAAATTCTGAAAGATTGCAGTAGCCTTTTTTTAGGTGAGAATTAAAGCCCGCATCAATTATTGGACAAGGCCATAAACTCAACCATATATCTTTCTGGTCTAACGAAGGATCGCTGGTCATTAATGATTTTAAATCTTCTGCTATCTCCGATGTAACGGGAAATTCCTTTTTATAATATCGAGGCAGATCTTTAAAACCATGAAAATAGTGAGCAATTACGAAGTATTTTGTGTTATTACTATCAGCAGTGATGATATTTAAAACTGCAAACAATGAGAGATATAAATGCTTCATACTATTCATCTTTTTTATACTGATTGTGATTTATAATCATGCTGCATGAGAGTTTGCACTATAATTGGTAGCCATGATAGAGCATTAAAATTTTTACTTTCTTCTGATTCATGACCAAATAAGGTACCAATAAACCCAGCACTTTCTGGTTTTATCCACTCGATGTCACCCTTGATTAGCAACTTATCTTTTAATATTTTTTCTGCTGATAGCAGCGTGCCTAATTCATCAACTAAACCGATTTTAAGACCTTGTCTACCAGTGAATATTTTTCCATCGGCCCATTCTTTAGTATTTTTACTGAGTTTTGGGCGAGATTGTGCAACATCACTTACAAATTGTTCATAACAATCATCAGTAATTTTTTGTAACATCTCAAGTTGTGGTTGAGTTATTGGTAATAATGGATTACCGGTGGTTTTGTACTCACCTGCTTGAGTAACATCATATTTGATTTTGAATTGTTCGATAAAATCTTTTAATTGTGGTCGTGCTATATACACGCCAATACTACCAACATCACTCGATGGTGCTGCGATGATATAATCGGTTGCAGATGCTATGTAATAGGCTGCTGATCCACAGGTATCTTCAACGACCGCTAGAATCGGCTTTACAAACATTTTTTTAAGTTCTTTAAGTTGCATATGAATGACTTGTCCAGCGCCGGCCGTGCCGCCCGGAGCATTTTTGAAGTGCAAAACAATTGCTTTTATATCAGGATTTTTAAAATTTCTTTGAAGTTCTTTTGTGTAATAATCAGATGAAAAAATTGGGGAATTAATACTTATCAAACCAATTTTTGTCTTAGGTTCAAAAATATCTTTTACAATGCTGCGAAAATTGTTAAACAAAAATGGCAAAAATTGAATGAGTACCAATAAAAGAAAAATATTTTTAATATATTCTGTTATCTTTGCCATGCTGACACCTATCTGTTTTAATATGATGCTAGTCTAGCGTGGGTGTAAGTGTTTTACTAGTTATTAACCCATCTCACAATCAGACATGTTGTAAAAATACTACTAAGTAAAGATTGCAATAGCATTGTCTTTACCTAGTAGTATTTAATTATTGTTGTTGTTGAAAAACATACTCAGGACTATCGTCCTGCAAGGTAATTTCTATTCTCTCTTTAGATTTACCCAAACGTTCACGTTTTAGATTTACAAAACCTACTTCTCCTGTTGTATTAACATGAGTGCCGCCGCACGGTACTTGAGCAAATCCATCGATTTTCCAATACCGGCGTTGCGTTGCAATATCGAGATAGCCTTTTTCAATAATTAAATTCATTTCTATGATGTTATTATATTCTGCAAGTATTTCATTAAATAACGTAGATACATTTACGTCGGTAATAAAATCAATACGAGATTTTTTTTCTGAAATATGAGCACCGATTTTTTCAAAACCATACCGTTGTGTTACGATTTCAAGAATTAATTCGGCCGCAAAATGTAATCTCATAAGACGTGAACGCCTCGGCCAATCGATTTCCATAGTAACGATATCACCGATTTTAAATTCGTGGTTATCGGGCAATGTGTAATAAATGAGATTGTCGATTCTGCGTGAATTTTGGATTTGTAGCCCATTTACAAATGCAGTATCACTTTCTTGTCCGCCGGCAAAAGAATAGGCGATAGTATCATCAAAGCCAATTTCATTACCATCAACAGATGACACTTTGGTAACCAATGTATGTTGATAGGGATTTTCCCAAAAAACTTTACGCATATTAGTTCCTATAACGAGAATTTTAGGTAATTGGTCGCATTTTCGTAGACATAACCCATCACAGGAAGTGCGATAAAGATTCTGACTGTGCGTGGTACTAATCCTTTCCAAACACCGCCATTTTTTAAAAGATAGCGCAAAGCATCAAGTTCGTTTTTAATATCTTTATAGTTTGGATTATTCATTGAAGATGATCGTATTATACCACCAATAGTAGCAGCAGGATGAGTTAAGGAAGTAGTAAGGGGTGCAGTAATAAAGCTTGCCATTATCGCTGCCATGTATTCATTTGGCATCCACTGAGTACATTTATTCTTGATTTCTGGATAAATAGCAAAAAGCAAAAGTGCAAATCCTGATTCACGAAATCCATCAGCAACAATTGCCTTAGTTAAGGGAGCTTTTTTTATCGTTTGCAGATATGATTCCTGATATTTTTGTTTATGCATTACTATAGATGCTACAGGTGCACTTACCATGCCTGAAATCAATCCCGCGGTTCCTGCAGATACTAATGATTCTGAAAATGTAATTGATCCTGATGGATTAATGGTCTGTGATAATTTTTCTTTAACCGATGCGGCCACAGCGGTGGTAATTCCTGTCGTAAATCCACTTGCTGCTGAACCCTGGTACCAAACACGTGGGTTCTTTGAAACCGAAATATTTTGATAGGAACAATTAAGAATATAGTTGAGAGGCGCTCCGGTTATAAGTTCGGAATATCCGGTAATCCCACCAGCAATTATGTTCTGAATTATAGGTGATTGTGTTATTTCATTTGAGTGTGTGTGATTGCTAAAAATTGATGCCATAAGGACGCAAAAGAGTGCATGAAATTTCATACTATTCCAATAGTTGTGAGTATTAATAAAATTAAATTAATGTGCAAATTAGGGTGATTTTAAGATGTATTATTTTGGACTGAGTAGTCCAATAATCAATGAAATAAGAATGATGGAGCAAGAATGGGTGAAGAAATTGCACTCACGAAAGGATGAGAATGAGTGGATCATGGTTTTTTCCTATGTGTAAACATTCAATGTCAGTATATCATTGAATTTCTAATCATCGCAATGCGAATCAATGAGTTTTTATAATTTTTAGCGGCTATGATATACTACAAAGTATGAAAATAGCATCAGATCAATCATCTTCTCGCTTTGATGGACCATTATTAAATAAGGTAACCGTTAAGTTTGCAGATAACACCAATCCCAATTCTTATCCTTTTTCTCTGGATATTATAAAAAACTTAAAGGAAATTAAATTTCCAACCCAGGTTACTTTTTTTGTCGGCGAGAATGGCACTGGTAAGTCCACAATATTAGAGGCACTTGCGTATAATGCAGGCTTTGGTGTTGAAGGCGGAAGTAAAAACATCAATTTTGCAACCACAGATTCCAATGCCTACAAAGGAACTAAGGAACTTGCAGAAGCTTTTATTTTATCTTGGCGTTATAAACCGCGTAATCATAATGGTTATTTTTTCAGGGCTGAAAGCTTTTTTAATATTGCTAATTATATTGACCAACTTGCAAAAGAAGACTTTAGGGCATATGCGCCCTATGGCGGAAAATCTCTTCATGCTCAATCGCATGGGGAAAGCTTTTTGTCGTTTTTTAATAATCGCTTAGGTAATAATGGTTTTTTTATACTTGATGAACCTGAAGCTGCTTTATCTCCGCAGCGACAGCTGTCATTATTGTCGGTTATGAATCAATTATGTAAGCATCCGCATAGTCAGTTTATTATCGCTACTCATTCACCCATTTTATTAGCATACCCTCATGCAACTATTTATTCTTGTGATGGTAATAAAATAGAAAAAATATCATATGAGCATACAAATCATTATAAAATCACAAAACAATTCTTAAATAATCCCGATTTATACTTAAAGCATTTATTTGAAGAATAATTTTACTTTGATTATCTCCATGAAATTATTCATTGCTTTCAAGTATTAAATGAGCTGGAGCAGAAAATTTGATAAGGTTGGTTAAGCAAGTATTGCCCTTAGAGAGCAATATATTTTCATTGTGCTTGTATCGCAGTGATTCTAAACAAAGTGTTTTGTAATCATCTAAAGCTGTTGTATCGTTATTATATTCAATATCTGATGCTGTAATTACGTCGGGATATCTCAGAGAGCGTTCTTTAAGGTAAGCAAAATATGCGCGATAATAATTATGTATACAGAAGCTAAGCTGAGCATTTGGAAAATTTATCCGTATAAAACGGGTAAATTGGTTGTTTTTTTCAAAATTAATTGAACAGATTTGTTTAATGGTCTGACAAATTTCTGAATCTGATTTTCCTGGAAAAGAATCTTTTGCATCTTCGAGTATTATCTCCATTACATCATCAAGCCTATCAACAGGTGTTTCCATATCAGCGGTACAGCCAATGAGAAGAAGATATGTAACATATGCGTAATATTGAGTATCGATACAATGAATATGCATTTTGGCATTAGGTTTTTTTGTCAGAAATTTTGATAGGATGACTATATCTTGAAACAATCCTCCAGAGCCAAAGCTTACATATTCAATAAGCTCATTGGATTCACTTTTTTTAATTAATGCATCCACTACAGCTTGTTCATAATTTAATCGATACAAAGGATATTTGAATCGGCTTAATACGCATTCACCAGTATCTTCTTTAGTGCATTCTCCCAGCAAGAATAAGGGAGCATGTTCTTCATATTTTTGTCTTAATGCAATATATGAAGGATTATCATGAGTAATTTCACCGCGCAAAAACTGTTGATATAATGAATTTTTTTTAATTTCTTTTCTGATTAATTGATTTGTGTTTAATACTTGGACTGGATTAACAATCAAGTGGTTTATTACCTTTGAATCATCATATGAATATGATTGAAAACTGCTGATGAGAGTTAATATTAATAATTTTTTCATGAGTTTTCCCTAGCGAATATAATTTTATTTTTATAATCAATGAAGCATTTGTCAAATGTCATGCCATTTATGATTGCTTATATAATTACTGTTTTTTTGTTTAATGTTGCAATAGAAATTATTGCTTTTATAATTACAATGATTGAATTGATAAAAATATCTACAATGGAAATTTATGAAAATTGCGTATTCACTGATAGTTTTGCTCTGTGTCTTGTCTCAAGCAGCGGAAGAATGTTTTGATTGCAGAAAAATTGAACCAATTCAACTTGCTCTTCCAGAATTTAAAAATCATCTAAAAATGGCGGAAGAAAAAGACGCCAATTCATTATTTTGTTTGGGTTGGTCATTTTTTCATGGTACAGGCCCTAATAAAGAAATAAATTATGATCAAGCGGAAAAATGGTTGTTGAATTATGCGATTTCAAGTGGGCCTAAAGGATTTGCCTATTTGGTAGACGTTGCCTTGAAAAAGAAAAATATTGATACTCTTTTGTTATATGCGGAACATGGTGCAGATGCATTATCTTTGTCTCAATTACTTGATATAGCAGATTTTTGCTCAGTAAGAAAAGAACGAAAACATGCAAAGCACTATTACAGTAATGCCCATCAATATTTAATGACACATAAATCAGTTCTTGATTTTACAAAATGGTATCCTATAATTTGCACAAAATACGCTAAATTTTTATTGGTCTCTCCACTATCAGATGAACGAGCAAACGCATTCTCTCTATTTGAGAAATTAGCTGACGAAGGAGATATTGATGCTTCATATAATATAGCATCTACTCTCTGTGAGTCCTATTGGTCGGATGTTGAATTGCGTGGAGAAGCTTTTAAGTATCTATCAAAAATTCTTAAGTCCCCCTTATTTACACTGGATCACCCAAAAAGAGACGGGGTGTATAGGCTCATGGGATATTTACATGAGTATGGATACAATAAGATGTCTCCAAATATTTCAAAAGCTTTGCAATATTACGACAAATCAAAAAATACATCGCTCTATAGGGCCCGCTTAGTTCTAACAAATAGAATAAAAGGTGATCGTAATAAAGCTAAAGCTGACATTCTTCAATTTGCTTCATCTAACATCGGCTGTGCCTATTTATATGGATCAGCATTATTTGCAGAAGGAGCTATTGCAGAAGCAGTTACTTACATGGAAAAATTATCTGGAGAAAGTCCATTATCACAACTTCAAATAGCAATAGCATATCATTATGGTTTTGGTGTTGATAAGAATAGAGAAAAAGCTAAGCACTATTTTGGACAAATTATAGAAAAAAACACCAAATACGACCCCACGCGTGCTTTACAGGTAGCACGAGGGTATATACATCTTCTTGGATTAGGAGGGGTAAAAGCGGACATCACTGCCGGATTGGCACTCTTAGATGCTGCTGAAAAGATGGAGGATAATGTATATTTTTTGACGGAGGATTTGTTTCCAATCGTTAAGAAATTTCGTGAACAACAACAAAATCGTATTATTAAAGAATTATGTGGACCAACGCGTAAAAAGAAAAAGAAGAAGTCGGTTAATAATCAGCAGTCGGAAATTTCCAACGTTTCATCCCAATCATCGGTAGACGAAGAAATAACCAAAAATGAATCAAATCCATTTTTGGTGAATGTGAATAAATGGAATAAGTATTTTAAAACCTCTGATGAAAGTTATGTTGAGAATATTGATGCGAATAACTGCACATTTGTTATTCATGATTCAAAGAGAGATGAAGAGCTTATTGTAAAGGGTGATACATTCCCTAATCGTGATTTTACAGAAATAAAAGCTTTAACCTTTCATCCAAGGATATTTGAACGTCAAGGTCTTACTGGTAGTTATGTTAATCACTCAGTAGCCTATGATCATAGTTTTGCCGAAATGCTTGATTATGTTATCCAATATACTGGTGAATATGTACCGTTTATGAAGTCCTCAAGAGATTCAGTAGAAGACCAGTTGGTGGCTTCGGTGGTTCGAAAAGATATTAAGACGGGACATGAAATACTTACTCGAGCAGAATATACTTTCGGTCAAAAAAATAACGATGCGTATGTATATCATAGATTATTAAGACCATTATCCCAGCGCAATGATATCTGTGATAACAACAGTTGATTAATTTTACTGCACTGAAGAATGAATAAGGTTTTAATTGAAGATGAGCCACCCCATTGCGGGGTGGCTTTATTTTTTATCGAGCAAATACGGTTTTTACGTATTCTTTATTGCCTGATTCGGTGAGATAGTAATGTCCACCACGTGGGCCTTCATAAATATCACGGCCTTCTTCAGTATGACCTACAACTTTATCGCTACCAACGGTTCTATGAACTTCGGTTGTGCGGCGTGGTGCAGGTTTTGTTCTTTGTGTTCTTGCTGGTTCTTTTTCTACGCTTTTTGTTCTTGTACGGGCTTCTTTGCGAGCTTTTGCGCGCTCTTTAGCATCTTGTTTTTTTCTTTCAATTTTTCTTCTTGCTTCAGCTTTCTTTTCAGCCGCTTTTCTTCTTGCAGCTGCAGTTTTTCTTTCTTTTACTGCAGTAGTTGTTTCTTCTTTTGCAGCGTGGATTGGTGCCACAAAGATTGCAAGTGAAAGAGCTAATGCTCCTAATAATTTTTTCATACGATCCCCCTAATACAACCGAAACCACTTCGGTTTGTATTAGTGTATCAATATTAAAAACACAATTTGCAATAGTTAAGGGATATATGGGTGAGAGGGTGGGATAAATTTTGAAAGACTTAAAAAACTTTACTATTCAGTTTAGTTATTTGCGATAATTGGGTGCAAAAAAGCCACTTTTTGAGTGGCTTAATTTTTTTATCAGAGACCTATTATTGAACCCAAAAGGGTTATAATAGGCTAATTTAGAATAATACAGGTTGGTTTACGTTATCTGTTTTAGAGGTAAATTCACCATATTCTTCAGAATTAACTTGGTGATTTGTTTGCATTTCATCGTGGTTGCAGCAATTGCAATTTACGTGTGCCATAGTTGTCCCTTTCTTTATCACTATAAGTATACAGTAAAGAACTGGATAATTTCAATTGGATTCGTTTTTTACACATGAAAAAAGCCACCGTATAAGGGTGGCTTAATTTTAATGGCGGAGCTAACGAGACTCGAACTCGCGACCTTCCGCGTGACAGGCGGACGCTCTAACCAACTGAGCTATAGCTCCACTAAATTTTAGTGGCTCCCCGGGCTGGACTCGAACCAGCGACCTAACGATTAACAGTCGTGTGCTCTACCAACTGAGCTACCGAGGAAGAAATTTCAAAATTTTGTCTGTGAATACTATAGGCATGTTTACCTATAATTGCAACCCCATTTTATTAAATATATGTAAGTTGCGGGGGGAGTCATACCAAGCTTTTGACTAAGTATGGTGGGCGTTGCAGGACTCGAACCTACGACCCCCAGTTTGTAAGACTGATGCTCTACCAACTGAGCTAAACGCCCTTTTATTCACAAGAATGATTACATTTTAGCGTTCAATATTAAAAATGTCAAAACTTTTAGGCTAAAAAATATGTTTTTTTAACCTGTTATAAATGAGTAAACATTTATATTAATGTATTTCTAGTTCTTTCTTGAATTTAATAAGGGGCAGAGTGGTTAAAAGGGTGTATCTTCTACCAGTTGATGTATCCCAATACGAACATGTTGTTGCGTAATCTATTAAGCTTGCTTTAAAATCTGCGGCAGTCTCGTTATCATCATGCTTTTGTGATATTCCATAACACGATTCAAATTTCTTGATAGCTTCGGCATCTTCTAACCAAATATTTGTTGTTAATGTAGGTCTTTTCATTTTGGATTGATAGCGATGAAAATAGAAGTTCAATTTTTCGATCGGTAGTTTATCAATACTGACTGAAGTTAAATATACATGGTAGGTTATATCATGGGTTTGGTGGCCAAAAGCCTCAGCTTTAATGCCTTTGTAATTTTCATTTCCTTCAAGTATATTTTTCCCCCATTTGGTTTCTGGTACCTTTTTTAATAGGTGCAAAAGCCCAGGGGTTATTGTAGTCTTTTGATCGTACGCGTCTAAGGATAAAATTAATAACAGCGATACTATTTGGAATGATATATACGCATTCATTATTGTTCCCCATTAAATTTTTGATCACGTACTTGTTTGTATAATGATTCTGGACTATGTGATAGAAGTGAATAATTTTTATTTAATGCAGTAATACGTTTTACCATTTTATCTGACGGACGAAATCCATCGTGCAATGCTAAAGAACCTAAGCCAAAAAAGACTGGAATACATACAAATTTTAAGATTTCGGTATTTAGTCGTTCGTATGGTTGTAAGCTTAAATCTGTATTTTTATATAAATAATCAGCAATAAGAAAACATGTCATTGCAAAGGTTAAAGACTTGAAATTACAGTTATAATTTTTGAAATATCTGCGTTCAGAGATGGTCTTTTGCCATGTTTTTAATGTAGCTATTTCATACCACATATGTGCACGCATCATTTCTTTGATACAGTTGCTTAAAGGATAATAACCGCTCGGCATATTTTCTTTGAATTTTTTTAATTCTTCAGGAAATTTTTGAGTGTCATATAATGAATTGAGCACTGACGGAAAGTTATTGAGAATTCCATCAACATTTTTTCCTAATCTAGCAAGTTCTTGTGCGCTCAATTCTATTTGATCGGAACCATGCAGCATGGTAAAGAACAGCAAAGCGCTGCAAATTGTTTTAATACCGTTGTTCATACAAACTCCTTTTGTTATAGCCATCACTGTACATCAATTCTCTATCATTTTTAATAGCTTATTATATGGTAGTTCATAAGAAGCGGGATGATTATATGAAATTACTTTATTTGTTATGCACGTTACAAATGATATCAATTAATGCATTGGGGCAACCCATTTTTAATGATCCTATGTATTTTGCTACTGCATCAGACACTGAACATTTTCCTTGGTTACTTATTTTAATTAATTCAATCCATAAATATAATCCCAATAAGGTTGAAGAAATTGCTGTTTATGATTTGGGTTTAACTAAAGATGAAATTGATGTACTTTCAGCCATGCCATCTGTTGTAGTTTATCCTATTGAACGAGTGAATCCTTATGTGACTACCAAATTTATTGTACGTCCTGATGGCCGCGTTGCGCGTGGGTGGTATTCTTGGAAGCCTGTAGTATTGTATCAAGCATTACAGAAGTTTCCGTATGTGTTATATATAGATTCCGGTGTGGAAATCACCAGTGCTTTGGATGGGATTTTTATAACACTTATTAAAAATGGATATTGTTTGTTTGATTGCGGTCATGAAGTTGAACCAATGGTTACAAAACGCGTCAAACGATTGTTTGAAATTTCCAAATTGTCTGACAAAAAAATTTTAAAAAATCTAGGTATATCGGGCGGTATTCAAGGGCTGACCCGTCAAATGCTTGATTCATATGTTATTCCGATTTATAAGCTTGCTAAAGATATTAGAAATTTTGAAGATGATGGATCATCACCGGGAGGTTTTGGTGCAGCACGTCACGATCAGGCCTTATTTAGTATTCAAGCTTTAAAACTTAAATTACGTATTCATATATTATATTTTGCATTGCAAAAATATTTTATCTTGCGAAAACATAATGAAAAAGATCCTGCACTTATTGCGCATGCAAAACAGCATCATATAGGGTAAGTTACCGATTTTTATGTGATGTCTTTAAAAGAGGTATTGAATTGTGCCAGAGTAAGTACGGGTTAGGAAGGGTTAATTAATCCAAGGGTATATATGCTTATATGCTTTCTCGTACGTATTATCTTTTTATTAACTAATACAGCGATAATTTTACATGCGCAATCAGGATTGCCGTTATATTATTGGAATGATAAATTTGTTAATTTTGGTGATTTTCTTTCATTAAAGATTGTTGAACGCATGGTTAATGCGCCAATTGAAGTATATCAGTTTGGTTTTGGCAAAAACTCACCAAAACTTTTAGCTGTAGGCTCCATTATGACTTTTGCTCGTGACAATGATGTTGTCTGGGGATCTGGCGTTAATGGAAAATGGATGGGGCTGCAGCATTATAAATTTAAAAAACTTGATGTTCGCTCGGTTCGTGGACCATTAACACGAGATTTTTTGATAAAACATTTTAATATAGAAGTTCCAGAAATTTATGGTGATCCGGCGCTCTTATTGCCACTCCTGTTTCCAGAATTTAAGAAAAAATCTCATCCAAAATATGAATACCTTATTATTCCCCATTATTCTGAACAAAAATTATTTTTAAAAACATTAAACCCAAACGTTGTCTATCCTACCGATCCATGGAATGTGGTAATCGAAAAAATATTGGATAGCAAATTGGTTATTGCAAGTTCGTTACATGCGATTATTGTTGCTGAAGCATTCGGGATCCCTGCGCGATGGTTGCGGATGACTGAGCATGAGGCAGTTTTCAAGTATTATGATTATTATTTGGGAACTCAGCGTGAAGCGGTTCAAATTGCAACGTCAATCGAACAAGCGTTGAAAATGGGTGGTGAAGCTCCACCGTGTTGTGATCTTGAGCAATTATATTACGCATTTCCATTTGAGTTCTGGCCTGGTAATGGACGGTCATAAGTAGATATAAAGGAGAGTTATGCAAAGATTATTTATTGTTTCTTTATTATTTACTTTTAATTTTATGCACACCGAAGGGTTACCATTATATTACTGGCAACATAAAAGATTTGTTAATTTTGGTGATTATCTTTCATTAAAACTTATTGAAAGAATCGTTGGAAAACCGATCGAAGAATATAAAAAAATCAACGATAAAAACGAGCGGAAATTGCTTGGTATTGGATCAATTGTTTCCTTTGCTCGTGATAATGATGTTGTTTGGGGTTCTGGTATTAAACGCAAAAGTTTAGAGAAAATAAAATATAATTTTACTACATTAGATGTGCGAGCAGTACGTGGTCCTTTGTCACGTCAATTTCTTATGCAAAATTTTAATATAGCGGTACCTGAAGTATATGGTGATCCTGCATTATTAATACCCTATTTTTTTCCGGAATTTAAAAGAAAAACTAACCCACAGTATGAGTATCTTATTATTCCCCATTATTCAGAAGAACATTTGTTTCCAAAAAATCTTTTTCCTAATGTAGTATATCCAACTGATCCATGGGATGAAGTAATTGAAAAGATAACGGATAGTAAATTTGTAATATCAAGCTCTTTGCACGGCATTATCGTTGCAGAAGCATTTGGTATACCTGCGCGTTTATTGCGAATTGTTACGCGCAAAGAACCATTATTTAAATATCGTGATTATTATTTTGGTACCGGTCGTTTCACTTACGATATTGCCCTTTCAATAGAAGAAGCTCTAGCTATGGGCGGCGAAAAACCGATACAGTGCGATCTTGAAAAACTCTATAATGCATTTCCTTTTGATTTGTGGCCAAGCGTACAATTTGTTAAGCCTGATTTTAATCAACAAGGAGCTTAATAATGATAGGTATAGTTCTTCTGTTCATGCAATTTTTTTTGAATGCAGTACCTGTTTTAGATCTTGAACAACAAGCACAAGATTTTGTGTTAGAAACTAAACAATTGCATATACCTGGATATGCTGGGGCATTTAATCCTGCTATGGTAAAATGGAAGAACCGTACGCTATTGAGCTTTAGAGTTCGTAATGAACATTTAATTTCTACATTTGAAATAGGATTAGTTTGGCTTGATCGTGATTTTAATATTGCAAGTAAACCCTATTTATTGAAAATAATTCAAGACAAGCCATCGCCATTCTCTCAAACGCAGGACCCACGATTAATCACTATTCATGATAAGTTGTATGTTATATTTAACAATTTTATAAAAATTGGTGATATGTCTACCCGTAGAATGTTTGTGGGCGAAGTTAAGTATGAAAATGATACATTTTATGTAAAAAATCCCATATCTTTGCATCCATTTGCCGGATGGAGCAGTAGATGGGAGAAAAATTGGGTGCCCTTTATTTACCATGACATTATGTTATTAGCCTATGGATTAGTGCCTCATAGAATCCTCCAACCATTAATAACGGGCGAATGCGTTACCGTTGCATCTTCGCATTCTCCACTGGATTGGGACTGGGGTGAATTGCGCGGTGGTACCCCGGGTGTGTTAGACGGTGATGAATACGTTGCATTTTTTCATTCATCAAAGAAAATGGCAACAACGCATTCGAATGGTAAAGCAATGCCCCATTATTTTATGGGCGCCTATACGTATTCAGCAAAACCACCATTTAGAATAACCCGATATAGCAAAACACCCATAGTGGGTAAAAATTTTTATAATGGTCCTGCGCACAATACATGGAAACCATTACGTGTGGTATTTCCCGTAGGATGTATTGTTGATGATAAATATATTTGGGTCAGTTACGGTCGACAAGATTTTGAAGTGTGGATCGTAAAATTTGATAAAAAAGGATTATATCAAAGTTTAGTACCCTGTACTTTAATGATTGAAGAAGATGAATCAGTTGATAACGAATCTTTTGAATCAATGCCTTCAAGACACATTGATCTGGATGATTATCGTGACTTTGATCAAGGATTAGAAGTTTGCTAATAATAAGTTTGTTTTTTAGTACGCTTTTAGTATGCGCTATCGATCTTGAGCAACTGGTTCATCCGGCGGTAGTATACTCTCAGAAGATTGAGATTAAAGAATTTCCTTACGCCTTTAATCCTTCAATAGTTCGATGGCGCGAAAAATTATTATTAAGTTTTCGATTCATTCCTGATCCTAAAAAGCCCTATACCTCTGAAATTGGTTTAGTCTGGCTTAATAAAGATTTTAAACCAGTATCAAAACCGCAACGCCTACAGCTCCGTGCAAAAAATTCAAAAGTTCCCTGTCGCGCTGAAGATGGTCGATTAATCGTTATAAACGATACTTTGTATTTAATATATAGCGACAATACTGACACATTTCTTTCGCGTCGTGGATTTCGTATGCATATTGCCGAAATACTCTATGAAAAAAATAAATTCAACGCTAAATCTGTTGAACGCATTACGACATTTTATGAAGATTGGGAAAACAAAAGAGAAAAGAATTGGGTTCCTTTTGATTACCACGGTCAATTATTACTTGCGTATAGCATCGATCCCCATCGTATTATGCATCCATTAGGTTGCGCTGGTTTATGCGAAATCTTTGTAGAATCGGATAAACCTATTCCGTGGAATTGGGGACAGTTGCGTGGTGGAACGCAGGCTATACTTGATGGGGACCATTATCTTTCATTTTTTCATTCATCCATACCAATGTGTTCCAAGCATTCAGACCATAAAGAAGTAATGCATTATTTTATCGGCGCTTATACGTTTTCTGCTACACCGCCTTTTGAGGTGCTGTCGATAAGTACGGCGCCTATAGTGGGTAGTCACTGGTATAACGGTAAAAAGTATAAACCATACTGGAAAGAAGTTCAGGTGGTGTTTCCGTGTGGGTTACTCATAGAAGATGATTCTCTTTATATCACCTATGGTCGACAAGATCATGAAATGTGGATCGCAAAGCTTGATAAGCAGAAATTGTATGATAGTTTACTGCCGATTTCATGAATTATTGCTTAATTTTTGCTAAATAAGGTATGAAAAAAGGGAAACTTTTTTCAAGGAACAATTATGTATATTACTCAACTTGACGTCGTGTTACTTTATATAAAAGAATTTATTGCATGCATAGGTATTATTGTTATTGCCTATGGTGCATTGCGATCAGCAATAATACTCATTTCAGGATTTTTTAATCACGATATTGATATTAATTACATTCGATTACAATTTGGTGACAGTGTAATACTTGGGCTTGAATTTATGGTGGGTGCAGACATTATTGGTTCATTGGTTGAACCCGATTATTATAATCTCGGGCTGCTAGCCATAATTGTATTGATTCGTACCGTACTTAGTTATTTTTTAAACCAAGAACTCATGGCCTTGACCCCGCAACAAAGACGTTCGATTAAATAGGCATATTTGGTATTAATTCGTATATTAAGAATGTTGCATTCTTAAGGAATATTTACCATGACTTTTTTCGTAATTTTATTTTTATTGGTTACTGATTGCATTGCCCATGACAGCCAGCCAGCTAACTCACATGATCCCATCGAAGAAGAAATTTGTGATCTTAAAGTTCAGCGCAGGGAATTTGATGTTCTGCATAGAACCTTTCTAGCAAGTTATATAAAAAATAAATGTCCTGAATCAGGTACTTTTAGTTTGTCGCAAAGATTCAGTCAACATAAGTGGGTCAAGCAATGCGAGCTAATTAATCAGGAACTCAATAAATCTCATGATCAATTAGTAGCTATTGATAGTAAAATGGAGCTTTTAAAATTGAAAAATTAGGAATGAATATGAAAGATTTTATAGTAGAGAAACAAGATAGTTTTTTTGTAATTGGTATCGACGATCGAACAACCAATAAAGCAGAGTTTGAAGGTAAAGGGATCATTCCTGGATTATGGCAAAAATTCATGAGTGAATCGGTTTTATCCGCCATACCTAACAAGATCGATAATGATATTATTGTATGCTACTACGATTACGAATCAGATAATACCGGTGAATATTCTTACTTAATCGGTGCACGTGTTTCAACCTTAGAAGAAATACCAGAAGGTATGTCTGGGTTGTGTGTGCCTCCTGTCTGTTATGCAGTATTTACCACAGACCAAGGCAATCTCATTCAAGAAAATATCAAAACCTGGCAACATATTTGGAAATTAGAAGAAAATGGAACATTAACTCGATCGTATTATATAGATTATGAAGTGTGGGATGATCGCAGTCACGATCAAAACAATGGTCAGATAGAAATCCATATTGGAATATAAGTTAAAAAGAGTCATTCATAATGACTCTTTTTTTTATTTATGTACTAAGTCAGAAATACACAAGAATTTTCTAGCATTCTCTCGTATCAATCGCATATAGTAGCTTTTAACAATGAAGCAACTATGTTAAGGAGAGTGTATGTTTTGGTATATTTATGGTCTTTGTGCGCTTGGTTTTATATTTTCGTTATATCTTTATTTTGTCGAAAAAAAGTTGCAAGCAAATCCTCTTTATAAACCGGCGTGTGATATAAACGATCGTCTTTCTTGCTCAACTGTTGCCCAGAGCGGTTATGGTGATATGTTTTTTATTCCATTTTCTCTGATGGGAATCTTTTATTACCCATTCTTAGCTATACTATTTTGGTCACGTTTGGATTGGTTGGCATTAGTCATTACGAGTGTTTCAATTCTTATTTCTTTATATTTAGCCTATCTTCAGGTATTTAAAATTCGAGCAATTTGTATCGTATGTTCCGTTATTTATTTAATTAATATTGGATTATTTTTAAATGCTTTAACGATGTATCTCAAATACTAGGAGTACCAATGAATAATTTCTTAAATTTTTTATTTATGCCTGCAACTCCGGCACTGATCCACTTTGGCTTACTATTTCTCAGAGTCGGTATAGGCATACTCTCCATTTTTCATGGAGCACCTAAAATCATGGGTGGGGTTAATGCTTGGTACGATTTAGGCAAAATGGCAATGTCTCCACTCGGTATAACGTTTTTTTATACATTCTGGGGATTCATGGCAGCAGTCACTGAGTTTTTTGGTGGTATTGCATTGGTGCTTGGATTAGGTATGAGGGTAGTTAACGCATTACTCGTTATTAGTATGATTGTGGCCGCACATTGGCATATTCAAAAAGGTGACTCATATATGATCTATTCATTTGCTCTCACCTTGATTGTAGTACACACAGCATTCTTCATTATTGGTGGTGACCATTATTCGCTTGATTATTACTTGTTTAATATCAAATCATAAAAAAAAGGGAACAAACAATGTTCCCTTCTGTGTTCTTATTTATTAATTTTTTTTAAAGGCTGTTTAACGGCGGAATTTATTTTTGGATTCAGCTTTGCTTTTAATTGTTGTGCTGCATGCAGCTCTTTTGCTTTGGCAAAAAGACCTGCAAGAGACTTTTTTTCATTTTCTGATATTAATTTAAAGTTTTCATCATTTAAGTAATATTTGGGTATAGATGTTTGAGAAGCAGTAGTCTGCAGGCTCGATGTTTGGATGCTCACTATAAAAATGCTGAGCAACAAGGTATGAATGTTCATGTAGGTGATTTCGATTAAATACTATGAAGTGGGAGCTTAGTCTAATTTTTCTTTTACCGATTCATCATCGCTGCTACATTCCAAGCGAGCAATGTTTCTTTTACGACATTCAAGATCAATACGACGTAGTCTATTCTTTTCTTCAATAGTTACTACTTCCGCAGGTGTGAGAGGTTTATGTACACCAAAAATCAATCTCATTAGGTTCCATGAAGAAGTAGATTCATTGTTGGGTGTATCTGATGATAGTATGCTTAAATTAAATATAATAATTAGAAATAGTAAAAACATGTTATTTATTTCGACTGCTTTTTTGGGGATGATGATTAATGCTATCGGCTAATGAGTTATAAAATGCAAGAACTAAAGCTTGCCGTGTTTTTTTATTATATCGAATTTGTTGGATTTCTTGATCTAATCGCTTAATTTCTTCTATACGCGCTAATATTTCTTGTTTTTCTGCTGGTGTGATTAACTCTAAAACCTCTGGAATGGTTTTTAAATAAAAATTTTTCTCGCGCCCATGATGTTCGTGTGCCTGACTCAAAAAGTAAAGCATGCATAGAAGTTTTGTCATTGATCCCTTTGATTAGAATAGCCTATTGGCATTACTCGGATCAAGAAATTTATTAATCATTTTTTTGTTTGTATATCGTTGAATTAGAAATCTTGCGCGCTAAATTGTTCCATTGTTCCTGTAAATCATATTGTTGATCATAAGCCATTTTCTTAATTTGAATATTGACTTCATCAAGTTGTAACTTAATTTGATCTACTTCGGATTTATCAAATGATGGTGAATCTTTTAATAGCTGAATATGAGCATTTAATTTTTTAATTTGTTCTCCAATGTCTTGCGTATGAAGTGTCATCGGAATCATGATTAAGCATAAAATATAATAAATCATTATTATTTCCTTAGAAATAGGATTTTTTATTTTAAATCGTTTCTGCAGTTTGGTTTTAAAACATAACGAAGAGCTTCGCTTAAGTTTTTATATTCTTCAATTTCTTTTTGTTGCATTTTTATAATTTTTGCTTGTTGCAAAAGCTCTTGTTTGCTGCGCACCGGAGTTTTATCCCAATCTTCTTGGGAGATCTTAGTAATTAGATCAGCTTGGTCAGAACCCATGAGAAAGAAAGAAAACAAATACATGGCAATGGTAAGCATATAGAGCTCCTTTATTCTTTAAACCAACCTAATATACAATTTTTTTATTCAAACGTGTACGCTCATAAGGGATATTTTTATTATCTATAACGTATGGAGATATGGATGAACAGAATGATAAAACGACGCAATTTATGGCTCATGGCATTATTAATTTTTATTACATGTGGCTTGTATTTTTTCTATTGGTTGTATTTCACTAAAAAAGAAATTAATGCCATGGGAGGACAAATACCTTCATTATGGTATGCTGTTTTGCCATTTTTGAATATTTACTTTGATTATAACTATGCAAAAGAATACGTTCGCATTATCTATCAAGAAAAAAATGATAATGCGGTGATTGGATTTTTCTTGCTAATTTTCTTTTTGCCTATTGTTGCCCCACTAATCATTCAGTATGATCTTAATACTTATGCATAATTATTAATTGGAGAAGTCGGTGAAAAAAATTTTTATTAGTTTATACGTGTTGTCTATGGCATTAAATGCTTTGGATAACAACAATAGTTTAATGCAACTCAATGATGTTAAGGGACATCTATATTTGTATAATACGAGCCTAATATATGCTGGTTCAGATATTGCATATTATAAAGAAGCTTTTGATATTGATGTTATGCCTTCAGATATATTAGCACCGGTTAAAGTTGCATCAGAAAATGTAAAAGAAGATGATCTCACCAGGCGTGAAAAAGAATTTAAAAATCAATTATCACGCACTTTTAAATCCTTTTTACCCTTGAAGGTATTTATGGGTAAAGAAGAAAACGATATCGTTAAATTAGTATTTTATGGGCAAGTCGTGCACCTGAAGTGTATGACAAGCTATATGGATAAGGAGAGGTATAATTTTATTAATCCATTTAGTAATACCTACTCTTCTTTATTATTGAAATTTCTTGAAAACCAAAATTCTCAGCATCGTGATAAGAATTTATTGGTTGATGGTAAAGTTCTCGTTTGTTTCGGAACTTCAAGTCATGCCCATGGAGCGATGGGATATAATGCTATAATCGAGCATTGCCCGACGCAAGATTTGAATACATTGGGAATTAAACTTGGTAATATGCTTAAATCACATGCAACAAATCTTAAAAATACCATTTCATGCAAAACGGATTTGGACAGGCAATCTTTAAGAATCGATATGATAGATCAAACGATTGCAATCGGAAACGCAATGCAAATGGTGATAAAACGTCAAGAAAGTGAAATTAAGAAGTTGCAAAATGCCATGACAAAATTAATTGAAAACAATCATAATTTATAATAAGGATATTTATGAATCGCACTAAGCAATTACAACTTCTAGGATTATTGTATTGCATTACAGGAGCAGTATTAATTGCTTTTGCAAGTTCAATAATTATCCAAGTATTAATGCTTGTTGGAGGATTAATGCTTATTAACGAAGGTATGATTAAATTAGGAAAAGGTTCGCTGTGGCGTTCTGCATCCCAAGTTTTTATTCGGGTATGGCATTAATATTTTGAATTTATTTGTATACAGGCAGGCCAGTATTTGATTGAACTGGTCTGCTTTTTCTTTGATTTTTAATAAATTCTGATTTACTATTTATATTATTATTTTAAATAATTCTTAGTATCGGATGTTTTATGAAATCATTGAAATTATTTCTTTTGTCAGTTGTATTAATTAATGGTGTTGCTGGAAAAGTTTTTGCATCAGAATACAAGCGCTCACAGCATGAGGTTTTTGCTGATTCTATCGCAAAACTTTTAGAATTTAACTTGAATGGTTATGATTTAATAATGGATCCTAATCCTTCTACATCGAGGAAAGCAACTATTGTTGGTAAAAAATTAGATATAACCGAGCATTGTTTTTTCTATCTCAGTGCGTTAATTGCATCTCAGAACAAGCAAGAGTTAACTTTGACCCAGCAACAGTACTTAACTTCAATGCACATTTATAACATAAAAAAGTTGAGTGATAATCAGGCAGAACTGAGTGATTTAACGCATATTAAAGATTTTGGTGCTGACCATATTCGGAATTTAGGGTTAAAGAATTTCTGTGTTAAAACCTTTCCTGCAAAAAACTCAGGTAAAAAATCTCTTTCAAAAGCCAAGTTGCCAACAACCAAGGTTTTCATTGGTGAAGGGGTTCATTGTGCAATGCCTCAAGCAAATTGGGATATTGAAGCCACAAAAATTCAGTAACGATTTAAAAAAAATCTAGGAGATCTTAATGATCTCCTAGATTTTGGTTTTTTCTATTGAAACTAATTCTTTTACCATTCTTTGTATTGTCAAAATATTAATATTGCATTCTTCCTTGAATGATTTTTTTGAAGCGATTTCCTTTTGATGGTTTTTAATTTGTTGACGAAGATTCTTTTCTGCTTTATTTACGTTGTGCCAGTTTATAAATTCATAAACTTTATTTGGATTTCGCATTGGCTGCAGTAAATATATTTGATATTCGCGATAATATGAAAATAATGCATCCTGCAAATCTATAGTTGTGCTGATATTGTTAGTAATATACTGAATAGTTGCTATTTGATTGCAGGATTCATATACATAAGGTTCTAATATTTTCCCAATTTCGGCACTTTGATATGATAATTGATGTGCGGATACATAACTTGCTAGGATGGCTATCTCTGATTTTGTTGGGGGTAAAATTATCAAATCTTCGACGCTTTCAGAAGAACATATTGAAGGTATAAATAGTATAGATATTAAAATTTTTATCATGATTACTCCTTTATTTCCCTTGTAGTATTAGGATAATTGTTGCGAAATCGTTTTTGCAACATTAATGCATGACATGAATATCATTTTTTTATTGATTTAATCTTATTTAAGATGGTATTTCTTAATAAAACTGAGAGATCTAAAGGAAATCAATGAATATATCAACACAGTCAGCAAACAAACTATCATTTTTATTTAATCTACTGAAAATAACCTACGGCATGTTTTTAATAATCGTCGGAATTGATAAGTTTTTTGATCTTATTGTTAATTGGATACATTATGTGCATCCAAATATTTTAGTATTTATACCGTATCGATCGCTCATCGTAGCGGTGGCATTATTAGAAATTTTTCTGGGACTTCTGATTCTTTTGCCAAAAGTGAAATTAGGTTATTATGCTGCTATCGTTTGGATGGTAGTCGTAATTATTGATCTGTTGGCGCTTGGTTACTACGATATTGCAGCACGTGATGTTTTAATTGCTCTCGGCTTATTTACTCTTGCACTACTTGCTGATGTTAATGATGAGCTTACTTAAGGTATTTTTTACCCTTAAGTCGTGTTGGCATTAAATCTTCAAGCGTGTATTTTTCATACCCTTTACCATACCCTAGATCCTTCATGAGCTTAGTAGGGGCATTACGAATTTTTAAAGGAATAGGTAAGTTGCCATATAAACGCACATCTTGAGCAGCATCCATATAAGCATAGTATGAAGCTTTGCTTTTTGGTGCATTTGCAAGATAACAGGTGCCGTGGGCTAAATTTATTGCGCATTCAGGATAGCCAATAATTTCCACAGATCGAAATACGTTGTTTGCAACGGTGATAGCATGAGGATCTTCTAATCCGATATCTTCAGATGCAAAGATTACCATGCGTCGGGCAATAAATTTTGGATCTTCACCGGCTTCTACCATGCGAGCTAAATAGTACAAAGCTGCATCTGGTTGGGATGCACGCATAGATTTTATATACGCTGAAATCGTATTGTAATGTTCTTCAGCTTTCTTGTCATAACGAATGAAGTTGTTTTGCAAGGTGCTTTGTAAATGTACTAACGTGACAGATTTATAAAGCTTATGTGTTTTTTCAAGCATTGATATAACTTGTCGTGCATCGCCATTTGCCATACGAATGAGCCATTCTTGAGCATCATGTGTAAGTTTATGTCCAGTACGTTCTATAATCTCTGTTATATGTTGATCCGACAGTTCTTTTAAAACAAATACTTGGCAACGAGACAAAAGAGCGGGAATTACTTCAAAACTCGGATTTTCTGTGGTTGCCCCGATAAGAATAAGATCACCGGTTTCAACATGCGGAAGCAAGAAGTCCTGTTGGGCCTTATTAAAGCGATGTATTTCATCTAAAAATAAAACTTTTGATTGGAAAATACTATTGCGTGCTTCTAATATTTTTCTAATATCTTCTTTGCCCGCAGATACTGCTGAAAGTTCATAATAATCAGCATTTACTGCTTTAGCATAAATGCGAGCCAACGTTGTTTTTCCAACGCCAGGCGGACCCCAGAGAATGAAGCTAAATTGATGACCTTGGTCGATTGCAAGGCGCAGTGGTTTTTGAGGACCAACTAAATGTTCCTGGCCAATAAATTCATTAAGATTTTGGGGACGAATTTTTGATGCTAATGGTTCCATACTCATATCTTATTTTTATTATTTTATACTTAATAAAAGTATAGCAAAATTGAGTAAAATTGCTAATTTGTATTATTTATTCATTTTGCGCGGAGCTATTGCAATGAAATTTTAAAGTATGGTACCAACTAAAGTATTCTTATGCGTCGAGGTATTTCATGAATCAATTTCTGGTCCATTTTTTTGGATTGTATTTACCGCTTGAAGCGATAACTATTTGGCATTTACTTGCACGTGGATTTGCTGTCTACCTGGTTGGTATGCTTTTGGTGCGTTGGCAGGCACAATTTATGGGTATCAATACCCCCTTTACTTACATGCTCAATTACATATTGGGTTCTTTATTGGCTGATGCAATTGTCGGCGAAGGATCTTATTTGGCTATTGTTGGCATGTGCCTTGTTATAGCATTTATGAATTGGTTTATTGCATGGTTGTGCTTTTACTTCCCAACTATGGATATAGTCTTTCGGGGTCGGCGTGATGTTTTAGTCAAGAATGGGGTAATTCAGTGGAAGGCAATGCGCCGAAATTTGATTACCCGTGATGAGTTAATGGAATCGATTCATAAATATACACAGAGCAATGATTTATCAAAGGTAAAACAAGCATATTTTGAAAATAGTGGTGAAATTACAATCATTACTCAATAGATCAAAAGGAATAGAATGAAAGCAGTTGTTTTTAATGGAGTCGGCGATATTTGCCTAAAAGAAGTTGCTGATCCAGTAATTAAAGATCAAAAAGACGTTATAGTCCGTATAACGCGTAGTGCTATTTGTGGTACCGATCTCCATATGATTCGCGGCACGATGCCTTATATGAAGGGTACATCCTTACTGCATAATGGTACGATTCTTGGTCATGAAGGTGTTGGTGTTGTTGAAACTGTCGGTGCGGAAGTAAAAGATTTTGCTGTGGGTGATCGTGTTATTATACCTTCTACGATTGGCTGTGGAGAGTGTCATTATTGTAAGCATGAACTCTATTCTCAATGCGATGTTGCAAATCCTAACGGTCCAGAATGGGGAACGACTTTCTTTGGTTCTCCGTGGCCAGCAGGTGGCTTTGATGGTATGCAAGCAGAAAAGGTGCGAGTGCCGTTTGCTGATGCAATGCTTGTTAAAATTCCTGATTCGATCACTGATGATCAAGCGATATTGCTTTCAGATATTTTGCCTACATCCTATATGGGTGTTGCTTTTGTAGATCCAAAACCAGATGATTATGTTGCCGTTTTTGGGTGTGGTATTGTCGGCCAACTTGCTATTGCCTGTCTTAAGCTTATGAAAGTTAAAACTATTTTTGCTATCGATCATATTCCAGAACGCTTACAAAAAGCTTCTGAGCAAGGAGCAATCACCATTAATTTTGATGAAGAAGATCCCGTAAAAGCACTTAAAAAATATACTGATAATAAAGGTCCTAATAAGATCATTGATGCGGTTGGTATTGATGCGCAGCAACCACGGTGCAACAGTTGGTATTGTATAAAAAATATTAAGCAGCGATTACAGTTCAAGAAAGAAGTAAAACACGTTGCGCCAGTACGCCGACCAAGTTGCTGTGGAAATTGGATTCCAGGTGATGCTCCTTCGCAGGTATTTGAATGGTCATTAAAAGCGATTGCAAAGGCCGGGATTTTTTCAATCATTGGTGTATATACGGAGCTGCTCAAAACATTCTCTATAGGTGAAGCAATGGAAAAAAACCTTACTATTCGCACCGGTAATTGCAACCACCGCGCGTATATTCCCACTTTATTGAAATTGATTGAAAGTGGAGAATTTGATCCGATTCCCTTTATAACACATAAGGTTTCATTGGATGATGCAATAGAAGCATATAAGCATTTTGATAAACGCGAAAATGGTACGATTAAAGTAGTATTAGTACCATAAAGAAAATAAAACGGCGAAGTGATGTTCGCCGTTTTTGAATTTTATATTAATGGTGCGTGCAACAATTTTTAGTATTTGATGATGCGGTAGTGAGAGCAATGCCAACAATATACCCTAACGCAGAAGCACCTAAAGCAAAAAGTTCTGGTGAAAATACTGGAATTAAGTGTAACAATTTAAATACCACAAACCCTATTAAACCACCAATAATTGAATAAGTGGCTGCGTTTGTCGGAGCTTTATAGCCGATATAGGCCATCATGATTGAAACAAATAGGGTAGTTACAGGGATATCATAGCTACCAACAATAACATCGATGATGCTGGTAAAGTATGAACCACCAATGACGGCTAAAATACCTACAATTAACATCACTAATTTTGATGCAAAAAGAGAGTGGCTTGTTTTTTTGCTGATATTAAAATCTTGCACAATATGTGAACTGATAGCACACAACAATGCATCAGCGGTTGAAATTATAGCGGCGATAACACCGTATACAATAAAGGTCACGATTATTGGTGAATGATAGGTGTCAAAAAGTGCCACTAAAGGATTTGCGCCAGGTGCCAGCGATAATGAAAGAGCTGCCGCTTTCATGCCAAAATACACAGGAATTATTGCAAAACCTAACATAATAATAGCCGCTGACAAACTACCAGAAAATGCTACCGCTGCTGATCGCGCTGCAAAAATATGTTGTGCAATATCTTGTTCAATTAATGAATAGCAGGCAGGTATAATAATAATACTAATTAAGCGAGCTATATTAAAACCTTCACCAGCATTGGCTTGAGTGTTTTTGAGAATCTCTAAAACAGCTGAGAACCCGGTCGTGAAAATTTCATAGATAAATAATCCACAGAAAACAATCATGATGAATGCAAGCTGAAAAATATCGTTATCTACCACAGCGCGCAAGCCGCCCATCATGGTATAAACAATAACTGATAACCAGAATGCCCAGAATAAAAGGGGATTAAAAACCTGTAACGAAATCATCAGATTTTTGGTTGCAAGCACTTGTGCCATCAATAAACCACCCAAAGAGAGTATTGATAATAGCGAAGCAACTTTTCTTAACGTTTTTGAATTATAATGTTTTTCCATTAACTCAGCAGTCGTTGAAACATTAAATGATTTCATGCGTACTGCAAGTCCCGATGCGAGAATCAAAAATCCAATCGACATACTAACGACATAGAGTAATCCATAGAGCCCATGTTGATAGCTCTCATTAGATGTACCGAGGATAACGCCACCACCCAGTTGAGTAGCGATCAATGCAATGGTAAGAGCAAACGTTCCAAAGCTTTGCCCTGCTAAAAAGTAATCATGGATCGTTGTGACTTTATGTGAGGCTTTGTATCCAATGTATAAATAGATACCTCCTAAAACAGTCATCAACAATGTAAACAATAAACTATCCATGCTTTTCCTTATAATAGAGCCTTTACGAAACGCGGCATCGTGAGAGATTTTAGTATACTATTGCCTATACATATGTATACTTGCGACTTTACAAAAAACGCATTTTATAGGATACTATTACGTAAATATTATAAGGACTTTGGCATGAAAACAGATATCCAACCAACAAATTATTCCGTAGAAGCACGTTGTGCATGCGGGCATTCATTTGCAACTTCTTCAACAAAAGAAGATCTTAAAGTAACTATTTGTTCAAAATGCCATCCGTTTTACACGGGCGAAACTCGCTTTGTGGATAACGCTGGCCGTATCGAAAAATTCGAACGTAAATATAAAAAAGCTGGTAAGTAATTCCCCATGGATGAAGCACTATGGAGCTCACTACAAGCACGTTATGATGCCTTAACTGAGCAGCTCATTTCGCCATCTTTAGAAAATTCACAACGACATCTCTTGCAAAAAGAGATGTCGTTTTTGTCTACCATTCTATCAAAACACCAAGAAATCGAACGTTTACAAAAACAACGAGTTGAATTGGATCACGAACGTGCGAGTGTCTCCGATCCAGAGATGACCGCGTTGTATGATGACGAATTACAGCTGTTGGATGAACAGTTAAGCAAAGCTACGAAAGAGCTTGATCTGCTTATGTATCCAGCTGATGAAAAAGATAACCGTTCGGTGTTTCTTGAAATTAGAGCGGGAACTGGTGGTCAAGAAGCAGCGTTATTTGTCGGTGATTTGCTGCGTATGTATATGATGTATGCACAAAAAATGCGTTGGCATGTTTCGATGGCTAGTGTGAGTGAAACTGATCTTGGCGGATATCGAGAAGTAGTACTTCATATTGAAGGCAAATATGTGTACGGTCATCTAAAATTCGAGTCTGGTGTACATCGCGTGCAGCGTGTGCCTTCAACTGAAACGCAAGGGCGCGTACATACTTCAACTGCAACGGTTGCGGTTTTGCCTGAAGCCGAAGAAGTCGAAGTTTCAATTAATCCTGCAGATTTACGAATCGATGTTTTCCGCGCAGGTGGTGCTGGTGGTCAGCACGTTAATACCACCGACTCTGCGGTGCGTATTACTCATATTCCTACTGGTACTGTTGTTAGCTGTCAAGATGAACGTTCTCAACACAAAAACAAAGCAAAAGCTTTAAAAGTGTTGCAATCACGTATCTTGCAAGCACAGCAAGAAAAAAATCAATCAGAAATGAGTAAGCAGCGAAAAGAGCTGGTTGGCTCTGGTGAACGTTCAGAGAAAGTTCGCACGTACAACTTCCCTCAAAATCGTATTACTGATCATCAGGTTGAATTAACCTTGAAGTCTTTGGATCGCGTTATGGAAGGTGAACTTTCACCCATTATTGATGCATTGATGGAACGTGAAGCGGTTGAACGTCGCAAAAAACCATTCAAAGTAAATTAGTCTTATAAATAATAACGGCTCGATTTAATAATTTCATACAAAATACTTTCAGCTCTCCTGTAATAAGTTATTGATTTTTCTTTATAGCTTAAAGCATGGTAGTAGTATTTAACGCTGAGGTATAAAGGTATGCTGTTACTTCTCTTATTTCTATGTGCTCATAATGCGCTCTCTATTTCTTATGCAAATTTAGATCCACAAACGGCACAGTTTTTACGATCGCTTTCCGAACAAAATTCCCCACCAATTTATACCTTAACGCCTGAAAAAGCACGAACGGTACTAAACGATCTTCAAGAAAGTATTGTTGATATTTTACCTGCTGATACACAAACTATTGAAATTCCTGATGATGAATGGGGTCCTATATCAGCGCGTATTATTCGTCCGCGTGGAAAAAAAGGGAAACTTCCGGTCATTATGTTTTTCCATGGAGCTGGTTGGGTGTTAGGTAACGCTGATACGCATGATTATATGGCACGAAAATTGTCACGAGATGCTGAAGCTGCTGTCGTTGTAGTTGAATATAGTTTGGCGCCTGAAAAACAATTTCCTACACAAATCGAACAAGCTTATGCAGCAACCAAGTATATCGCACGTAATGGCAAAAAATTTAATCTTGATACTAATCGTTTTGCGATCGTCGGTGATAGTGTGGGCGGTAATATGGCAGCAGTTGTTGCAATACTTGCAAAACAACGCGGCGGACCACGCATCGATTATCAAGTTTTGTTCTATCCTGTAACGGATGCAAACTTTGAAACTGGTTCATATAATCAATTTGCCAATGGTTATTGGTTAACAAAAAAATCTATGCAATGGTTCTGGGATTCATATTTACCCGATGTTGGTGGTCGTGAGAATATATTAGCCTCACCGTTAAAAGCCACGATTGATGAATTACGTAATTTGCCACCAGCGCTTATTATCACCAATGAAAATGATGTGTTGCGTGATGAAGGTGAAGCATATGCGCACAAATTAATGCAAGCAGGTGTAGAAGTTACCGCTGTTCGTTATATGGGTGCAATCCATGATTTAGTCTTATTAGCGCCGCTTAAAAACACTGCCGCCGCTAAAAGTGCACTCGAATTAGCAGGTTCAAAATTGCGCGAAGTTTTACATTAAAATCAATAAATTCTTTATCGAGAGCAGGTAAGAATTTTTATAATCTTATTTGCTCTCGGAGTCTTTGCGGAAATATGATATTTTTATCTGCTAATTCTCTTTCAAAATTTGTAAGTGCAACTAAGTTTTTTGCTCGTTCAATTTGAGCTTGTTCCTCGCCATAGTTCCATAGACACTTAAGAAACAAATACATACCACCTGTCATAAATAAAATTGTAAGCGCGGAGTAAACTCTTGATTTCTTATAATCCCAATACCATTTTTGGGGTGTATCCCAAATAAAATGAGAAAAAGAAAATCGCCCAAGTATTTGCGATGGTTTTTTTAATTTATAGAGTGAATCATGCAAGTTATTGCAATAGGTATAGATATCTCGATTATATTGTTTGCAAAATCCAACCGGTAAAAGAAGATTTTCATTTCTATTCCACATCACTTGCATTCCATTCTTAAGCGTGATTAATAAACCAGCAGAACGATTAGGATTATTAACAATTTCAAGATAAGGATTACTGTTCTCTAAAGTGCAAATACTATGTACGTTCTTTAATGGTAAATAACAACTTGAACCACCAATCGTTAAAACATTCTCATTCCATGTATAGCTTTCAAGCGTTTTTAACGTATATTTGTTGCGCTCTTCAATATGAGTTTCGATATAAGGAATAGTTAATGGAAATATATCAGATCTTATATTATCAGTATGGCTACCATCATTAGCGCATAGATATTCATAATAACCGTCGCCGGGTTTTGTTAAAAATTTATCATCTACATATATTTTCCAATAATACAAAGGATTGATTGGAACCAAAGGACTTATTAAAACACCGTTTTTTTTGAGAGGCCATAAATCAGCATTAAGACTGCCAACATAACTATTAAATAATTTCAGTCTCAACATATGTAGTGGCGCATAACGTATTTCCGCATGTTTGAAAACAAGCACGGTGCGAATCGTATTTTGATCTTCTAATGATAAATTCTTCCATTCTTCTTGCGAATAAAACGGTATTTTTTTTGAATTATTCAAACTTTCTTCGTATGTGCGTGCTGTTTGCCACAGATGTTCCTGAGCACCTATATTTAAAAAAAGAAATAATAGTGTATAGATCATAGAAGCCTACAATCCTAATATTGAAGGAATTTTGATGTTTTTTTGTAATAATTCATTTTTAAATGATTCAAGCGCTGTGTTGTATGTTTCCTGCTGTATGCAGACATCCTTATACAATAAATTACCTCTCCAGAAACCCCAGCATAACGCCGCAGCAATACATATATTTTTTAAACGGGCAAAGAATCGTGATCTTACTTCATTCCAGTACCACTGTTGCGGTGTTTGCCAAATAAATTTTTTTAAAAACAATCGTTGAAATGCTTGAGATGGTTTATTAATCGTAAAAAAATATGCATGAAGCCTTTTACAATAATCGTACGAATCTTCATCAATATTAAATTGTCTACAAAAGCCTACTGGATATAATTGTTGTTCATTGCGATTCCAAACCATTTGAATACCATTTTTCAGAGTAATTAATAGACCCGCAGAATCAGTTCTACCAAATGCAGGTATATATGCTAAATGATCGTATATTCGGGCTTCAAGAGGGCAAATGCTGTGAACTTTTTTTAATGGTATGAAACTATCAATTTTTTCTGCAGAATTTGAGAGCGAAAGGATATTATTTTCCCATACATACTTTTCTAAAGTTCGAACATTAAGAGTATTGTCTTCATAAGTAGCATCTATAAATGGAATTACGATTTTTTGTTCTTGTGATATTGAATAGACGTAATCCCCTTCGTCATATGCAGAATATCTCAATTTGCCCTTACATGGGCTTGTTAAGAATTTTCCATTTGTTTCAAGCATCCAATAAAATAAAGGATTAGATTCGGTTTTTATAGATACTGAAGCGCAATCTGTTTTTAAGCTATAAGTAATAGCGTCATTAAGATCTTTCACAAATGAATTGAATATCTTAAGTTGGATCGTGTGCAAAGGAGCATAGCGCACTTCAGCATGCTTACAAATGAGAATATTTCGAATGCCTTTTCTTTCTACTTCAGAAAAATCTTTCCATTGAGCGGGTGAATAAAATTCACCTTTGGTAACAGCATCTAACTTAGTGTAATATTCATGCGGAATCCGCCAATAAACATCTGAGGAGTGAAGATTTAGAAATAATATCACCAGTAAATATAACATTTAAAACCTAATTCAATTTTAAGAAAGTCGATTTAGTATGATGTCTGGAATTTTTATTGAAGGTTTTGAAAAGTGTTTTTCAAATGTTTCCTTTTAATAAAAAGAACATTCTCTTAACATCTAAGTATATTTTTCTTTTAATTGAGTCTACCTATTATTTAAAAATAAAAAAAATTATTTTGATAATAAATGCTTTATTTGCTACCTTTTTTAGACGTTCTATTAAAAAGGTTTTTCTATGATGTCATATTTTTTACAATATAATCGCTACATGAATTTTCTTGGTATTGCGGTTGTACTACTCGTTGCTTGGTTATTTTCAAAAAATAAAAAAGCATTTCCATTCCGTTTGGTGATTAATGGGTTGTTCTTACAAGTCATTCTTGCATACTTGGTGCTATGCACCAACGGTGGGCAAGCATTTGTTGGGAAAATTGCAGATTTAATTGCAAACATTTATGCTGCAGCAGATTCTGGTATTAGTTTTGTATTTGGTCCATTGGCAAATCCTACAGGTCCTTGGGGATTCATTTTTGGTATCAAAGTATTACCAATTATTATTTTCTTTGGTGCATTAATGTCATTAATGTTTTATTGGGGTGTTATACAACGCTTGGTTCTTGCAATAAGTTATTTGGTACAACCTATTTTAGGCACTTCGGGTGCAGAAACATTATGCGCGATTGCAAATAGCTTTTTAGGTCAAACGGAAGCGCCGTTATTGATTCGTCACTATATTAAAAATTTAACTGATTCTGAAATTTTAGTAGTAATGGTCAGTGGTATGGGTACCATCAGCGGTGCGATTCTAGCGGTATATGCAGCAATGGGTGTCCCAGCAAAACATTTGTTGAGCGCAAGTGTGATGGCAATTCCAGCAACAATCGTTATTGCAAAAATTCTTTATCCAGAAACAGAAAAACCTTCCACCTCAGTTGGTGTTTCTGTTGTACAAACAGAGGGCCAAGCACTGAATATTGTTGATGCGTTGGCAGCTGGCACCAGTGATGGGTTACAATTGGCCTTAAATGTTGGAGCAATGCTCATTTCATTCATCGCACTTATTGGTATGATAAACTCATTATTGTCATATGGGTGTATTAAATTACAGGCATTTGCAGATTTACTTCAATATGCGGTTACTATTCCTTGCCTAACCTTGCAACAAATCTTTGGTTACATTTGTGCACCTGTAGGTTGGTTGATGGGATTACAGGGTGATGAAATGTTCAAAGCAGGTTCTTTAATCGGTATTAAAGTCGCTATCAACGAAATGGTTGCCTATAGCGAAATGGTGAATATGCAACTTTCTGAACGTGCAGTTTCCTTGCTTACGTACGCGCTCTGTGGTTTTTCAAATTTTTCATGCATCGGTATTCAAATTGGTGGTATTGGAGCATTGGCACCATCTAAGCGTGGCACACTAAGCCGTCTAGGATTATACGCTGTACTTGGCGGAACTTTAGCAAACTTACTTTCAGCATTCATTGCCGGATTGTTATTATAACCATGATATATATTTTATTAAGCTTCATTGGTGCAGTCATCTGCGCCAATGAAAAAATATTTACGGGTGGATTTATTGAAAAATATAAGCCGCCGCTTGAATTACAGAGACTCATTGAGGATGAAAAGAAAAATATTTTCCCGCTTAATCAAACGAAAGATTGTGGTGTATGCTTTTTAAAACCCGGGGATGAATGGGATAGATTAATTGGCAATGCTGGAATCAAAGAAGTTCTTAAAAATAACACCCATATTGCAAACCACTTTGAAGTAGTTGAAAAATTCTTTTTTCCAAGTTTTGATAGGCATGGAATTTTAGCTCAGGCTTCTTCAGCGGTCATAGCAAGCAAAATCGTTGGTGAACCAGTAACGCAAATGATTCATGCTGAGGTAAAATATTTATTATATATAGCAGAAAAAACAGGATTAGGTATTATAAACCCAAAAAATCTTATTCGTTCATCTATAGATGATGAAAAAATATATATAGTAAATACAGAATATGAACATTTTTGGCAAAATAATCCTAAAATTTCTGTTGCTAAAATGCTTTTATCATCTAAAATTCACTTGCACGACATTTCTCAAATCTACCTAGATCTTATAATCAAATAAAAAATAAAATGCATGTTTAAAATTATCATTATATGTTTGCCTGCACTAGCAGGAGCTCTAGAAGATTATGCTTCCTATTTTTCTTCCAGCGTTATTCAGAAATATCAACCGCCTGTAGATATGCTGCGCTTTATCGAAAACAGTAACGGAATATTTATGAGTGAGAATGTACAAAAGTATGATGGATTTTACGTGAAAAAAAATATTTCACGTATCCTGGGTTTGCAGCGTATAGCTGATTCAATAGCATTGCGGGATATTAAAAATTGCATTACACCAGTAAAATATTTATTTCCCGTATTTAATAGCAGAGGTTACCTAGATATATATAAATCACGTATCATATCGTTACACATAGAAAATTCACTCATAAAAGATCTGTCTGATGAAGAAGTTTGTAGTATTCTGACCATTGTTCAAGATTCTAAGGTTTATGACATTAATTTTACTAATTTAAGGCGCAATTCTGACGGTAGGATAGTAATTATCGATACTGAATTACAAAGAGATGATATTCCATATCAAATTCCACTCATGTTGGCTTTCAGCTTTCTCAAGCGATATTCCATCTCTTTAGAAATTAAAAAATGGATGACAGAGAAAGAGGCAAAATTTCAAAATGAACTCCTTGCACAAGGATATACATGATGTATGTATATATTTTTTTAATTCTCAGTAATTTTTCCTTAAAGACTTGCGAGAATAATTATCTAATATCTGAAGAAACATTATGTAAAAATTTCTTTACAATGGATGTTTTACAGGAATATCAAGCACCGGTAAATGTCTTAAAATCCTTACAATCTTTAGGAGTTCAATACGCCAGTGAAGATGCGATGTTGGTACAAGACCTGAATCTTTATTTAAAACGAGATTTAAGTCGAATTGTTGGTCATAGAGCCCTAAAGCAATTACTTATTCAAGAACAATACACAAATTTTGGTCTGCCGACTAAATATTTGGTTCCTGTTTTTGATAAGAATAGCGTGTTAGATTTCAAAGCTTCATATGTCATCTCGATGATTGTTCCTGGAAAATATGCAAAGCATTGGGATTTTAATCAAATAAAACAACTGTTACATTTTGCAAACAATAGTGGCGTAGTCGATTTTTATTATACCAATGTTAAACGCGATAATGATGGGAAAAATTGGCTCATTGATACGCAATTAGATCGATTCAATGAAAATCCTGAGTATAGAGCTTCATCGCATATCATGCAGAATATTTACAACAAAGTTCTTGATTATCATTTGGATGAAGATTCAATTCAGTATTTGAAAAATATTATAAAACGTTATGAATAATTATTACCTGCTCATTTCTTGGGCAACATTTTTTATTCATACATGGGAACATGAATTAACGACTGAAGTTATTCAGAAATACCACGCGCCCAATTCGTTGATTCGCAAATTAGAAGATATGAAAACTAATAAAGTGATAAAGTATGAGAATTACTATATAAAGCCTGATGTTAGTAGAATAGTTGGTGTAGAACGATTAAAAAAATTTATCGCACAGTCGCATTATAAACAGTTTGGAATACCAAAAAAATTTTTAGTCCCAGCTTTTGATAAAAATGGGCAATTAAAATTTGACCAATCGTATGTGGTTTCTCGCGCAATCAAAGGTAATTATTTAACAGATATATCTGATGTTTTGATGGAACAACTTGTCGATATATCTTTAAATTCTGGCATATCTGATTTTTCGCAACGAAACATGCTCATTGATAATAAAAAGATGGTATGGTTTATCGACACTCAGCTTCTGTATAAATCAGATATTTTAGAAGCAACAGCCGAATCGATTTTGGATAGTCATCAAAGCTTCATGGATGGTGGATATTCATTTTCCTATGCGTCACAAAGAAAATTAATGGAGTATGTTTCAAGTCCCATCTCTCAAAGACGCTTTAAAGATCTTCAACCAGGCATGCAATCGTCTGATTATGTATAATTTGTAAGCCAGCTGCTTTATATTCCAACCACTTTGTTGGCCTTGAAACCCAATTTATAACATGAGGTTTTCTTAATATTATCCCATAATCAGCCGCTGCAAGATAATGATAAATGTTTTTTGATGATGCGGTTTTAATTGTGTAAGAGTTTGCTGGAAGATGCTTTTGACAGAGTTGAAGGAAGGTATTTTTATCTTGAGATATAATTAACAAATGAATGTTATTATTTTTTTCATGCAGCAGTCTAAAATATTCAATTGACTCATGCGCGCATTGCCAAGGTTTTGCCGAACCACTGTAACAGTATACCTCTTGATCAAGAGCAAGCTTAAGTTCTTCTCTGATGTTCTTTCGCCAGCTGATCTTGCTTGCGTGATCTATTATTTTCGGGATGTCTTGGTCAGCGATGCTAATTTGATAGGCATTTGAGAAAAATTCTTCGATTAAATATTCTTTTAATGCTTTGCTGACAGCTTCAATGGTATAATCTGCCACTTTATAACCATACACATATCGTTCTAGCCGTTTCATTAAGTGATAGCGCACTTTTTGTATAAAGTTTTGTTTGGTATGAAAATAGGTATATTCTTCCGCGCACAACCCCCGAGCTTGAACCAGGATATGATTTGTTTGGTCAGTTCTTGCCTTAAGGGCAATATAACCAGCGTGAGGTCCGCGCGCCAAAATAAAATGAGAACCTATTTTTTTTAAAAACCTCTTCAACCACCAACTGTGGAGTAACAATTGTTCTTGCACTATGAAGGGGAGTTTCTTTTTAATAATGCATTCAAACCCATGAGCACTTATTGTCTGTATAATCTCAGGGGATGGTAACTGTTTTTCAAAAGTGACAATAATAGTTTTTGTGTATTCGTGTGCAGTTTTTACAAGCAATTGTAATGTTTGCCCTTCAAAGACGGAATTAGTAACACTATCAAATAGTACTACAATGCGGATGATCACGGCTCTTCCTTTTTATGCTATTGATCGTATACAGTATGACACAAAAGGAGTTCATATGGCATATCAAGATTTTGTGGATGCATTATGTACCGTGCTTGAAAAACAAGGTGCATTAAAGCATGAAGATGCAGTGAATTTAAAAAAAAGATATGTTGAGCGCGCAGAAGCTCGTTTTGAATATTTTTTATTAGATGAAGGCATAGTAACTAAAGATGATGTTTTAAATGCATTAGCGGTGGTTTTTAATGTGCCGGCTGTCGATGTTGCCGGTTATTTTTTTGAACACTACTTAGTAACTCTGTTTCCCAAAGATGTCATGCTTCGTAATGGTTTTATTCCCTACGAGCGTGAGGGCGAAGTGCTTATTATAGTTGCAAGTGATCCAGCCAATGCAGAATTGCTCTCCATTATCGGGCAATATGTTTCCTATGACATTACCTTTTTTGTTGGGTTAGCACGAGATATTGATGATATGGTAAAAGAATTTTATGATAAGCCATTGTTTGAAATAGAATTAGATTTGTCAGAAAATAATCCTGAACGTAAAGAAGAAGATAAAATCATTCAAGAAGATAAAATATTAAAAGAGTAAAGATTATGGACGACGAGGTTAAGTCGTCCATAGCCCGTCATTAAAAAATAATTGCATAAATTTATTAATATAGTATGGTCTTTTCGTTGTTTATGGTGAAATATGACTTTTCTATTTTTATTAATAGTATGCTTTCTTAGTCATGGAGAAGGCTTTTCTCCGGAAACATTAGTAAAAGTGCCTACAGGTTATTGCGCTATAGGATCATTGAAAATTAATGACCTTGTTGTTTGTTATGATGCAAAAACAGACAGACAACATGTTCGACCAATTATTTCTATTTCAAGAATTAAAAGAATTTCCTATATAACATATTTTTCATCAAGTGCTGTTAATATTGGTCATAATCAACTGATTTATATTTCTAGTTTGAAAAAATGGGTTCCAATCCAAGAAATTTTTGAATGCGAATATACTTCTCGACAAACAGATATTACAAGAATAATACCATCTTCGGTCGAAGAACTTATAGTATTATGTGTAGCTGATTTTCATAATTTCTATATAACTGAATATAATGCTCTTGTGCATAATTTTGTACCGATTGTGTTTGTGGCTACCGCCACAGAATCTATAATTCCGCTTATTGTATCATCTGGGGTATTGGCTACCTGCATGACTTATTTAGGAATTGATGCGTTCCGAGAACATAAAAAGAAAAAGCAGATTGAACACAATAAAAATGATAATGAATTCCGTCTGGCTTCAGGCGGAGCTGGGCGACCACCCGACGATCCGAATGATGCTTTTAAAAATAACGATAACGAAAGATTTAATAGGCGTGATCCAGATCACCATATAACTAATAAAGAAGCACGGGAAGTTGCAACTCAATTAGGTTATGTTCAAGTGAAAAATCCACCATTTAATACTCATGGACAACTTGCTTTTAAGAAAGGTACTTTATATATCACTCCTGATAATACTTCTCATAAAGGAGGTTATTGGAAATTGGTACAAGTCATTGGAAACACTGTAACTCGATTAGGCACATATGATCAGTCTCTTAAAAGAAAAATTGGTGCATGATATAAAAATTTCTATAAAATTCATTGATAAAAGGCCCTATGAATACAATAATGTTTTATTCTGTAAGGCCTTACTTAAAATTGATGATTTCGAAGAAACTATAAGTGTACCAATAGAATATTGGACCATAGAAGATTATGAACAACAATGGAAAGATGGTTTAGAGCGCATCAAGACTAAATATTATTCTTGTTTAATTACATCTATTTATAATCCCAAAATTAAACCGTGGATCGAATTCTGGCCAATGTGGAAAATTGGAAACAGACTTTATATCGAAAATCAGTACATATTCTTTGAAATATATAAAAAAGTAATAAAAGATCGTCTTTTTACTCTTAGAAATTGCTATAATTACATACCAAAAAAAAGAACTATTAGCAGATCAGAACGGAAACCATCAATATGGATTGTTGATTTGCCTAAAGAGTATATTTCTTCATCCCCATTCAAAAAAAATCGCGAACGTGCTAAATGGTCTCTATGAAATTATCTATACATTTTACAGAAAAGGAACCTTTTTATTATAATAATTTTCTTTGTAAAGAAGGTTATATAATTATAGGTGATTTCAAAGAAAAGTTTTATGCATCTATAGAATATTGGAAACCTGAAGATTATGAAATGCAATGGCATGAAGCTATTGAGCGGCTTAAATATTATTCTAAATCTTGTCTTATAACAGAAATTAACGATCCAATCAAAGGCCGTTTTATTGAATGGTGGACTATATATAAAAAAGATCAAAAGCTATATTTACAAAATCAATGGTTGTTTAATAAAATTTATAAAAAATTTATTGGAAATAATACAATAAATCATCGCAATTGTTTTGATTTCATACCCTCCTTTAACAGTCAACATGCCAAAAGAAGCAAAGCCGCTACTTGGATAATTGAAGTGCCAAATAAATTACAGAGTTTAGATACGCTGTATCAAAAAGGCAATTTTAGGCTACGAAAACATCGCACTGTTTGGGCTTTATAAAAACAGCCAATCGTGATTCTTACTCATATTTTTTGAGCATTGATGAAATTCTATCCTCAATTACATCCCAGTTTATTGCACTGAATAATAAATCTAGATACTGTGCGCGGTCAATACCAAAATCTATCATATAAGCATGTTCGTATACATCTACAACAACCAGAATGTCTATGTTAACAGGTACTGTTTCATTATGTGCATCAAGAACAAAATTATATAATCTTTTTTCTGGAGCAAAATAGCCGGTTATGGCCCAACCGCGGGAGCATGCTGCGCAATCTCTCAAATCTTTTAAATAGGCCTCTGCAGAACCGAATGATTTGAGTATTAAATCTTCTGTTAATTCACTAAATTCTGAATCAGCACCACCGATGATATTTTCAAAATACATTTCATGTAGCTGTGCACCATTGAGCGCAAATGTTTCTGCAATTTTTAAGGCACGATATTCTGAATAGGTAATACCTGGCGAACGTTGCGCAGAATCAAATTTGCTGCGAATTTCATTCAGTTTATTAACATACCCTTCATACAATTTGTAATGCTGATTTCTCTGTTTATCTGAAAGGAATGGGATGGATTCTAAATCAAATTTTTTTGCTTGATAATGAGGATAAGATACGGTTATTTTTTCCGGTGTTTGTTTGGCGCGTGTGGTTTCTGTTTTTACTGATGCTAAATGAGTAAGTAATAATATACTTATGCAAACGGAACTCCAGATGACGTATCGCTTCATACAATCCTTTTTGGTTTTTTTGATAGCTTAGCACGCCATAAGCTCACTCGCCAATTGTTTGTTTGTGCAATTTGAGTAAAAGTATTTTTGCACATATTAACACGCTAAGTTTCTTCGGGTATCCTACTTATAGGTGGGGAATTTTAAAATTCAAATTTTTATGAGCGTTGCATGAACTATATTATTTTTTTTGATCAGATTACTGAACATGATTTTAATCGTGTAGGTGGAAAAAATGCATCGCTGGGACACATGGTACAAGCATTAGGTTCTCAGGAAATCAAAATTCCAATGGGATTTGCAGTAACGGTTGATGCGTATCGTCGCCATTTGGAATTTCATCAACTTAACCATGCTCTCCAAGAATTATTAACCCAATTTCATTCTGATATTAATAATTCTCATGCACTGAGTGAGCAAATTCGTCAATTAATCACCAATTATCCTTTGCCAACTGATGTAGCAGAAGAAGTTAGTAATGCTTATAACAAATTATGTTCTTTGTATCGCTCTGACGACCTTGATGTTGCGGTGCGTTCCTCTGCAACAGCAGAAGATTTGCCAGGTGCATCTTTTGCAGGACAACAAGAATCGTATTTAAATATTTCGGGTATTGCTGAGCTTCTTGACGCTTGTTTGCATGGAATGGCATCACTCTTTACTGAGCGTGCGATGATTTATCGCAAAGAACACGGCTTTGATGATATGTCTGTTGGTATTTCTATTGGCGTTCAAAAAATGGTTCGTTCTGATTTGGCAAGCGCTGGAGTCGCTTTCACGCTAGAACCAGAATCTGGGTTTGAGAATTTAGTGGTCATTAATGGTTCTTGGGGTCTTGGTGAAGCATTAGTCCAAGGTACGGTAACGCCTGATGAATGGTATGTTTTTAAGCCGATCATTGAAAAAGAACAACCAATCATAAAAAAAACATTAGGTAATAAAGATTGTTTGATAGTCTATGGACAACAGGGCCGTACCGTACAGACAAAAACATCAGATAAACAACACGCTGCATTTTGTTTAGATGACAGTGAAGTTATTCAACTTGCTAAAATGGCATTAACGATAGAAAATTATTTTTCTCATCGTGCGGGCACGCATACGCCGATGGACATCGAATGGGCTAAAGATGGTAACGATGGTCAAATGTACATTGTGCAAGCTCGTCCAGAAACGGTGTACACCAAGCGCAAATCAAATGTACTGATCCAAACGACATGTAATCGTAATGGTGCTAAAATTTTAGCAAAAGGACAAGCGATCGGTGGTGGGGTGGCATCAGGTAAAATATGTATTGTTACATCATTTTCCGATCGTGTTTTATTTTCTCCCGGCGATATTTTAGTTACTTCAATGACTGATCCGGATTGGGTACCCTTAATGAAAATGGCATCCGGAATTATTACCGAACGAGGTGGTCGCACCTGTCATGCAGCAATTGTTGCGCGTGAACTTTCATTACCCGCGATTGTTGGCGTTGAAAATGCAACGCAGATTTTTAATAATGGTCAGATGGTGACCCTCGATTGTAGCAATGGTGAAGAAGGCATTATTATTGAGGGAATTGCAGAATGTACTCAACAAGAAATCGTTCTCAAACAAGCGCAATCTACAACTCCGGTGATGATAATAACGGCTAATCCCCAGCAAGCATTTATTCTTCAACGATTGCCAGTTCAAGGCGTTGGTTTAGCGCGTATGGAATTTATTCTTTCACAGCTCATTGGTGTGCATCCTTTAGCAATCGTTAATCCTGAAACTATTAATCAAACCGATCGAGCTGCGATTAACGAGCTTATGAAAGGATATTCGGATCCAGCGGTATGGTTTAAAGAAAAATTATCACAAGGAATCGCCCAAATTGCCGCTGCATTTTATCCACGCGAAGTCATCGTGCGATTATCCGATTTAAAAACGAATGAATATCGTAATCTTATTGGCGGTAATTATTTTGAACCTGAGGAAGAAAATCCAATGCTTGGCTATCGCGGTGCTTTTCGTTATCGTCATCCTGAATATCAACCTGCATTTCAACTTGAGTGTGAAGCATTAAAACTAGTGCGGAATGCAATGGGATTGCAGAATGTTATCTTAATGATTCCCTTTGTTCGTACGCCACATGAATTGAAAGAAGTGATCGATTTAATGGCATCATATGGTTTAAAGCGGGGTGAAAACGGGCTTAAGATTTATATGATGGTCGAAATTCCCACGAATGTTATATTGCTGGAACATTATGCGGCTTTTGTTGATGGTTTTTCAATCGGTTCTAATGATTTGACCCAATTAACTCTTGGTGTTGATCGTGATTCAGCATTATTAACCCGTGAATTTGATGAGCGGGATGAAGCGGTTCAAATATTAATAAAAACCGCGATAGAAAAAGCAAAAGCGGTGGGAAAACCCATCGGTATTTGCGGGCAAGCACCATCAGATTTTCCAGCATTCGCTCAACAATTGCGTGAATGGGGCATAGCAACGATATCATTAAACCCTGATGCGGTTATAAAATTCTTAAAGCGTGATTAGTTCGAGTTTTTATTTTTTGATACTTAAAATATATCGATTGCTACTTGTATCAAACGAGATTATAAATGCTTTAACTTCATCACCACTATGAAAATCTGCGTACACATCATCGATCGTTTTATAATTATATAACCACGCTAATTGATTAAGTGGAACAATACCTTCTGTGCCATCGTTGGTTTTTAGCAGAATGCCGTCTTCGGTAATATTTATTATGTTACCTATCACTGAACGATTAGATTGATCAGATAAATCTGGTAAATAATCATAGATAGTATCTCTATCGATAGTGAGATCAACTTCAGGTTTATGATAATGCATGCAGCCTGGGCATTTGCCCTTACGCGCTAGAACAATATATTCATTACAAGGGCATGCACATGGGACGTAATGCAGTGTCTTATGATCATGACGTCGGAATTTGCACAGTTTGCCATCATCGCATAGGTATGCATGGTAACTGTTGTCCATGCATCCTATACTACATTCATTTGTGTTAAATATGTTCAATAGAAAAAATTGAATGACTAAGTATTTTATTTTCATGACAATCTCCTATGTAATAATAATTACATATTGAAATTGTCCCCTGCAATAGTATTCTTAATTTATAATGCGCAGCTTGCAGTCATTAACGCATAATTCAATCCAAAAATAATAACTTTTGGGATGATAAGATAGGTCAATATGCGTGAATAAGGTAAACCTGGATATCTAACCTTGCAAACCCACGCTTCGATTGCGATGGTGACTGCAATAAGAACTAAGCCTGATACTACTGAAAATGTTTGCTCACCAAAAAGATTGATACCATGCATAGTGAGAAAGCCAGATAATTGATAAAGAGGAAAGTTATAAATAAATCGCAATAATGAAGTTATACCTTCTAATGCAAGTAAAGTTACAAATGCATCAAGCCATGATCCGATAGAATAGTCTTTATTTTCATAGTAGGTATAGCGCATTTGATGGACAAAGAATAATGTTATCCCAACATAGGCTGCTAAATAAAGTAATGGTATAAGCATAGTAACTCCTTTTTTTGATAGTCTATGTTTTTAGCGTGACTTAAATCAAGAAGTTAAATACTACTCGAAAAGACTTATTCCTTCATCGTCTTCATCAAGAAATTCAAAATTTAGTTTTTTATGTACTACTGGATTTGCAAATTCAGCTATTTTAAATATGTACGATGTTTCTAGTGTTTCACGTTCATCAAATAAATTTAATACATCAATCGTGTTGTTATGAATATTGTTTTTTATGAGCAATTTAATATGCAGAGGAATCAGATCCTTGATTATCTTCTTTTTCCTATTAAAAATATGGGTATGATAATCTAAGGTGATTAATAATAAATCATCGTTTGTTATCCAAAGACAATCAATGTATTTTTTATAATGTAATGGCTCAAGCTGTACTGAGGGTCGAAAGCTGATTTTTGCGTAGAGATGATTACTACATTCATTCACAACAATCATAGCCATTGCATCTAAATCTTCATTAACAGAAAATGTTAGGATGGCATCATCTTCATAATGATCAACTTTTGAAATTTTTAACTTGGATTCTTTTTTATTAAAATCAAACAAATAATAATAGTTGTTTAAAATAAATAATGCTTGTGATGTATATTTATTTATCACTATGTTTGGCTGTAACCCAGGCTTACTATAGGACTTAGCAATTTTTTTGGTTACTTGAGCTTGTAGTTGCGCATCTCTGAATAACAAGGTTAAAAACTCATCTCTTGTTTTAACCTTATGCGGGTAAAAAAATTTGTTTAAAAATTTTTTTTTAATTCCTTGGGTTTTATCTCTAAGAAAATAATCAATACCTTCCTCAAGTAAATCGCGATGTTGATGACCATTCCAATCGGGCTTTAATTTAAACGATAACCTTCTTATAATATGGGATATTTCTTCTTGATGAAAAGACGATATCTGGGGATAATAACGTTCTATAAAGGAAATATTCGTTGTTTCTTTGACAAAGGGAAAAATGGGGAAGTTGCTATTTTTATAACGATGCAATTTTTCAAGCTGTGCTGCCAAGAAATTCATTTCATCAGCTGTGTTACCAAAACCGGCAATAAAAAGAATAATGAATATCATAGAGTCTGGTGTTTGATTTTTATATTAGCGTCTAACCAACCAGCTGGTGTTCCTAAATCAAACCGTTGTCCCGTAACCTTAAAGGCCAGTACAGGAAATCCTTGTGTCAGAAGTTGTTGAATTGCATCAGTCAATTGCCATTCACGAGAATTGGTTGGTTTTACACTCTCTAATGCGTCAAATATTTCCGGTGGACAAACATATCGTCCAACTATTCCAAGACGAGATGGGGCAACATGTAGTTGAGGTTTTTCCACAACTGCGCTTAATATATAGGTGTTATGTGGTAGATATTCTTTTATATCAACGATTCCATAGGATGACACACGTTCATCGGCAACTTCTTCTACGGCGAGCACAAGGGCGTTATTACGTTCTGCAAGCTGTGTCATTGTTAAGAGCATGGGAGTTTGTTCAATAATTAAATCATCTGGCAAAATAATAGCAAAATAATTATTTCCTATAGATTCTCTTGCTAGATAGATAGCATGTCCTAATCCCAGCGGTTCTTCTTGGTTTATGAAATTAATTGAAAATGATTGGAGGAGTGATTCAAGCGCAAGAAGATCTTCATTGTTAACATGATCAAATTCCTTCGAGCACGGCTGGAGATATTCACGCAAGCTTTTTTTGCGGTCATGCACAATCATCGTAAGATCAGTCAGACCGCACGGCTTAAGTTCTTCTAAGATCCAGTGAATTGCTGGTTTGTTATAGATAGGCAGTAATTCTTTGGGAACCGATTTGGTAAACGGCAGAAACCGTGTGCCTAAACCAGCGGCAGGAATAACAATTTTGGTAATCATGCTTCATTACTTTTGAAATTAAAATTGTTTCAAGAAATCCAAGCGACCTTCATGCAAGAGTCGAATATCTGAAATACCATATTTGATCATAACTAAACGTGTTAATCCAAATCCGAAAGCAAATCCTGTGTATTCTTTTGGATCAATTCCCGCAGCTTCTAACACTTTTGGATGGATTAGACCGGCACCGCACAACTCGATCCAACCAGTTTTTTTACAGGTTGAACATCCGTTGGTGCAGAATGGACACGTCATATCAATCTCAACGCCTGGTTCTACAAATGGAAAGTAGCTTGGACGCGTGCGAATATTAATATCTTTTGATTCAAAAATTGCTTGTAAGAATGTTTTAGTAACCGCAAACAAGTTTGCCATAGAAACGTTTTTATCTATAAACATACCTTCACATTGCATGAACATAAAATCATGCGAAGCATCGGTTGCTTCGTGGCGATAGCAACGACCAGGGGCAACAGCAGCAATAGGCGGACGTTGGTTTTGCATGGTATGTACTTGCACACTCGATGTATGGGTACGCAAGAGCATGCCAGGAATATCTAACCAAAATGTATCATGCATATCCCGAGCAGGGTGATCTTCAGGGATGTTGAGAGCGCTAAAGTTAATAGCGTCGGTTTCAACTTCTGGTCCTTCAACAATTTCAAATCCCATGGTCGTAAATATTTTCTCAATTTCGCGAATTACATGAGTATAAGGATGAAGCGTTCCGCGTTCATGACCTGGTTTATAAGCAGTTACATCAAAACCTTTTGAAGCTTCATCGCGAAGTTTGAATTCTTGTTCATTAAGAACGATCAAAGATTTTTCAACGGACTCATGCATAGATTGCTTAAGAGCATTGTATTGTGGTCCAAAGGTACGTTTATCTTCTGCAGACATGGTTTTAAGCTGTGCCATAAGGTCAGCTACTAATCCCTGACGGCCTAAGTATTTAATACGTACTTCTTCTAAGGATTCCCGGCTTGTTGCTGCAGCGAGATCTTGATCGAATTGTTGCTGAATGGTAGTTAAATGCTGTGTTGACATAATATGTTTGGGTATATAATTTTTCATAAGCGTATCACATCGCATAACATTTACAACGCAAATTTAAAAACAGCTATTGACAGCTTTCTTTAAATATTTACACTATAAGTATCTTTTTAAACGCACAGTTTACATGTGCCGGGGTAGCTCAGTGGTAGAGCAGAAGCCTGAAGAGCTTCGTGTCGATGGTTCGATTCCGTCTCCCGGCACCATTTTTTTTAAAAAAATCTCTTTTTTCCACCTATTGACTATAAAATTTCGTCATATCATGCTTAAGTTCTAGAGGTTATACCATCTAGGAGAAGTTATGGTAACGATATCTGTCTTAAGTATTTTTTTTCTTTGTATCTCACTCATGCATTCTTCTGAAAATACAGAAAAAATGCCATTAGCACGTGTTCGCTCAAAATCTGTAAATAATCTTTTGGTTCAAAATGAAGTGGATGTTTTAAATGCCATTAAAACTGGTAGTGATGAGAATCCTCGCAAGTTGACTCAACGTGCTCAAAGTTATTTGCCTATTATGCTGGCTGCGGTTAGAAAATCACCAGAACAATTAAGAATATCCCAAGAATCCCCTAAATTACGTGCGCAAATTATTGCTTTGGAGTCAACTGAAAGCTGATCACTTTCATACTGCTTGATGAACTTATTGCTTGAATCTTTTTTTTCCTTACTTCCTGTAGTAAGGTAGTAACAGATTTGATGGAAAAAGAGGTGGGAGTATGACGTTCATGCAGTCAGGAAAATGTTCAATCGCGTGGTTTAAGCTTGCAGAATTTACCAATCGCCGTGAAAAAGAGCGAGCGCTATTGTTTTATCGGTTACTCGTCCATTCCATAAACAACGAAGCAGTGGCGTGTCAGCTAGAGGGGGATTTATTTGCGGCATTTAATGATCAACGCGCGTTGGATTGTTATCGACGAGCTGCGCGAATGTATACTCAAATGAATAAAGCGGTACATGCAGAAGTATTATACGAATTAATTAAAACCTTGCCATTTAGCAATAATAACAATTCTGAAGCATCAGCTACTTTGAGTGCTGTATCGGCTGTTGAAGAGCAGCCTTTGTTATAAGTTCTTTTAATTCATTAAAAGGAACTTCGCCCGCACCAGGACGGGTAACAATAAGCCAATCATGTGATTGTTTATATAATTGTAGTTCATAAAAAATAGATTTTATTCGACGCCTTAATTGATTTCTGACCGGTGCGGAACCGATTTTTTTTGAGATTACAATTAAGATTCTAGAATATTCAGGATTAGATCGAGGGGCAAGACGAATATCAAGCCCCGCATGTACTATTGTTCTTTTAGCAGTTCTAAAAAGATGAATAATCTCTTTTTTATGCCATTGAGTAAGGAGTCTAGCTAAGCGGGGCATATGATTTACGCGTGAACAGCGAGTCTTACACGCTTTTTAGCGCGACGACGATTGATAATTTTGCGTCCATCATGGGTTGCCATGCGCGCAAGAAAACCATGTTTACGATTACGCTTTTTCTTCTTTTTATTATAAGTAACTGACATACTCGTGCCTTTATGGTTCAAAATTCAGCATTTTAAGTGTACATGATATGTGAAAGTTTGCAATCATAAGCCTTTAAGATATCGCTCTGCATCCAATGCAGCCATGCAACCGCTTCCTGCAGAAGTGATAGCTTGCCTATACCTGAAGTCAACCACATCTCCTGCGGCAAATACCCCAGGAATAGAGGTTTGAGTATGTTCTTTCTGTAAAAGATAACCATAAGGATTAAGATCAAGCTGGTTTACAAATATACTGGTATTAGGCTTTAACCCAATAGCCACAAAAATGGCATCGACAGGGGTATGTTCTGAAACACCCGTTGCTTGATGGGTAATGGTGGCATGGGTTACATGATTGCCATCACCTTCAATGTTGGTGATAGTCGAGTTATAAATGATCTTAATATCCGGATTTTTGAGAATCCGTTCTTGCATTGCATGAGAGGCGGTCAATTTATCCAAAATATGAATAATCGTGATATCCTTGGTGAAATTAGTCATAAAAGACGCATCTTCCATGGCCGTATCTCCGCCACCTACAATAAACACCTTTTTATCTTTGTAGAATGCGCCATCGCAAACCGCACAAGTTGTTACGCCCTTGCCCCAGTAATCTTGCTCGCCAGGACAACCAAGATGCTTATGGGTTGCGCCGGTAGCAATAATTAAACACTTAGTCTTGATAACTGTTCCGTCATTTGTTGTAAGAGAAAATGGTCGTTGTTTAAGATTGGCTTCAACAATTTCTCCACTCAAAAACTCGGTACCAAAATGAGCGGCGTGTTCTCTCATCTCAATCATTAAACGAGGACCGAGTATTTGTTTGTCACCGGGCCAGTTTTCTACATAGGTGGTACCCATAAGTTGTCCACCGGGCATTTTACCTTCAATAAGCAAAGGTTTTAATCCTGCGCGTGCAGAATATATGGCAGCGGTGAGTCCTGCTGGCCCACCACCAATAATAACTAATTCACGTTCAATCATAATCATCCTATATTCATAACTTGTGCGAAAAATTATTTTTTCGTTAGTTGATAAATAATAGCATTTAAAGTTTTTTCACGTAAGCAATACAGTTGTAATAACTCGGCAGGAATGGTTGCTTCTTGACCATTAACTTTGGATGTTGGAAACTCAAAATAAATAAATTCTTTGGTGCGTGGTCGTTTTAATAGGTTCAGATAACAGTGAATATCTTCTTCGGTGACCTGAATATTTTCATGCAAGGCAATATAATCTGTGATTGCCAATTCTTTAAGCTGTTTTATCGCAAGTCCACGAACTTTTTCTTTAAAATCTTTTTGTGCTTTATACACATAATAATCAGGGTTAAGTCGTAAAATTGCAAGAACCGCTTCTTGTTGATACTCAATGAGATCGTTAGAAAGATCTATGGTGAAATTGGGCATCAATGTCTTATATGCAGCTTCAATGGTTTCACGACGTTGAGAAATATCGTTTCTAAATGAGAAAACTTCAATAAGTTTTTGATGTAATTCGCGACCGGTTTTTAGTCTGAATTGCTTTTTAAACTGTTCAATAGAAAAATAGGAGGGCGAAACAATATTTTTTATCGTTATACACACATTATAACATGGAGTATGCCCAAAATATTCTTGGAGAAATTCTTGAGAACCACAGAGAGTATCGCCAATTTTTTTTCCTACAAAAGTTTCTTGAGCTATGCGATCAGCATCTTCATCACCAATCTTTATCCACAAAGTATCAATGATGTCTTGCAAGCAAGCATGTGAAGAACATTGCAAACATAATTCAAAATTAACCCAATCCCCGGGCTGAATTGCATCAGCTTGAGGTAACGTTGCTTTTTCTGATTCTTCTTTTAAAAATAACTCAACTTGACGATCAAGATCTTTATAATTTTTACGTTCGGGCGCTTTTAAATAGAGTTTTCGCCAATCACCAACCGGTTGTGGTTGGAGTACTGCTACTATAAATTCAAAGCAGCCTTCTTTTGCAGGATCTATTTCGCAACTAATTAGTAATGGTTCCCCAATACCAATAATTTTACATTGATGGAGACCTTGAGTAATACATTTTCGTATGGGATGTCTTAATAAAAATTCTTTAACGTAACCTTGAACGACCGGCTGATAAGCAGTTTTTATGTATTGTACGGGCGCTTGTCCGGGCGCAAATCCATCAACTCGGGCTTGTCCCTGAATGAGTTCGGTAATGTAATTGTGTAATGTATCGATAATAGGTTGTGCTACCAAAAGGGTAGCTTTGAGAGGTGATTCAGCAGAAGGGTTGACGTGAAGCTGAATGAAAGGGGAAAAATTAACCATTTTGTACATCTCCTTTAATGGTGCAAGAGAGAGGACTCGAACCTCCACATCGATTAAGATACTGGATCCTAAGTCCAGCGCGTCTACCAATTCCGCCACTCTTGCAATTTATGGTGGGCTGCCTTGGAATCGAACCAAGAACCTGCAGATTAAGAGTCTGTTGCTCTACCAATTAAGCTAGCAGCCCGTCGCGGTATGTCAAAGGAGATATACACACCGCATATTTTAGCACAATTTTTAGATCAATCAAAGCCCTTTTAATTAGATGCTTTTGATTTCTTCTTCTTTCTTAGATCCCAGCTTGTCAGCTAATTCGATATTCTTATCGGTAATTTTCTGCAATAGATCTTGTAAACGACGGCTTGAATCTTCTGAAACTTTTTTCGCTTTTTCATTATCACGAATCAAATTATGAAAATCTTTGCGCACGTTACGAATTGAAATACGACATTCTTCAAGTTTTTTTTGCAATGACTTAATAAGTTCATCACGACGGGTTGAGCTCATTTTAGGTAAAATGATACGAATAATATTACCATCGTTTTGTGGAGTCACGCCAAGGTCAGAAGTACCTAATGCTTTTTCGATATCTGCAAGAACCGTTTTGTCCCACGGTTGTACCACGATCATGCTAAAATCTGGTGCAGTAATTGCTGCAATATCTTTTAAATTCATGAAATTGCCGTAGCACTGTACCTTGATATCTTCAACTAATGAAGGGTGAGCACGTCCCGTACGAATTTTGAGTAATTCTTTTTCAAAATGTTTGATATGGGTATCCATTGCCACATCAACATTTTTTTCAAATTGCTTTGTACTACTACCTTCGGTGTAATCTAATTTTAACATGACATCCTCTTATAGGTCTGTAAGTATGCTTCCATAGGCTGGGTTATGGTACGCTTGCATAATTGAATCATTTTCAAACATTGAAAAGACTCTCACGCGCACTTTATTTTCTTGAGCTAAGTTTAACGCAGTAGCGTCTAAAATGCGAAGTTTTTTTTCAATTGCTTCGGTATAAGATACCTGATCATAGCGTTTAGCGTTGGTATTTTTATGGGGATCATCATTGTAGATGCCGTCAACTTTGGTAATCTTCCAAACTTCTTGCGCATGACATTGTAACGCCCGAATAATAGCTGCAGTATCAGTGGTTACGTATGGCGTGCCAATACCACCGGCAAAAATTATGCATTCGCCTTTTTTAAACGATGCGGAAATTGTATCGTGGCTTACATTTTTGCTAAGCAATGAACAATCGTAGGCGGTTAATATCGTTGGAGAAATTTCGTGACGCTTAAAGATATCATTGAGCAATAGAGCATTTATCGTAGTTGCGAGCATTCCAATGGTATGACCAGTAGGGGTTTCAATATTAAATAACTTTGCGTGTTGTGAACCACGAAAAATATTGCCACCACCAATAACTACTGCAACGGGAATCTGTTTTGCTACATAGGCAATTTGGCGAGCTATTTTTTCAATATGCTCGCCAAATGATCCATTCAAAGCTAATAATTCTCCAGAAAGTTTAATTAAAACTGGAGCTTTCATGGTTATGCACCAATTTCATAGCGTACAAAACGACGAATTTTAATGTTTTCGCCCATTTTAGCCATCAATTCTTTTAATCTATCTTCAACGGTGATTTGATCGTTTTTGATAAATGGTTGCTTGATTAAACAAACTTCACCATAAAATTTATCTAATTTACCAGCAACAATCTGTTCAAGAATATTTGCAGGTTTTTTGGTCGCTGCAAGTTGTTCCATGAAAATACGTTTTTCTGTTTCAACGACTTCTGGTGTTACATCAGCAGGAGCAACAAATTTAGGTTTGAAAGCTGCAATATGAAGACAAACATCTTGTGCAAATTGTTTAACGTCTTCAGTGCGAGCAACAAAGTCTGTTTCGCAATTCAATTCAACCAATACACCAACTTGTGCACCAGGGTGAATGTATGCGTGTACCAAACCTTCAGAAGTAGCATTTCCGCCACGTTTTTCAGAGACAGCTGCGCCTTTTTTTCTCAAAAGTTCGACTGCTTTTTCAATGTCGCCATTAGATTCTTCAAGAGCTTTTTTGCAATCCATCATGCCAACGCCGGAACGTTCGCGTAATTGTTGAATAAGTTCTAAGCTAATTTTGCTCATAGTTATCCTTAAAGAGGGTTATAACAATATATATTAGTTTGCCATAAGCATTAAATCTCGGCAAATGGCCTTATGCTATGAAATCGCCGGTAGCCTTGAGCCTCGTCTTCTTCCAATCGTCAAAGTAATATATCGCTAAACCGCTTAAGACAATAACAAATGAAGCAAAGAAGTGCCAAGAAATGGTTTCACCTAATAATAACCAACCATAGACTGCCGTAAAAAGGGGCGATAAGAAGCTTGCAAACGACATAAAGGTTGTGCTGTAATGCTTCAATAAATGAGCCTGTAAGTTTGCACAAATCATATTGCTAATGAGGATTTGAACTCCGAGCAAAGCAGCAAAAGTAAGTGGTGTAACAATATGCCATGGAGTTTCTAAAATTGCTGAGGTTGCAAAAGCTAAGAGTCCACCCATCATCATAGCGATAGCATTCGCTAGGTATGGAGGACAATTGCGATGACGTACTAAGGTTTGCATAATGATCAAGTTATAACTCAAGCACATTACTGCTCCCACCATTGCTAATTCAGGTAATGAAAATATACCCGCATTAAACCACGCATCTTCTGCAGCCGATGAGGTACTCAAAAGAGGAATCATACCCACAAACCCGATAATAAGACCGATCACCTTCATAATGGTGAGTCGTTCTTTGTGAATGAAGTAGGCAAACAATGCGGCAAAAAATGGAGCCAAATTAAAAATCAATGCTGCTTTAGTTGTAGGAACATATTGCAGCGCCCATGAACGTGCGCAATAGGGCAAATATACGCCAAATAAGATCAGTTGCGCGTATAATGGATAATCTTCTTTGATGGGATGACACGTAAATCGGTGTCGCGCGATTATAAAACTTATCAAACCCAATCCACCTACAATCATGCGGGCACCAATAATAAAAAATGGTGGGGCATACAAAAGGGTGAGCTTGCCCAGGGTAAAGCTGAGCCCGAATAACGCATAGAGTACAAACACTAACGACAGCATGGCATCCTACATTTAGACATTTATGAATTAATTTGTCCTAGTATAGCACAGCTTACGCACAATAAAAGGCGCCCTTTAAAAGAGCGCCTTTTTATTTAACTAATTTATTAATTAGTAGTTGTTGCTGCTACGAACATAGCGATGTTCTACGCGCTTTGGTTCGTCAGCGCGTAAGCGGCGGCATGAACCAGTTTTGCAACCTTCTACTTCTTCATGACGAGTTTCTACGTATTCTGTACGTTCGCAATCGTTACGGTTGCATTTTTTTCTCCAGAAACACCAGTCATGATGACAACAAGCTGGAAGTAATGCAATACATGCAGCGATCGTGAGTAATAATCCTTTTTTCATGGACTCTCTCCCTTAAAGTGTTAATAAGTTCAAGCTTAGTGTAAAAAAGAGTTGACAAAATCCGCAAGAAAAAAAGGGAAGCCGGAGCTTCCCTTTAATTATTTAAGAACTTCTACAAGTTCACTTTCTTCAAGTTCTTCTTCTGTCGTTCCCCATCCAGCAGGACCAGATACACGATCGTTGGTATGTTCTACATATTCAACAGTTTCTTCGTGAATGGAACAGCATTTTTTCTTGCGCCAGCAACCAGGTGCGGTTACAAGTAACATGCCAAGGAATAATCCGCAAATCATTTTTTTCATGATGAAGCCTTTTTAGTTTTTTTAACAGAAGTAACTTTCATGTTTTTCACAAATGGATTTTTTGTTAACGCTTGTTTTAAAACGTCATCCATGTGATCAACATAGATAATAGTAATTTCAGGACCAATCTCTGGCAAGAATTCTTCGATATCTTCTTTATTTTCTAATGGAACAAGAACGGTTTTAATGTCATGTTGTTTTGCAGCAAGTATCTTTTCTTTCAAGCCACCAACACCGAGTACACGGCCACGTAAGGTTATTTCACCTGTCATTGCAATGTCGCCCCGGATCGGATTTTTGGTTAATGCAGAAACTAATGCTAAACACATGGTTATACCCGCTGATGGACCATCTTTAGGGGTCGCACCTTCAGGGATGTGAACGTGAATGTCTTTGTTTGCATAGAATGAACTCTTCAAGCCTAATTCACTTGCACGAGAACGAATATAACTCAAAGCTGCTTGTGCAGATTCTTGCATAACCTCACCAAGTTGACCCGTCAAGGTCATTCCACCTTTTCCAGGCAAAATGGTCGATTCGATTTCCAAGATGTCGCCTCCTAATTCTGTCCAAGCAAGACCTGTAGCAAGACCAATTTTTTTGGTATGTACTTCGATGTTTGCTTTTTTAAATTTGGGATTACCGAGCCATTCTTTGATGTACTTGTTATCGATAGTAATCGATTTAGCAGATTCGTTCTTTAACAATACCTGAATTGCTTTACGCATCAATTTTGCAATTAAGCGATCAAGCTGACGAACGCCAGATTCTTTTGAATAGCTATTGATTAATTTAAGAATAATCTCATCGCTGATTTTAATCTGCTTAGGCTTTAAGCCATATTCTTTAAGATTTTTCGGGAGCAAGAAATCTTTAGCGATACTTAATTTTTCAGCTTCGGTGTATCCGGATAATTGAATAATTTCCATACGATCAAATAATGCATACGGAATGTTATCAATATGATTTGCCGTAGCAATAAACATCACTTTTGATAAGTCGTATTCGATTTCAAGGAAATGATCTACGAATGATTTGTTTTGTTCTGGATCCAACACTTCAAGCAATGCTGATGCAGGATCGCCACTCATGTCATGAGTTAATTTATCAATCTCATCAAGCAAAATCACAGGATTTGTGTATTTTGCCTTTTTCATGGCTTGAATGATCTTACCAGGCAATGCGCCAATATAGGTACGGCGATGACCACGAATTTCTGCTTCGTCACGCACGCCACCTAATGATATGCGTACAAATTCTCGACCGAGACTTTCTGCTATGGATTCTGCAAGAGAAGTTTTACCCACACCTGGAGGACCAGCAAGGCAAATAATCGGGGAACGTTTTAACGAAGATGAAAATTTCTTGGCAGCCAAGAATTCGATAATACGTTCTTTAATTTTTCCAAGTCCAGCATGACGTTTATTGAGTATTTTTTCAGCTGTCTCAAGACTAATAGTATCTTTACTTACTTTGCTCCAAGGAAGTGAAATGATCCAATCAATGTAATGACGGCTTACTGCTGCTTCTGCGGACATAGGCGGCATTTGCTCAAGTCGTTTGATTTCTTTATCAACTTTTTCTTGTGCTTCAAGCGTCAATCCCAATCCTTTGATTTTGCCGCGTAGTTGGGCAAGTTCAGCTGATTGATCTTCACGACCCAATTCTTTTTGGATTGCTTTGATTTGTTCTGTTAAATAATATTCGCGTTGATTTTTTTCAACCTGTGTTTGTACACGACCACGAATACGTTCTTCAGTCTCAGAAATGGTAATTTCTTTTTGCAAAAGCGTAGATAATTTCAGTAAACGTTCTTTCAGATCGTTTATTTCAAGTATATTTTGACGTTCATCGAAAGATAAGTTGATATGCACTGCAAGAGTATCTGCAATAGCGTCCATGTCTTCAGCGGTTTTAACCATCGCCATAAGATCAGCTGGAGCTTTGTTGTTTATTTGCAAGTATGCGGTGTATAACGATTGAAGATGACGCCAAATCGCTTCTAATTCAATGTTTTTTTCATTGCTTGTTGTTGGGACATCTTCAACATAAGCAGCCAGAAATTCTTCTGTGGGATCAAAACGATCGATTTTGCAACGATTGATGCCTTCTACAAGGATCTTAAGAGCTCCTTTGGGCATACGTTCAACTTGAAGAATTATAGCTCTTGTGCCATAAGCAAACAAGTCATCTTCTTGTGGTGTTTCAACGTCAGGATTTTTTTGAGCAGTAATAAATATAGTTTTATCTGTTTTTAAGGCGTATTCGACGGCTTCGATTGATGTTTTTCTGCCAACAATAATGGGTGTTATGCTTTTTGGGAGAATAACAACATTTTTAAGAGGCAAAAGCGCCAAGTACGTATTTGATGCTGTTTCTCTATCCATATTTTTTCCACTAAGCGTAAGGTATCTAAATTAATAGTAGTCTATCAGAGAAGGTTCGAGGGGTAAACTCTCATTGCCCTTTTCTATAATGTTTACATTGCAGTGATGCGAAAATGCAAAAATGTGTGATTTTACCCTCTTTTAAAAGTTTTTCATTCTTGTAAGCTTAGTAATGCAATGGTTAATTATTAACACAAAGGATGCGTTGTATGATCATTTCGGGGCTGCAGGCCGCGGCTAAACCAATTTTTGGTTCTTTTGAGCGCGAAGAATTTAAGAAGTTCTTGCGCATGGGTGTTATTTTCGCTGTAATTATTGGCTCGTATTGGACATTACGAGTGCTTAAGGATGCGATCTTCATAAATTTCGTCGATAAACATGATATTCCATGGGCTAAGACGGCTTCATTATTCTGCTTGTTCCCACTTGTTGCTATGTACACGCGTCTTTTTGACCGTTATTCCCGTGAGCAAGTGTTTTACATGCTCTCAGGCATTTATGGTACATTGACCTTCTTCTTTGCGGCTTCATTCTTCTTCTTTCAAGCACCGCAAGAAGTTATTGCAGCTCGTACCGGCATGGCATGGTTCTTGAGCAAATTCTTAGGTTATTTCTGGTATGTATTCGTTGAAAGCTATGGTTCATTGATTGTTGCTCTTTTCTGGGCAATTGCAACTGATATCACAGCGTCTGAATCAGCTAAAAAAGGTTTCTACCTTGTTACCGCATTGGGTCAATTTGGTGGTATCATCGGGCCTATGTTTATTAGTAGCTTACGTTCTACTCTCGGCCTTGACACCAGCGCATTGTCTGTAGGTATTGTTGCGTTTGGTATCTTGGGATTGAGCGCATTAATGAAAAATTTCATGCGTGTTACTCCTTCACACTTGCTTGCTTCTTTCCACGGAAAAAATGAAAAGCATGTTGAAGAAGAACAAGAGCCTGGCTTTTTTGAAGGTTTGCGTTTGCTCTTAAAGCATAACTACTTGCTTGGCATTTTCGCAGCAATCTGTATTTATGAAATTATCGTTACTATTTTCGACTTTAACTTTAAAGTTGTTGCTGCAACTCAGTATTCAGGTGCTGAACTTGAAGCGTACCTTGGTAAATATGGTGCTTCAGTTAACATCGTATCACTTATCTGCTTGCTTGGTGGTGTAAGTAACATTACTCGTCGTCTTGGCGTTGGTGTTGCATTGGCAATGATGCCAATTATTGTTGGTTGTGCACTTCTTGGATTTATTACTCTTGATAGCTTGAACTTCTTGTTCTATCTCATGGTTGGCGCTAAAGCGGTTAACTATGCATTGAACGGTCCAGCGATGAAACAATTGTATATTCCTACAACTCCTGACGTTCGCTTCAAGTCACAAGCTTGGATCGAAACATTTGGTTCACGTGGATCAAAAGAAGCAGCTTCATTGTTTAACTTGTTATTGAAACCGCTTCAAGCATCATTAGGCGCTGTAGCTGGTCGTGCAAAATATATCGCATTGAGCGGCTATCTTGGCTTTGCATTGGTTGCAGTATGGTTCTTTACCGCATTGTTCCTTGGCAAAACATACAAGAAAGCTATCGATCAGAACAAAGTTGTTTGCTAAGTATTTAGTTATATGCATCAATAGTTTGACAAAAATGGCCCGACAGAAAATTACTTCTGATGGGCCATTTTTGTACAAAAGCATCATTTGAGGGTAATTTTATATGAGTTTCGGGCTCAAGAAATTTGTAAGTTTTTTTCTATCAGTTGAAAAACATGAGCGGTTGAAAGTACTATTTTTGTCGCTTTCGTTTTTCCTCATCATTGGTGCTTACACCGTGGTGCGTACGCTCAAGGATTCGCTCTTTATTAACATTGTAGGACGTGAATATTGGGCTACGGCTAAAGGCCTCTCAATAATAATGCTCATTCCAGCAATTCTTCTCTTTTCTCGAATTGTTGATGTATTACGTCGTCATCATGTGTTATATCTCTACGTATTTTTATACGGGATTGGTGGTTTAACAATCGCATATTTTTTGGGTGACCCAATCATTGGTTTGCCAAATACCGATACATCTCCCTATAGATTGTTTGGTTGGATTATCTATTTATTTATTGAAGGTTACAATCCTTTCGTTGTTTCTTTGTTTTGGTCATTCGCACATACGATTACTAGTCCTGAAGCAGCTAAAAGCAACTATCCACTGATGGTGGCAAGTTCAAAACTTGGTGGCATGATTACGGCAGCGTTGGCGTGCACGTTATTATTACGCAAGGTTGTAGACGTTGATCAACGTATGTTTGATACCTATAATCACCAGATCTTATTAGTTGTGTGCTCTTTATTACTCCTCTTTGTGCCCGTATTTGTTTATTTAATGATCAAAAAAGTGCCTGGAAAAGATTTGCATGGGTATGAAGCTGCCTATCAACTTGAAAAAGAACGCAGTCATCAGAAGCCTGAGGGTGGATTTAAAGAGTGGATAAAGGGTGTGTTTTCTGGTTTAACATTACTGATTAAATATCCGTATGTATTGGGTATTTTCGGTGTAATATTTTTCTGGGAAGTTGTTGGTGTATTTGTTAACTTTGAACGTTTAAGCACCGGACAGCGATTGGCACTCAGTTTATCGGGTCAAACGGCATATTTATTGCAACTTGATATGTATGTGCATATGGTTGGGTTTTTTATAACACTCTTCGGTACGCGAGCATTAATTAAATTGCTGGGCGAACGATTGAGCTTGATATTAGTTCCTATCGCTACTGGCGCATCACTGTTTGTGTATTTGTTTAATCAATCAGCTTTCGCTATGGGGCTCGTATTTGTTATTGTTCGCTCAATAAACTACGCGTTTGCATCTCCACTTCGTGAGAGTCTTTATATTCCTACAACTAAAGAAATGAAATTCAAGTCAAAATCATGGATTGATGCGTTTGGTGTGAAAATAGCCAAGGGCGTCGGCGCAACGTATAGCAGCTTTGTTATTAGTTTGCCGGCCGCATTGATGTATGGTGTAAACTGTGTTTTCTTCGGGGTTGTATTCTCATTATGGGTACTCACCGCGCATTTACTGGGGCGTCGTTATGAACGTTCTGTTGAGCGCAATGAGGTTATCGGTGAGTGATTGCAACTTTTATAATAATTTGTATACTAAAATAACTTTATACATGCGTGTTTTCTACACCAGGGTGGTCACTGGCTATTGCTACACCCAGAAAACACTCGTTTAACCCTTAAGGATATACTATGTCACAAAAGATCGATGTACGTGATCTTATAAAAAACAGTGTTCATTTTGGACACCAAACTCAGCGCGCTAATCCTAAAATGCGTCCTTATATCTGGGGCACGCAAGAAGGCATTCATTTGATTGACGTTTCAAAAACTGCATATCAAATGGAAAAAGCAGCTAAGTTCCTTGAAGACGTTGCTTCAGCTGGACAATCAATTATGTTGGTTGGCACAAAAAGTGCGGCTAAAGACATTATTGCTTCCATTGCACAACGTTTATCATTACCATACGCAACTCATCGCTGGGTTGGTGGTACTTTTACTAATCCACTACAAGTAAAAAAATCAGTAACGAAATTATTGCATACTGAAGACGTGATCAAAAAATCTGATCAACATATTTACACTAAAAAAGAATATGGCGTTTTCCAAAAAAACCTTGACCGTTTGAACAAAAACGTTGGTGGTCTTCGTTCATTAGCATGGCCAGTTGGTGCAGTTGTTGTTGTTGACGTGAAAAAAGAACACGTTGCTATCAAAGAAGCACAACGCGCAGGAATTCCTATCGTTGCATTAGTTGATACAAATGGTAATCCAGCTGATATTGACTATGTAATTCCAGCAAACGATGACGTTCCACGCTCAATTGCCGTTGTTATGAACTATCTCGCAGATGCTATCGAACGTGGTAAAGCAAATGCTGCTTCTACCGCTAAAGCTATCGAAAAAATTACTATCGACAGCTTGCCAAACGAAGCTGTTGTTGAAGTTCTCGCTGTAGAAGAAGGCGAAGAAGAAGATAAACCGAAACGTCGCGCAGCAGCAGCTCCTCGCCGTCGTACAAACGGAACTCGTCCAAAAGTTACTAAAAAAGACGAGTAACAACATAGATTGAATTCTGTTGGAGAGATGTCTGAGTGGCCGAAAGAGCACGATTGGAAATCGTGTATATCCGGAAACGGGTATCGAGGGTTCGAATCCCTCTCTCTCCACCATATAAGCTTGGAGGTTCCGCAAATTACTCAATGAAGAATCTGTCAGGTTCGAAAGAAAGCAGCAGGGTCATGAGAGGATTGTGCGGACTTCCATTTTTTTTGCTTTCTTTAGTCACAAATCAATGAAATTATTATGAATATATTACTATTACTTATCACGTTTGTTTCGCACATTTGCTGTGCTCAAAATGATACCTATTTTTCTCTGTGGAACACAAACTTACCTCAGAGTAATGGTGTATATATCCCCAAAGCACAGCGAGCTGTAGATTTTGTTATGAAAGGTGAATTACTGAAGCCCGTAAAGAAAATATGGCTCGATGAAAAAATTATGGATCGTTCCCTCTCTAAATTAATGATTGGAACTCATTCATATGCGAGTGCTTTATGCATGAGCTGGTGTGCTTATAATCTTCTTTTGAATATGGGGTTAGTATTTGTCTATAGCGCTGGATGTGCAGTCGATTTAAGTAAGTATTGCTTAAATCGTGTTGGCATGTGCCAACAACAAACTGCGACAATTGCCAAGGGCAAGAATGCATTTCATTCATCACTAGCTACATTGGGCTGGACTTTAGGTCTTGGCGCATCTGTAGCATTAGGTATTGCTCCGTACGCAATTATTGATACATACAGAAAATAATACAGATTATTTATTTTCATCTTTTGGTTTATCATCATCTGATGAGCTGAGAATTTCTTCATGAAAGCTGACGGTGAATTTTTTCACGGTCAGCTCTTTTGCTTGTAATTTTTTTTGAGCGTGTATCAACGGTAATGGATCAGATAATTGTCTTGAAAGTCGCGGTAAGTGCACACTATGTTTGTTATCTAAGAAATCAAAAAATTGTTTTGATTTCTTAAAAATACGTAAGTAGTGCCAAATTTCTTTTTTTTCAAAATGTTTCGTTGGATTGTGAGCATACCATGCTTCTAAATAATTGATGATTATTTGATCATGTGCTGATGGCGATTCTTCAGCCACAATTTTTGATAATTGAAAGCAATTTTCACCAAATTCTTCTGGTGTTAGTGTAGCCAGTAATTCTTTACCGCGAGAAATCATTAAAATGGGTAATGCATCATGGCGTGCAACTGTTTTTAGTTTGATATCTTCAGAAAATCTGGAAGCCTGTTCTCCATTTGTGGTTAAAAATGTTTGATAAAAGTCCATAGTATATAGTTTTACATGGGTAGCAATATATTGCTGGAAAAACTCCCAATCAGTCAGTTTTTTTGCAGTAAATAGAAGAGCTGGTTCAAGCAACTGAATATTTTCATTAAAATTGTACGGTCTGTTTGTTACGCTTTCCAAATAGAGTGATAAAGATTTTGGTATTTTAAATTCTTTATTACTATCAATCTGAATCGGAACAAATTTTGATTTTATGAGTTGGCGGAAAGCTTCAATGCGTACTACATCATTCTCCGTTGAATTGAATAATAACGCTCCCAACCAATAATGTAATTCTTCAAATTGTGTGTATTTTTGTAAATAGCCAATAATAGTTGCGGGATAAAATGAGCTGGCGAAAGATAAATTATTATTTTGCAGGCATGACCTTAATAAAATAAATGAATATAATGATTCTGCATTTTTTTGATCAATGGTTTTGGTTGTTGAAAATGAGAGAAGGGTGCTTAATAATTCATCTGAAATTAAAACATTTTTCTTTTGTCTGGATGAGACGAGCAAATGAGTTGCTTGTTCAAATAATTTCTGTGTATTATCAATGCCTGTGATAGTAGCGTTTTTCATCAATATTTGTACGAGAAATGCAAAAATATTTTTTTCCTGAATGGCGCTTTTTATAATGGTAAGTGCTTGTTTTCTCAGCGATATATATTCATAAGGGGCATCGGCTTGATCGTATGCATGTTTTTGTAGCCTAAAAGGAGATACCTCGGCAAGCATGGTAATTATATTTGCTAAAGTAAGATGTGCAACCGAACCGATTGGATGACAACAGACAATTTTTGAATTATCTGATTTACAGATGTGATAGCTATTACTAATATGCATCATCGCGCTATTATTATGTTGAGCTTGCGCTTTCACGAATAATGAACACAGTTCGGTATTAGATATTTTTTTAGTATTTTTGCTCGTATCCATAATAAGATCATGGGCAACAAGAGGATCATGCGTATTTCTTAATTTTGTTAAGATATCGGTATATTCGAAAGCTATGACGGTTCTTGTAAGAAAAAATAAAATACTGAGATAGAATGTTTTAGTGTTCATAAATTTTACATTGTTTAAGGATTGAGAATTGATTATAACGACTTTTATATGTTTTTGGTAACAAATATCATATAGTACAGAGTATGAGTGCGAAATACGCTTTTTGTTTTCTATGCTATACTAAATCCAAACCAGGTTAGAATATGCGTCTGAATCTTGCCCGCCAGTGGCGATCTAAACGATTTGATGAGTTAATTGGTCAAGAATTAACCATGCGTTTAGTGAAAAATAGTCTTTATAAAGGAATTTTAGCACCAGTTTACTTGCTGTCCGGTGCTCGCGGTTGTGGCAAAACCACCGTGGGGCGATTGTTTGCGGCTGCAGTGAATTGTGCTCAACTTGAAGCTTTTCAAGCTAATCCTCAACAGGTATCATTACCCTGTTTGTCTTGTCCATCATGTGTCGCTATGGCAGAAGGGAGTCATCCTGACTTTATAGAAATTGATGCTGCATCATATACGGGCGTGGATCATGTACGTACGATTATTGAGGCTGCGACCTTGTTACCCGTGATGGGACGTAAAAAAATATATTTAATTGATGAAGCGCATATGCTGAGCAAAGCGGCATTTAATGCGTTTTTAAAACTTTTAGAAGAGCCACCAAAAACGGTAATGTTTTTCCTGGCTACTACTGAGATGAATAAAATCTTAGAAACAGTTCGTTCTCGCTGTTTTCATCTTTTTTTTGAACCATTATCTATAGATCAACTTTCCAACCATTTGGAAGCTATTTGCATCAAAGAAGCAATCGCATTTGAAAAAGAAGCGCTTGATTTAATTGCGCAAGAAGCTGGTGGATGTGTGCGTGATGCGTTGAATCATCTTGAGCGTACACGTCTATTGAATCAATCAGTGTCTGTTTCTTTGGTTCGTACCATGCTCGGGCATATTGATGATGATGCTTTGGTGCAATTGTTTGAACGTGTAGCAGACGGTAACGGTGCGCACGTGTATTCCTGGTATAAGGAACATATTGCTCATCATTCGCCTATGTATGTATGGCAACGTGTTGTTGATTTATTAATTGCTTTAGTCTGGGTTCAGGCGGGAGTAATTAAAGACAATTGGCGTCATAAATCTACCGAATTAAATAGCTTAGCAAAACGCTTTTCATCACAGAAATTATTGGATTTTGTCGATTCATGGACTGCTATCGAACTTGTTATCGCTAAAAGCGGTGCACAACATTTGATAATTGAACAACAATTATTATTAATGGTAAACCCATCAGTAAAAAATGCTCCAGAAATTGGAGAAAAGCACAAAATTAAAGAAGTTGCGCTAGAACCAAAACAGCCGGTACGAGTGGCAACATCTTCTGTCGCCTCAAAACCAGAAGTGGCCGTTGATAATCGTTGGCAACAATTTACAACGAGTCTTTCTCAATTACAGGATCCATTATTGTTGTCTGTTTTTCAGCAAGTTCAATTTTTAGGGATTAGTGATGCAAAAGTTTCTTTAGAAATAGGTCAAGATTTTGCATTTTTTAAAGATATTTTATTAGATTCCCGTAAAGCATGGTTTCCATTGCTTCAACAATCATTTGAATCGATACACGATGTGAATGTGACAATTGGGGCTCAAAAAAAAACTGAATTTATAAAAAATGCTCCACTTAAAGCACCTGTTGTATCTCAATCACCGGCAGCAGCTCCGGTAACGATGGTGCAAAAACAACAAAATGTTCAAAAGCCTTTTGTCGCGCGTCAAAAATCTTATGGCATAAACCAGAAGAGCAGCAACCAGCGTGAAATAGCAATTGATATTAAAGATCAACAACAGTGGCCCAAAGCGCATCTTATTTTGCGCTATTTTCCCGGCACGGTAACAGAAATTAAGGAATCATCATATGAGTAATTTAGTTCGTGTAGCAATCGCAGGTCGAGTAAACGTTGGTAAATCCACCCTGTTTAATCGTTTATCAACATCCGTTAAAAGTATCACTTTAGATTATGAAGGTGTTACGCGAGACGTATTGAAAGATACGGTTGAATGGCAAGGGAAACAATTTGAGTTAATGGATACTGGTGGTATCGATTTAAAAGTTTCTAAAGATCCTATTGAACAAGCAGTGAGAGAGCGTGCTATTAAAACCGCGCTTGATGCAGACTTAGTCTTGTTTGTGGTTGATGGTGCACTTGGCATGACGCCATTTGACCGTGAATTATCACAGTTTCTTCATAAAAATAAAAAACAAGTTTTATTAGTCGTGAATAAGGTTGATACCAAAGAATCCCGTGATTATGAATATGAATGGCCTTCATTAGGTTTTTCTGACATGGTGCATGTTGCAGCATCTCAAGGTAAAGGGATGAACGAGATTCTTGATTGGATCGTTTCACATGTTAATCGTGGAAGCACGCAAAAAGCTGAGGAACCAACAAGCAAGGTAGTTTTTATTGGACGCCCTAATGCGGGCAAATCTTCATTAATGAATGCAATTTTGGGTCAAGAACGTACTATCGTTTCTGATGTGCCTGGAACCACGCGCGAAGCGATTCATGAGCGAATTACTTTCTATAAAGAAGCGCTTGATATCGCTGATACGCCCGGTATTCGTAGAAAACGTTCAGTCGGCGGAGAAATCGAGCCGTTGATGGTAAAAAGCTCATTTGAAGCAATGAAGAATGCAGACATTGTTGTGCTCGTAATCGATGCTCACGATTCGGATTTAGTTGATCAAGAACTTAAACTAGCATTCTATGCTTTTGAACAGCATTATAAATCACTCATTATTGTGCTTAATAAAGTTGATATTGAAACTGAACTTGATAACACAGAAATGAAGAGCAGTTTTGAATTGTATAAACATTTAATTGATAAAGTTCCGGTGTTGCGACTTTCATGTAAGACAGGAAAAAATGTTGGTAAATTATTGCCACTTATAACGGAAGTATATCAACGTTATACTGTACAGTTACCTGTTGAACAAGTACATCAATTGTTTGTTTCAGAATTATTGAAACGTCCGTTAGTGCGAAACGAACAATTCTTGAAAGTTTTTAGTGTTAAGCAAATTGCATCTGCTCCATTGACCTTAAAACTACGTGTTAATTATCCACAGTATTTTGAAGAATCACAGCTCAAATTCTTTGAGAACGTGTTGCGTGATAATTACGATCTTATTGGTGTACCAGTAAAATTTGTAGTTACAAAGTAATTTTAAGGCTCCCAAATCGGGAGCCTTTTTAATAATATCTTTTTATTGATAGTGAATTGAGCACATGTTTATTTTAAGAATAAATGAAAGGACAGTTATGTATTTTTTAGTGTTGATATTCCCGTTTTTATTATCTGCTTCTATAGATGAATCAATTATTGCTTTTGAAAATGTCTTGCACACGCTGGGCGATCGTATATCCGGCAAAACTATTATCTCTTTATCTCCTTCTACTGAACTTATTATAGAAGTAGGTGATATCACTGAAAAAAATGTCGATGTAATCGTTAATGCGGCAAACAAGGAATTGCAAGGTGGCGCTGGAGTATGCGGAGCTATTTTTAAAACATCTGGGTGGAATGACTTGCAAATGGCTTGCAATAAATTTCCCGCTGACTCTCAAGGAGTACGTTGCCCCGTTGGTAAAGCATGTATCACGGATAGTTTTGACCTGTCAAAAAAAGGTATTAAAAAAATTATACATGCAGTTGGTCCAGATTGTAGAATTGTAACCAATGGTTCTGAGCGCAGTGATTTGTTGCGTGGTGCTTATCTTAACAGTTTAAGACTTGCGGACAGCGAAGGATTCTCATCCATAGCATTTCCATTTATAAGTTCGGGTATTTATGCGTGTCCTAAAAATTTAGCGGTAGCATCACCACTCAAAACTATAATGGATTATGTTCGACAAAATCCTGAAACATCCTTAAAGCAAATTTATATTGTTTTATTTTCACAAGCAGATAAAGATGAGTTTGATAAACAATATCGAATGTTGAAAATGACGGAAGAATAATACTTATAAAAAGGCTCTTTTAAGAGCCTTTTTTAATTCAAATGTAATGAAGCGATAGTTAAAATTTTTTGTTTGGTATTTTGTAAAGAATCTTCTAAATTTTCTAATAAAATAATTGTTAATTCTTCATCCGGAAATTTTAAAAAGTAGGTGGAAAAGCCAAACATTTTGCCAGGATGTCCAATATATTTTTTATTTTGTAATTGACCGATCTCATAGCCATAACCATATCCCATTTCTTCATGGTCCATTGGTATGGTGACAGAAGACATTTGATGAAATGATTCTGATGATATGAGTATATTAGTATCTAATGCACGACTAAATTTTAATAAATCATGGATATTAGAATAAAGGCCACCTGAGCCGCTTGGCCAACTCATGTGAAGGAATGATGCTTCTTGTATATCATTTTCTTTAACATAACCAAGTGCAATATTATTTTTTTCTTGATCTTGGGGATAAAAAAACGAATTACTCATATCGGCTGGTATTAAAATATTATGAGATATGTATTCTTCATAGGACGATTGAGAGACTAGTTCAATAATATAGGCCAAGATTAAATAATTGGAACTCGAATATGAGTGTTTTGATCCAGGCACAAACTGTATTTCTAAGCGTTTTATTAATTCAGATGTCTTCTTAGGATTAGTATAGTTATTTTTTAATGTAGAGAATTCTGGAAGAGCAGAGACATCTGGTATACCTGAAGTATGACTTAATAAATGCTTTATACAAATTTTATCTCCGTTTGGAAAATCAGAAATGAATGTACTTAATGGATCATCTAGAGATAATAGTTTTTTTTCTTGCAATTGAAATATGGCAGTTGCCGTAACTGGTTTTGTTATTGATGCTATTTTAAAAATGGTATTCAATTCATTAGGCAACTTATTTTTGATATCCGCATGGCCATAACTTTTTTCAAATTGGATGTCGCTTTTATGAGCGATCAATATGGAACCACTTAAGGCATTTTTATTAGAGAGATTTGATAGGTAATTCTCAAGAGCTATAATTTTTTCTGTGCTTTGCATAAATAGATGAAAGGTAAATAATATAATTGGGATAAACATTGAGTGCGTTGTTGATTAATTTGTTTTTTTACACTTGGCTCATATATTCTAATTTGTATCACATAGGAGACTATTATGCAAAAACGAATTACCTTTCGTCATATGGAGCATACGCCGGTATTAGATTCTTATATCGAAAAGCAATTAGCAAAAGTTGAAGAATTTTTGTCGTATGAGCGAGATCCCGTTGCGTTAGAAGTTGTTCTTGAACCTCATGATCTTCGCGCACATCACCGTACAAGTGTACTCATTAAATCCCCACGCTATGATGTGTATGTTGAAAAGTTTGGTCCTGACATGTACCAAGTTATTAGCACAGCAATCGACGATGCTTACGAAATGTTGCGCAAGCAAAAAGAAAAGTATGTCCATGATGAGAAGCAAGGCGTACAGCATTCAGGTGAAGTTCCAGAATTATTAGCTCATAAATATGATGATCTGCCAACTGAAGAAGAAATTAATAAAGACTTAGAAGAAGACGAAGAATCAGAATAAAACTAAGGGGCGCTCACTGCGCCCCTTTTTAATCAATGACAACAGTTAATAATATCGTGAATAAATCCATCAACACCAAGCTCTAATGCTTCAGCACTCCAATGTTTAATTGCGGTACCCGTTGCAGGATCTACCAAGATCAATGTAGGATAACCTTTTATCGCATAATCCTTTTGGATTTGAGCGCATGATTCTGCAGCCGGATTGGTGCAATCAATATGAGCTATAGCAATATGTGATAATGCTTGAATAACTTTTGGATTCTGCAAAATTTTGTGTTCAATTTCTTTACATGCGGTGCACCAACTTGCGCCAAAATCAAGCAACACTAAACCATTCATTTCAAGTGCTTTTTCTTTAGCAGAGTCATAGGATGAATGCCAATGAAATTCAGGTGTTTCATTCGTTAAGAATGCTTTTGCAGCTTGGTAACCACTAAAACCGCTAGCAACCAGCAAAATAATTCCTAAGATGGAGCAATACCATTTATGCATTTTGCCATACCACGGTTGGATGGTAACAATGGTCCATACACCAAGTGCCAACAAGAAGCAGGTAAATAGAGCTAAAACAATGTGCCATGGCAAAATTGCGCTGAGATAATAGAAACACATGGTAATAAGCATGAATCCGAATATCTTTTTGACTTCGATCATCCACATACCAGCTTTTGGTAAAACACTTAACGAGCTTGAAAAGGTACCAATAATCAATAACGGAAATGCGGTTCCAAGACCAAAGCAAAACAACATTGCAATACCAAGGAAGATATTGCCAAGGGTTGCTACAATGCTTAATAAGAGCAACAAGCCGGGAGATAAGCAAGGGGACGCAACACTACCGCTAATTGCACCGAAAAGGAACGCGGAAATAAATGAGCCACCTTGTACCGACGTATTATTAGATTGTAAAAAATTTGGAATATATATTTCATAAAATCCAAACATTGATCCTGCCATGTAGGTCAAAAATGCTACTAAAAACAGAACAAAATATGGATTACCTAACAGCATGCCAAATTGTGTACTTCCCGTTGCAGCAAGGAATCCAAGCATTGCAAAAGTAGTTGCTTGTCCAAAGGTATAACTGAGCGCCAACAAGAAGTTTTTAAATACTGATTTGCTTGCACTAGTCTGTAAAATGCCGACGGTAATAGGAATCATCGGATAAATACAAGGAGTCAAACTCATCAAAACACCCATCAAGAACACCAGAATCAAACGGATAAATGGTGATTGCGTTGTGGTAACCAACTCTTTGATTGAATTTTTCGCTTTATCAAATAAACCGGTAACGGTTAATTCAATACGAGCTATCAAAGATTGATTTTCTTGATTGAGAGGTTGTGTTGTTATACTCGCTGATTGTTTAGATTCTTCAACTGAGTTAGTCGTATTAATTGAAAGGGGCAAATCAAACTGTACCGCTTGATCAGATTTATTGGTCAAATATCCAACATGTAGCAATGGATCGGTTACAGATTTTGCACCAGCATGATTAATCGTTACGGTGAAGGTAGGATTATTGGTATAGCCCATTAATGAACGTTTAAAAGATGGTTCATAGTGCTGCACAGCTTGGTCTTCGCTGGTCCAATCAATAGAAGCGTTTTCAATATTAGTCGAAAAAGTTAAGGTATCTTTTATTACAATTTCATCTTTTTCTAATGGAATTGTGAATACTATCTGATGCTTACTCGCATCAATCATCATCTGATTAGATTTGATCTCAGGTTCGCTGCTCCAAGTATAAGCGGAGAAGAGAATAATCGGTACTATTGACCACATACGATTCCTTTGTTGGTTGCAATTTTTATTCAATATTTTAAACTTTATGTATTGTTGGGGCTGTAGCTCAGCTGGCAGAGCGCATGGATGGCATTCATGAGGTCACCGGTTCGACCCCGGTCAGCTCCACCAAAAATTATAATTCTGTTATTTTAATATTTCCCTTAATAACATCAACGGTAATTGGTGCGTCTCCTGTGCCAATAGTCGCTTTAACATCACGTTTTACACGTTCCCATGATTCTTTATTTAATTTAGTGGTGATTGGCTCAACCGTAAGATACATATCACTTTCAATTTTGCTATTTTTGCCAAGTGTCTTCAAGCGAAGATTTGTATTCAGCGTATTAGCTAAGAAAAGATTGCTATCATTATACGATTCAATAAATGCATAACCATTTGGTGCTAGGCGACGTAATTTTAATTTCACGGTACCGTTTAAGGCTTTTGCTTGCACACTGTTAATTGCATCGACTGAAACGTCTCCATTTTCTGTGATCAAATCAACGAGCGCATCAATTTTTTCGGTTTTTATTTTACCATCCTTAGTCCGCGCTTTTACCGATGTTTGGTTTGGCACATATAAAAAGTATTCAACTTCAGCAATATCATCTTGGTCTTCAGCAACGGTAGTTATATAGGCTGTTTTATTATTTATTTTAATGCTCATGCTGGTGTAATACACTTCATCATTCGTTCCCTTTTTTCGTGCTTCTAGGCGAATCTTTTTTTGTGTCCAACCTTTGACAGTGATGTTACCAATTTTGTTTTCGATGGTAACTTCGCCACCTTCATCAAAATCATATTCTTTTTGGAATGGTTTATCTTCAATAATTTCACCTTTAAATGGATTTAAATTTTTCCAAGAAAAGGTGTAGCAATCACTATTGAAAACCATTGTGCAAAGTAGTAAAAACGAGATACTATACAACATAATTGATCCTTTACAAGAAAATTTTTAACGGCAACAGTTTAAACAAAAAGTTTTTTTTCGTATACTTGCACGTGATGAATAAGTGGTGAAATGAATAATATTAATACAGCATATCAAGCATTAATCGAAGCACAAATGAATGCGTTGTTTTCGCAGTATCCCGGTTTGCGTGATATTTTGCAAGCATTGCAACAACAAGGTGCACGCGCCTATCTTGTCGGTGGTAGCGTGAGAGATATTGTACTGCAATTACCTATCAAAGATTATGATATTGAAGTGCATGGTATTGAGCTTGAACCATTGCGCACACTTTTAGAAAATTTTATTCCCGTTGATTTAGTCGGAAAATCTTTTGGCGTATTACGTTCATTTACCATTCCTGTTGATTGGTCTTTACCGCGTAGTGATGCAGCTGGTCGTAAACCCGTGGTGCATATTGATACTTCATTAACAATTGAAGAAGCATTAAAACGCCGTGATCTTACGATGAATGCCATGGCTATAAATATGCATACCAATGAATTAATTGATCCGTTTAATGGATTACGTGATATTGAACAAAAAGTTTTACGATCACCTGATCCCTATTTTTTTATACAAGATCCGTTACGTTTTTTTCGCGTTGTACAATTTATTAGTCGATTTGAAATGCTTCCTGATGAAGCATTAACTGAAGTATGCAAGAAAATGGATCTTACAGAAATTTCACGTGAACGCATTGAACAAGAATTTGAAAAATTATTTTTATTATCTAAAAAACCTTCATTAGGGTTACGCTGGTATCAATCGATTAGTCGATTGAAGGAATTGTTGCCAGAACTTGCGATTTTATCTAATGTTCCACAAGAACCTGCATGGCATCCTGAAGGTGATGTGTTTGAACATACGATGCAAGCAATTGATATTGCAGCAACGAATACCGGTCTTGATAGAATGACGCATTTAAAATTATTGTACGGCGTGTTGTGTCATGATTTAGGAAAAGCTACAACAACGCGAATGATTGATGGTCGCTTGCGAAGTTATGAACATGAAATTGCCGGCGTTCCTTTTGCTCAATCGTTATTAAAGCGCATTACAGAAAATCATGAATTAATTGGAACCGTTTCATTGTTGGTGCGTCATCATATGTCACCAGGAATGTTTGTTAAGCATAATTCATCTGCTCGCGCTTATAAGCGATTAGCGCTACAATTAAGCTCACATACTAATTTAGAGTTATTAACATTGCTTGCTGATGCAGATCGTCGCGGCAGACAAGTTGATAGACATATTCCTAAAGAACGTGATGCAGACATTATGAAATTTGCAGAACGGGCTCGTGAATATGGTGTGTTTGAAAAACCTGAAGAACCTATTGTAAAGGGACGAGATTTATTAACTATGGTAGAAGCTGGGCCAATACTCGGTACATTAGTTAAGCGTGCCTATGAAATACAGATCGAAGAAAATATTCATGATAAGAGTGAATTAATTAAACGCGTCATGAGTGGCATTAAAAAACTTGAAAAAAAACTGTAACACGTGATCAACAAGAGAAGAGGTATCTATGTACACTATGGTTGGCAATTCTGTGTGGGAGCTTGTAAAAGCATCTGATGGCGCAACGATAGCAATCTTGCTCGTTTTATTATGCATGTCGCTTATTTGTTGGTCAGTATTTTTTTATAAATTAATGGTTATTAATAATCACGAAAAAACATTGCAACAAGCGTCAGCGAATTTAGGACAAATAAAATCTTTTGATGGATTTATTAGTTTTGCTGCACAATTTAAAGATACTTTGCCAGGTGCTCTTTTTAATAAAGTTATTACTGCAGTAACAACGTTATTACATACCCCATTTATGATAAAGAACGAATTGAATGAACGTGATTTTGAATTGTATTCATTAGTGATGGATAAAACACTTGATGAAACTATGCAAGAGCAACAAGAGTATATGGGTATTTTATTAGTTACCGCTGCGGTTTCACCATTGTTAGGTTTATTTGGTACCGTATGGGGATTGATTCATGCGTTTTTACGCATTAGTGAAAAACAATCTGCTGATATTGTGACGGTTGCACCTGGTGTTGCTGAAGCATTAATTACCACATTGGCAGGGTTGTTAGTAGCTATTCCTGCGGTCATGATGTTTCATTATTTGCAAATTAGATTACGTAAATTAGATTTTCAATTAAGTTCCTTAACCGATGCATGTTCTTGGATAGTGCGTCAAATTTTTGTTCGGTAATGGTGAACTATGAAGCGCTATAATTCTCGTCGACGACGTGATTACCAATTACCTGAGATTACCTTAACACCATTGATTGATACTGCACTTACCTTATTAATAATATTCATGGTTGCTGTACCGGTGATGCATAATAGTATCAAAGTTCAATTGCCGCAAGGTGACAGAAAAGAAGCAGAGAGTCGTAAAGATGATATTGTGATAGCGATTAACAACGAAGGAAAGCTTTTTGTTAACGATAAAGCAGTAACTAAAGAAACGATAATATCTGAAATCAAGAAGCTCATGCAACGGGAAGATCATGTGGTTTTCATCCGTGCAGATGCGACAATTAACTGGGGCTCAGTCAATGACCTTATACAATATCTTAAATCGATTGGCGGTATTACGCACGTGGCTTTGGCTACCAAAAAGCGTTAAAGAAAAAAGTTGCTGCGCATCAATCATGGTGCATTGCATGCTTATACTTGGGATGATCTGGTTGCATAATCAGCCCATAGATCTTATTATTGCGCCGGGATGCTCAGGCAATCCAATCATGTGCGTTGAAGATCCTGCGGTAGTGATAAAAGAAGCTAAAAAGGCTGCACCGATCAAATCACCACCTCCAGTAGTAAAGAAAAATGCTTTGAAAGAACCGGTTGAAAAGAAAAAAATTCAACCAAAAAAAGTTGAGGCAAAAAAACCACCAGTCAAAAAGGTTGTTGAAAAGAAAAAAGAATTGCCTAAACCGGTGGTTAAAGAGATTAAACCAAAACCAATCGAACCAGTAAAAAAATCGGTTGAACCAATTGCAGCAAAAAATGAAATACTCACGATACCGATGAATCAAACAGCAGATACTGCCATAGGCTCAGAGGTATATGGGGCAGTGCAATCATCATGGAATCCACCAGTAGGTATTGTACCGACAAAAGCATGTGTTATTTGCATCAAAGTAAAAAACGACGGTACTGTTAACACTATTGCAATTGAACAAAGCTCGGGTATTCCTGCTTATGATATGGCGGCAAAAGCAGCTGTTTTCAAAACCCAATTTCCACGTCAACTATGGAATCGTTCAGTACGATTTTCATTTATATAAATCGTGATAATTATCGAAATGATAAAATATTCCATGATTGTAAATGGTTTTTATAGTTTACTTTATATGTAGGTAATATATCATTCAGCAGAGTCTGTCATTAAAAAAGTGAATGATCTTCTCGATTTCGATTTGGTAACCAAAGATTTGCTGATAGAGCGCAAAAATAGAAACTATCATTATCTAAATAAATCATCTGATGATGTACAGACCGTCATAGACAGTTTATTATTGCATAATAAAACGACTGAGGTAGCGGGCAAAAAAAGTAGTATATGTATAATGATAACAAATACACGGAAGTTTATTTGAAAATTCGAGGACAATTTAATAATAATCTTGTTAAATATTTAGCTTCGATTTTTGAAATGAAACAGCTTGAATCTATTCCGCAGTTTAATCCTGAAAAATTGTTGCAACTGCAAATAGATAAAGCTTATGAATTCCGAGTTTTTTTTCAAGAATCTGGTTTTGACTTTCGAATCTATCGATCATCTCAAAATTGGTTTAGCATACGATTATATAGATTTGCAGATTTTTTGACGGTTAGAGGTGACTATGATGAATGTGAAGAATTAGTATTTGATGCTATAACATATCTTAAATTGATAGCATTTATTTGCAATGATCTATATGTTGAAAAAATTAAATTTTTAGAAGATTCTGAATCCGAACATTCTCCATTTCAAGATCCTTTACCCAATTCAGTTTACGTTTTCACTGGGGCAACATATCATTTCAGATCTCCTTATCAATATTTGATGACTATATTGAATAATATTTTGGAGAATAATGGAAAATTAGAGACTGAAATTGCTGATTTTAATGAATATTGTAAACAGCTTGCAAATCAACTTAAAAATAATGAACAGAGTGGCGTTTCCTTTGGCTTTACCTTGGATACTAAAGATTTTGAGCTCATAATTTTTCCACAACGTTTAATTTTGAAGCCATTTAATAAATTGCTAATGAAAAACCAAAAAAATGTCGAGTTTGTTGATGTTTTATACTATATGAACATAATGTTATTCATTTGCAAGGATTTAGGCATTCGAGATTTAGAAACATATTTTGATGCTTAATTAATCCAAATTAAAATGCATAAAATTTCGATCGAAAGCTAAAATGTATTGGTTTAATGGAAATAAATATACGGCGATTAAAATTCAGTTTTTCCACACTAAAGCACCAGCAGCAACAATTACAAGTATTATTGAAAATGGCTCAAATTTGAATTTTGATTATATATTGAAAGATTCGATAGATGAGTCACCTCTTGAATACTTAACTGCTATACCTTCTAATACATGGCGCTCAGTACATGTTCTTTTGAATGATACGGGATTTGAATTGAACTTCTATGTGACAAATGAATATTTAAGTATGACTTTGGATGATTTTGCTGATTTTTTTACTATACAAGGAGATTATGATGAATCTGATGAACCAGTTTTTGATACGATTAAGTATCTAGATTTTGTTTTATTTTTATCAAGCAATTTAATTATTAAAAAATTAAAAATCGTTGAGGATTCTGACAAAGAATACGAACCTGAATTCTCTAGTATGAAAAACCCTATTCAAAATACAATATCTGCTGTAATAGGAAATACTTATTTCTTGAAATCACCTTATCAATATATGATCTGTTTGCTTAATAATATCATTGAAAATAATGGGCAAATAAAAAATGATTATCAATATTCGGATATTAATGATATTGCAAAATATTGGGCAGCCCAGCTGGTTGAAAATACTGAAAACGGCATATCAATTAATTTCATACTGAACAATCAAGAATTCGAAGTAACAGTTTATCCACAGAATTTAACATTAAGATCACTAGGAAACCTACAAAAGCAAACATTGGATAACAAAGAATATGTTGACGTTGCATATTACATAAAGATTTTTATGAATTTATGTAGGGATTTGGGTATTCGAGATTTAGAGACCTATTTTGATTAAATATACTAGTATTGAATATTTATATTAATTTATTGGATTGTAATGTTTAAAGTTCCGTTTGCTACTTATCATCAATGGAAAAACACAGAGATACAACTAGAGTTTCGTGATAAATTAAACGAAAATGAAATATCCGATGTTATTAATAATGGATTTGCGTTGAATTTCGAATATTTATTAATGCAAAACAAAGATGAATCTGTCATAAAATATTTAGCTGATACACCTTTAAATTCTGCGCGCGGTATTCATGTATTTGTAAATGATTCAGGGTTCGAATTAATGTTATATGCTGGTAATAATTATTCCATTATTTTATTATATGATTTTGCTGATTTCTTTACGATGAAAGCAGATTATGATGAGTGTGACCAACCAGTTTTTGATACCATTAAATACTTATACATGGTTACATTTTTGTTCAAAAATTTGATTATAAAAAAAATTAGAGTAATCGAAGATTCTGAATTCGAACATTCTCCATTTCAAGATCCTTTACCGAATAGGGTCTATGCGTTCACAGGTGCAACATATCATTTCCGATCTCCCTATCAATATTTGATGACCATATTAAATAATATATTAGGTAATAGTGGAAAATTTGATTTAGAAATTTCAGATATTAATCAATTTTGTAAGCAACTAGTGAATGAGTTAATTAATAATGAACAAAAAGGGATAGTTTTGAAATTTAGAATGCATACCAATGATTTTGATTTAATAATTTATCCCCAACGATTAATATTAGTACCCTTAACTACATTATTAATCTTAAAACACAATGATGCCGAATTAGTGGATATTTTATATTATGTCAAAATCATGATGTTTATTTGTAAAGATTTGGGTATTCGAGATATGGAAACTTATTTTAATCAATAATGCAATAATTGACATGTTTAAAATTGAGAAAATGAATTGGCATTCTAAAGAAGCTTTAGAAGCTGAAGTTTATATTTCTGATGGAATGTATGAATTTCTATTTTTTGCACATCCATTCCATGGCAAGCAAGGTCAAATAATAAATTCTGAGTTTGGTGCCCTAAATTCATCTAATATTTATCGTATTGATAGTGATAAGTTCAGAATAGAAAAATTGCAAGATTTTTTTGCATATCGAATCGGAGGAAAAGTGATATGTATGAAAGAATGCATAATTCAGATTGGTTCTTTTCATATAAAATTAGATGATTATTTACCGGGTGATTTAGTAGAAGGTGAATATATTTCTTTTGAGTGCGATCGACTCGATTTAAGTTTTAATACTCAAAATGTTTGATTTTTTTAAAAAATAAGCGCTAGAACGATGATTTTAAATACTATTGATGGAAAGCTGCAAATTAATATTATTCGCCGAAGTAATCCCGCGGCAGATAATCATTGGGATAGTAATTGGCTCGATGCCGAAGTAGAGATCATAAGCAAGGGATTCAGTGCCCGATATTTCACCTATTTTCGTACTGAAGATTTCCAAAGCTTTCATGATAACTTACAGGCTTTTCTTGCAAATAAAGTTAAAGACTTTATGTTTGCAACAATAGAAGAGGGATTAGCATTGAATTATAAAATAGATTCTTTAGGGAAGATTAGTTGTAAAGGGCAAACTAAGGATGAATATGGAAATGTTTTATTTTTTATTCATCATATAGAATACCAAGCATTAACAAGTTTCTTTAATCAATTGAAAAAAATTGTGTCAGTTTATCCTTCAAATTAATCAAAATTACAACTAAAAAATAGTGCTAAATGTTATTTTTAAAAGAAATCAACAAAAGTATTGATAGAAAATACGAAGTTTTCTTCGATAATAATAAGACATATAATTTAGTATCTTCCTCTCAGGAAGATGTAATTACAGCTTATTCGCTTGAAGAAGCAGGTATGTTAATAATAAATCGCAGTGGTTATGTACAAGAAGTTGAAATTCTTTTTTCTAATCCCATCTGTTCATACTATCCCAATTACACGTCAAGAAGAATTGAATATGGGTTGCCCATTTTGAAGCATATTTCTCTAAATGATACCTTGCTCAGCGTTTTATATTTAGATTGGAATCGCAACCAGTCTCTTTTATTATTTAAATTCAATATTACGGAATTTGATTTAAAGGTCTCTTATAAAAATATTAATTTCTTGTTCGTGAATAATGAATTGCTCGGTATAGAAACTCTGACGCTTATTAATGATTATGATGATTTACATCAAACGGTATGGTTGGATAATATACTTTAATAAAATATTACTTTCTTTTAATAGTTGCGTGCACGCATCAAATTTTGATCAAACTTTTGATGATGGTAAAATCAAGGATGAAATTCAATTCACACGGTTTTGTGTTTCATCTTGATTATACATATAAGGAAATCTAATGTTGCTCATTCTACCGCTCTTATTTGCAATGCTCTGCGCAAACGATGAAAATCCTATCGAATCTACCATATCTTCTCAGCATGCAGCTAAAAAAATTATTTCAATGACCTGTGTTTGTACTGATGACAATCAATTAGTGGTTGATTTGATGCAGCAGTTAAAGATGGGTGTTGAAATCACTGGTCAAATGACTTTGCATATTAAACAGGGAAAGCAGCCCTCTACAAAAAGTGATATCAAAACAGATGCCGATGATGCGTTGTGTGTTTTATATATTTCATCTACTAATGATGAAAATCCTATGGTTGCTTGGCGCTTGTATGATGCACTTGATGGAACTCTATTAGGTGGAAAAAAATGTGCATTACATACTGATGGTTCGACAAAAGAACAAATAGCTTTGTGGTTATGGAAGCAGTTATTTAATTATGATGGACCGTTTGGTTCATATATTGCCTACATTGCTATTGATGATACCAGTTTTCATAATAAATATTCGTTAAAATACTGTTTTTGGAATGGCAGTGGCGAGCATCATTCTTTAATTTCGACAGCGCAACCTATTGTGTGTCCCGCATGGAATGCATCGCAAGAAGCACCAGGTTTAGTGTTTTCTGAATGCACTGCACATAACGTTCGTTTGATGATGATTAATTTATTGGGGCATCAACGTATCATTATTGACAAACCGGGTACGTTTGCTGGCGTAAGTTATGCACCACGCGGAGAATTTATTGCCTATTGCCGTTCAGGTGATATTTGGCACTTTAAATTTGATAGCAAACAAATGAAAAGTATTCATACCATGTTGGTCCATGAACCGGTACCTACCGGATGTCCGCAAGTTACCAAAGATGGCAATATTATTTATTGCTGCAAAGGTAAGATAAAAAAATATCACGTGCACGATGATTGGACAGAGATTATTACCGATGATGGTTATTGTGTTGGACCATCATATTCTGTTAATGAAGATTCACTCGTTTTTTCTAAGCGCATAAAGGGCACGTTACAATTGGTTAAGTTGAATTTGGGCGATGGCAAATCAAAACAACTTACAACAGATGATGGTAATAAAATGGATCCGGTATGGTCACCATGCGGTACCATGGTCGCTTTCATACATCAAAAGAATGGTATCCATGAATTGGTGATACTTAATGTTTTGACCGGCAAGCGATTGGTGATCGATACAGGATCATACAAAGTTTGTTGTCCTGCTTGGTCGACCTATCGCAGCGTTTCATAAGAGCGGATTCACAAAATCTTCTAATTTAATAAACTAGTAGGGCTCTTTAGAGAGTTTAACCCTTCAGGGCGTACGTAAAATAATATATACTAATAGAATGTATGACAGTGGGTCATACGCTTACTGACTAAGGTGACTATGAAATTTTCAAAATACTTTAAGAGTTTCAAATCAAGTCCGCGTAATGTCTTTTTCATCGTATTTTTGTTGGTAACTAGCCTTGCTTTACTAACACATATGACAGACTATTCACGCACTAAAAGACAGTTAAGTTACTCAGAGTTTCTATCATTGGTTGAAACCGACCAAATTAAATCCGTTGATATTGTTAATAAAACCAAAGCGTATGGTCGCTTTAAAGATGGAAAAGCGTTTGAAGCTTCTATCGCTGATGCACCATCTAACTTTGATCTTTTGCGTTCTCATAACGTAGACTTCTCAGTGGAAGATGCTTCCCTTGAACTCAATATTTGGCACATTCTGTTTGCGATGATGCTTTTTGGAGCAATAGGTTTTGTTATATTCTTTGTACGCCAAAATCGCTCTTCTGGTGGTGGTTCAAGCAATTTGTTTTCAATGGGCAAGAGTAAAGCAAAATTGTTTATGCCTGCACAAATTAAAGTAAATTTTAATAATGTTGCCGGTGCTCATGAAGCAAAAGAAGCATTACAAGATATTGTTGATTATTTAAAAAATCCTGAAAAATATCGTAAAATCGGTGCTCGTTTAACCCGTGGTGTTTTATTGGTAGGTGAACCAGGTAATGGTAAAACCTTGCTTGCAAAAGCTATAGCCGGTGAAGCACATTGCCCATTCTTGTCTGTTAGTGGCTCTGATTTTATCGAAGTTTTTGTTGGCGTTGGTGCTGCACGTATTCGTGATCTTTTTGCACAAGCGCGCAAACATGCACCGTGTATTATATTTATTGATGAGATTGATGCAATCGGTCGTCAACGTGGTAGTGGCATGGGTGGTGGACACGATGAACGTGAACAAACACTTAACCAATTATTAATTGAAATGGATGGCTTTGAATCATCCGGTGCGCCGATCGTTATTTTGGCAGCAACCAATATGCCTGATGTTTTGGATAAAGCGTTGTTAAGACCGGGCAGATTTGACCGTCGCATTGATGTTCCATTCCCTGACACTGAAAGCCGTGAAGAAATTTTAAAAATTCATGCACGCTCAGTAAAACTTTCTGATGAAGTAAACTTACATGATCTTGCGCGTGACACTGCTGGTTTCAGTGGTTCAGATCTTGCAAACTTGATAAATCAAGCAGCGTTGATTGCTTCAAAACGTGGCCATGATATGGTCAAAAATGAAGATCTTAAAGAAGCATATTCGAAGTTACTCAAACCACAGGATTCTGGTTCTGCAGCAAGCGGAGCAGTTACTACTGCTGGTCGCACAAGCAGCCGTGCTCGTATGTATTTGCCGTCGCAAGTTCGTTTGAAGTTTGAAAACGTGGCAGGCGCTGAAGAAGCAAAAGAAGAATTAGAAGATACCGTTGATTTCTTAAAAAATCCTAAAAAATATCAAGCACTTGGTGCTCGTTTGCCCCGTGGTGTTTTGTTAGTTGGTGAACCAGGTAACGGTAAAACTATGCTGGCAAAAGCGGTGGCTGGCGAAGCTAACGTACCATTCTTTAGTGCAAGTGGTTCAGAATTTGTTGAAGAATTTGTTGGTGTTGGTGCTGCACGTGTGCGTGATTTATTTGCACAAGCGCGCAAACATGCGCCATGCATAGTCTTTATTGATGAGATTGATGCGATTGGTAGCAGCCGTAGTCACGATCGTAATTCAGAAAAAGATCAAACATTGAACCAATTGTTAACGGAAATGGATGGGTTTGATACTAATACATCAATTATTGTATTAGCGGCAACCAACCGAAAAGATATTCTTGATAAGGCGTTGGTTCGTGCTGGTCGTTTTGATCGCGAAGTCTATGTACCATATCCAGATGTTAAAGCGCGTGAAGATATTTTGCGAGTACATGCTAAAAACGCATTAATTGATGATGCCGTTGATTTGGCAAAAATTGCTCGCGGTACTCCAGGATTTACTGGTGCTGATCTTGCAAATCTTTTAAACGACGCCTTGATCCAAGCTGCAAAACATGGTCGTACCAAGGCTATGATTGAAGATTTTGAAGAAGCACGCGACAAAATTATTTTGGGTAAAGAACGTAAGTCAGTTATTATGACTCCAGATGAATTAGAAATGACAGCCTATCACGAAGCGGGTCATGCGTTGGTAGGTTTATTGTTGCCCGATATTACTGATCCTGTATACAAAGTGACTATTATTCCCCGTGGATCTGCATTGGGTGTTACGCATTTCTTACCTGAACGTGATAAATATTCTGAAACGAAGGAACAATTGCTTGGTTCTATTATGAAGGCGCTTGGTGGTCGCATTGCTGAAGAATTAATCTTCAACAAAATTTCTACCGGTGCAATGAGTGATTTCCAGCATGCAACCAATATTGCCCGTCGTATCGTATGTAATTACGGTATGACCCCTGAATTAGGTACCTTAGTGTATGATCAGTCCCAGCCAGGCAATTATTCTGAAGAGACAGCTAAGAAAATTGATGAAACCATGCGCTCTCTTATAGAAAATTGCTATAAACAAGCATATGAGTTGTTGAAGAATAATAAACAGATGCTTGAAAAGTTGGCAAAAGAGCTATTAGTAAAAGAAACATTATTTGCGGGTGAAGTTTACGAACTTCTTGGACTTCCACCACGTACTGAACATTCAATTCGATAAATAATGAAGGCCTTCATGTTTACATGAGGGCCTTTTGCTAAAACAGCCCTTTATTAAGGAAGGTTCAATTGAAATTTTGCAATCTTTATATGTAAACATAAAAGAATTGCGAGAATCAATTGAAAAAAATTGTATATTTACTATACTTCTATACATATTATATTGCCCCGAGTTTTGAAAGGAATTTGCACATGTCACGTATCTGTGCAGTATGTGGCAAACGTCCTCACGTTGCTAACATGGTAAGTCACGCTAATAACCGCACTAAAAAATGGGTTTATCCAAACGTTCATAGAATGCGTTTTACGGTAACCAATGATTCCTCTACTAAAGTGCAAGTAGGTAAGGTTTGTACCAAGTGCGTAAAAGCTAAAAAGGTTCAAAAAGTTCTATAATTTAAGTGAGTAAACAAGATGGCAAATACATCTTCAGCTAAAAAAGCAGCTAAGCAAAGTGAAGTACGTCAAGAACGTAACACTGCGCGTCGTACTGCGATCAAAACTGCTATAAAAAAGGTTTTGGCAGCATTGTCAAATGATGCAAGCCAAGCGCAAGATTTATTGAAAGACGTTGCGGCACAATTATCACGTGCTAAAAGCAAGGGCATGATTCATGCTAACACGGCATCCCGTAAATTGAGCCGTCTTGCAAAAAAAGTTGCTCAAGCGAATAAAGCGTAAGTAGTTTTTGTAAAAAAATTAAGGACCCCGTTAAAAGGGTCCTTTTTTTATGCTATTAAAGATCAGCGATTTTTACTATTTGTAGTGATGCAATGTTGTTTGGTAATCCAGCAACCGCATCTATTTGTCGTGCTCCTCCGGTAAAATTTTGCAATCCAATCGTAGTGCCCGCTGATGGAATTTGTATTATTGTAATACCTGATTGTTGATAGTCATCACTACCCCCTACCGTGTTAAATTGAGCACCCGGAATGAGTGTTGCAGCGCCAAGTGGATCAAATACAAGACGGAAAGTGCTTTGTCCAGCTGGTTGAATTGCAATCGTATAATTTGCTATGTAATAACCTGGTTCGCTAAATGTTATTACACCAGCTGCGTTGGTAATGCCATTGGCAGTTACCGTTTCTAGCTCAACAATATCTAAATTTGATACCACTTGTGATACAGTACTTATAAACAAGCCGTATTGACTTACCGTATTGGTTGTTATTGATACACCATCGACGGTAATGTCGCCTACCACATTTACATCACCAATTACCGAAATGTTTGCCGCAACCAAATCGCCATTTGTCGTATTGTCATTGATAACGGTCAAATTATTAAATGATGCGTTATTAATATATCCGCTTCCTAAAGACTGTATTTCATTTGCACGTAATGCACAAAGATAGCGTGTTTTGTCTTTGAAGTTAAGACATGAATTTCTGCAACAACTATCTGCTTGAATGAAGAACAATTGTGTGCAAATTAAAACATAAAGAAATAAGTTAATAATCATAGTTAGTTCCTTAGCGTATCTTCAATATTTGAACACCAGCAATAGTATTTCCGGTCGTAAGAGTTTGATTAGTGGTAGAAGAAAATGATGAGTTGTTTCTTACCCCCACCACCGTATTTGCTTCTGTAGTTTCAATAATGGCAAATCCTAAATTAGGAACTCGTGATGTAGTTCGTGCAAATTGTGTGTTTGCAAAATTTGAGCTGCCACTCACTGGTACGGTTGATAAGACAAATGAGGCTTCAATTTCTAAAATATTTACTAAAAAATTAATTGCATATATGCCCGGTGTCACTAAAGTAAATGAACCATCACCATTCAAGGTAATACCTGCTGTAGATTGAACATCGATATCATACGGAACAATTGCGCCCGATGCGATTACCGTTCCGGAGGTTGAATAAGAAAAAAATGCAAATTCTGGCGCTGATGGTGTGTAAGGCACGCCATTAATGATCAGTTCACCATTAATCGTTAGGCTATTGCTAAAATTTATTCCATCATTTACTGAAATTTGACCATCAACGATTTCATTTTCAATAACGTTTTTTGATCCCAATGTTGCATTAACAATGTAACCAGTGGTAAGTGCTTGAATATCACGCGTAACAACGGAACAATATGCTTCAGAATCTTTAAATTTCACACATTTGTTATTACAACAATTTTCCGCATTAGAAAAGTTAAACTGCAGCATTATATATATAATTACATACAAAAACATACCAATTCCTTTTAATTAAGTTTAATAATACTAATAGCTGCTACATTTGCTGGTTCTACTAAGGTCATGGGGGCTGTTGTTAAAGTAACCGTATTACCAGAATAATTTGCTAAAGCGATTTGTTGTCCCGATTGGATCTGAACTAAGGTCATACCCGGTGTTTGTGCATATGCATCTGGATCGCTTGCAAATGCTGTGCCGGATATTGGTGTAGCGGTTCCACTAGGATCACTGATTAATCTAAAAGCATTATAACCGGCACTACCATCCGCAACTTGCGTGCTAAAGTTTATAAGATATAAGCCAGATTCTGCAAAAGTTATGACGCCGTTTGCATTTGATATACCGCTTGTGGGTACAATAGCATCAGTAGTGAATTCAACAATCTCACCATCGGCAATTCCTGCTTGATCAGTATTTCTCGTAAAAAATGCATACTGCGCAAATGATGTAGCAATTGTTGATGATCCGTTTAATGATAAGGTGCCATTAATATTTAAATCTTCTAGAATAGTGGCTTGACCATTTACATTAAGCGTACCACCGATACTTTCATTATTAAAAACACGTAAATTTCTTATGGTTGCGTTATTAATATAGGCATTTTGAGCGTCTAACTGTTGTGCCATTATGGCGCACAATGCCTTTGTTTTATCTTTAAATTTTATGCAATCATTTTTTGAACAGCAATTAGTTACGCTAGATGTAGTATTACAGCTGTTACAATCAGCGATCGAAAAGCTAGAGAATAATATGCTCGTAATGCATACGAGTGAACGAATATAATGCTTCATAAATATCCTTTTGGCTGGTGGTTGTAGTATCAATTTTGATGATAGATCAAGTTCTACTATTAATGAGCTTCTTAAAAAAACTATGTTTGACACATTAAAATGCGAGACTCTACAGTCCCGCAAATACACATTTTTTAAATATTTAGGAATTTAATACCCAGAAATTAACAAAAACAATGTCACCACCTGCAAGCCCTACGGTGCCTATATTTTGAATGGTAATCGTCATGGCATTGCCAGTTACAACAATGTTTCTAATTATTAATCGTGTATCGGTACTTGCCGCATCATAAAATAAGGTAGCTAATACACGAGAATTTATGGTGACGGTATTATTACTAATTACGATATTTGCGGTGGCACCACTCGCTAATGTATTTCCCGTAAATCCTACTTGACCAACTCTATCGTGATTAGTTGAGTTGAAACTTAAAATTGATATTAAGCTGGTAGTACCTGATACAGCAACACCAGAAGCTGTCGTGTTATCAACACCACCGTTTAATACTAAACTACTTCCCGGAACCGTGTTACCAATAACGATATCGCGTCCGCCCGTTGCCGCAACAGTTCCAATATTTATTGCATCATTGGTTGAATTGGTACCAATATTAGATATGCCGTTAGCAGTAAAAGTACCATTTACCGTGAGATCTTCTATGGTGATATCACCGAAATTAAGTGCTTCTTCAGTAAATATAGTACCATTTACGGTTAAATTTCCTGAAATGAGCGCATTATCTGTAACGCGCAATGTATTAGCAGTTAAATTTGCAATATATCCTGAGCCCGGAACTTGTAAATCTTGCGCTAGCAAGGCGCAATAAGCACGGATTTTTTGCTTGAATTTAACGCATGAGTTTTGTGAATTGCAGCATTCTGCAGTGATAGTTACGGGTATAAGTAATGATAAAAGAATTGCAACAAATGTATTAGAAATGTTCATACTATTCCTAACTATTTAAAAAAATTTATGTATATAAGAAATGGGGACCATGAAGGTCCCCAGTAAAATTTTAATTTAAAACCCAGTACGTAATATAAAATCCATTTGTTAAATTATCAGGTCCAGAATTTGTAAGATTAAAAGCAACAAAACCCGGACCAGTGGTAACCCCGCTCATAAACAGATTAGAGTTGTCAACATTGGCATATATAGCGCCAAATAAGATAAATGAATCGGTAGTAATTGCGCTACTATTAATCTCATAATTTGTTGGTACATCGTTTGCAAGTTGATCAACATTAAAAAATACACGTGCAATTCGCGCTGACCCTGCTTGAGCAGAAGTGGTTGTAGTAGTAACCATTGCAACAGGTTCTTGAGGAAAAGTAGGTGCAACATCAAATGTCACTTGTCCTGTAAAGTTGGTTGTTCCGGTAACACGTAAATTGCCAGCAGTAAGATTTGCAACATATCCAGAACCATCAACTTGTACATCATGAGCAAGTAAATTGCAAAATGCTTTGGTTTTTTTGTATTTAATGCATTTGCTGTTGCAGTTAGTAGAACAATCATTATTACAGCTACCACATGCGCGAGTGATTCGTTCTTGATCAGTTACTGCTACTTGTGCATCATTGTTGCGAAGTTGTGTAAGATAGCCGCTTAATTCTTGTTCAATTTCTGCAAGTTCAGGACAGTTTTTGTTTTTAAATAATGCCAGCGATTCTAATACCACCATTTCTGCTTTAGAGTGTTCGGTTATTGATTCATCATTACAGATTCGATTGCATACATCTTTGAATTCTGATGACCAAGTGTGGTTTGGTAATACTTCATAGAGAGACGTCAAAATATCGCGCACGTTCTGCGTGATGTATACAAATTCTGATGACTCAGCACGGATAGGTGACGATAGTAATAAAAATAAACATAAGAAATGTTTTTTGATTGAAAGCATCATTGTTCTCCTAATGAATTGATAATTTCGTAAATATTTTCAACATTAATTCAGAATCCAAAAAGCCAAGTTAACATTACTTATTAAGTTTTGCGTACCATTATTTCTAAGATTGATTGTTAAGGTTCCGGGCGTTACAACCATACGTTTTAATGACATTTGTGCATCTTCGGCACCTGTTATGCCAATCGATCCAATAATTATCGCAGACAAGTTGGTGATTGCCGAACTGCTAATAACAATATCGGAGCTCGTCTGGCCGAAAGGTGTAGCCAAACCTGATATGGTTAATCTTCCTACTCTACCCTGTGGATTAACCGTAAATGGTGCAGTTACAAACGTTATGTTGAAAGGCATAACGCGAACATTTCCACCAGCACTAAGGGTAATACCATCAGTAACATCCTCATTACCAAATATGCGCGTCTCACTTCCGGTATTGGTATTACCAATATTTACAAAGCGGTTTGAACCACCAGTACCAATATTAATAATATCTTCAGTATCATTGGCACCCATATTAACGGGACCCAAGGTAGTAAAGGTTCCATTGACGGTGAGATCATCAAATTCCGCCGATCCGTTATTGAAAATTCCAGCGGTGGTTAAAGTACCATCAACGATAAGATTACCGTTAATATGTGCATTTCCGGTGACTCGCAAATATTTGGTAAGTAACGCACAAAAAGCTTTAGATTTTTTATATTTAATACACGCGCTTTTGCATCCACAGCTGCCACATGAACGACATGCTGCAATTTCTTGATCTTGTATTACTGAATTTTCTTCAAAATCCCAAGTACAATATTCTTCTGTTTTTATCTGGGTAAATGGTATGGACAACAACAATCCATACAATATTTTTTTCATATACTCTCCTTCAATGGTAATGCTTCACTGAAGGTAAAATATAATATTTTGAGAGTCAACAAAGAAAAAAGGGAGACCAATGTCTCCCTTTCAATGCATAATACATTAATTGAGTACCCAATAATTAATAAAGACACCCGTATTTGCATCGAGTGCAGCACTGCCCGTATTGGTTAATGTTATTGTTGCACTTCCCACTGCTAAGGTAAGATTTCGTAATGACATGACCGCAATCTCAGGACCATTAATATATGTTGTAATTAATATGCGGGAACCCAATGTTATTTTATTATTGGTTAATGTTAATACTAAATCATTATTAGGCGCAGTCGTAAAACCACCATACGAAACTTGTCCAACACGATTATTATTAACTGCAACTGTTACACCGACACCTGGATTGACCTGACTAAATCCTGACACTGAAACACCAGTATCAACACCTGTATTTAATGCAAGTGAAGTTCCGGTTGTATTGTTTCCGATTATAATCGCGCGTGAGCCACCAGTACCAATGTTTATTGCTGAAGTATCAAGATTGGTACCAATATTAATTGGTCCACCCGGAGTGTTGATATTAATATTAGTATCAGCTTCAATTGAGACAATATTGTCAGAGTTTATAAGGATATCTGCTCCAGCCCCACCAGTTGTTTGTAGGGTTAAACCCAGTGTATTTGCTTGTATATTTACGCCACTTGCCAGTTCTGGGTTACCTATTACAACATAGCGACCTATACCGGCAGTACCAATATTAATTTGAGCACCTGATGTATCAGTGCCCATATTCACCGGACCATTTGCCGTAAAAGTGCCATTAACGGTTAAATCATCAACCACCAAATCATCAATACTCATCGAAGCGTTATTAAATATGGTTCCATCAATGCTTAAATCTCCCGTGATATTAGCATTGCCTGTTACACGAAGGGTACCGGCAGTAAGATTTGCAATATAGCCAGAGCCTGGTACCTGTAAATCTTGTGCAAACAAATTACAGAATGCTTTGGTGCCTTTGTATTTAATACATTTGCTATTGCAGTTGGTGTTGCAATTATTGTTGCAGCTACCACATGCACGAGTCATCATTTCGTCATCTGCTAAAACAATACGCGTATCGCCGTTACGTAATGCTTCTGCATAACGTTTGAAAGCTTCTTGCACTTCTTGTAACTTAGCGCAATTATTACCATCAAGTACGTTCAAACATTCAACCACAACTGCTTCAGCTTGTTCAGCTGGAGCTGCGATGCCGTCTTTTGCAATACGGTCGCATACGTCTTTAAATTCATGTGACCATGAGTGCTCTGGCAACATGCGGTTCAAGCATTCTACAGCGCGACGCAATTCGGTGCTGAGATATACATATGGTGATTTTGCTTGAACTTCACATGATTGAACAGGTGTGTTAGCAGTCATTACCTGGAATGGTAATAACAAGGCTAAACAAAGAAAGTGTTTGATAATTTTTTTCATTCTAATCTCCATGAATTGTTATATGGGGAGATTAAAATATTTTTTTTTAAGAGGTCAATAAAAAGGGACTCCGAAGAGTCCCCTCAAATTACAGAGTTTTTATTTTTTAGTTAAGAACCCAGAATTTTACTTGTAGGTTAGTAGCAAGTGGATCGCCACCAATATTTTTAAATTGCATTGCTGCACTTCCAGCAGATAATTGAACACCAGTCAATGCCATAATTGCATCTTCGGTACCAGAAATATTTGTTGAAAAGAATACTACTGAATTTGTAGTGATCGTACTATTTTGTAGGGTAAGGTTTGCAAATGAATCTACCGGCGTTCCTAATCCCGTATAGTTTACTTGTCCTACGCGTGAATTTAATACTAAGTTTGTTCCACCACCAGTAACTTGAGCAGGTGTTTGCACACTTACAAATCCACCAGCATTTAATGCAATACCATTCGTTAGCGAATTAGCACCTTGAAGTGTAGTAGTTGCTCCTGCTGTTGTACTACCCATAGTAATGATATTTGCTGATGCGCCATCACCAATATGAATTGTTTTTGCTGCAGCACCAGTACCAATATTGATTGTTGCAGCAACTGGATTGATACTTAATCCTACCGTTGGTGCATTAGCGGTGAAGGATGAATTTGATAGGAAACTGGTATTAGTGCTTGTTGAAACAAGTGATGAATCCGTGCTAATAGTAAGATTTTCAGACAAAATTGCGTTAGTAGCGTCTAAACTTCCTATAGCGACTTGTCCACCAACGCCTACACCGGTTCCAATACTTACAACGCCAGTTGTCGCTTCCGTTGCAATATTGATATTACCGGTTGCATTTAAGTTAGCACTATTAGCGGGTGAACCAAGTACAAGACTTGATGTATCACCAAGAATTGTGGTGACCGAGGTACCAATATCACTACCAATATTTACTTCACGCCCAGCTGATGCATTGGTACCAATGTTGATGATATCATCAGATGCATTGGTGCCCATATTCACGGGACCATTCGTGGTGAAGATGCCATTGACGGTAAGATTATCAACGATAAGATCAGTAAAGCTAATTTCTTCATCGGTGGTAAAAATTTCACCATCAACGGTCAAGTTTCCTGAAATAACGGCATCACCCGTTACACGAAATTGATTACTGGTAAGATTTGCAATATAACCAGAACCGGGCACTTGTAAATCTTGTGCAAACAAGTTGCAGAATGCTTTGGTGCCTTTGTATTTAATACATTTGCTATTGCAATTGGTGTTGCAATCAGTATTACAGCTACCACATGCACGAGTTACCATTGCATCATCGACTATCACAATAG